>JAJRRK010000155.1 GCA_024279555.1 Campylobacterales bacterium
ATCGTCGTCATCAAACCATGCTCGATACCGAAGGCATCGTCGAGCACTTTGGCAACCGGCGCCAATCCGTTCGTCGTACAAGAAGCATTGGAGATGATCGGCTCTCCGGCATAGGTGTCGGCATTAGCGCCAATGACGAAGGTTGGGGTGTCATCTTTTGCCGGAGCAGAAAAGACCACTTTCTTGATACCGTTATCCAGATAGGGTTGTACACTCTCCTGTGTCAGGAACGCACCGGTACACTCCAGTACCAGTTCTGCACCGAAATCGGCGAAATTCAGTTTGGCAGGATCACGCTCTGATAGGATCTTTGCTTTGTCGTTACCAATGTGCAGGTAGCCTTCGGAAACCGTGACATCTTTACGTGTACCGTGTACCGAGTCATATTTGACATTGTATGCGATCATCTCCTCCGTACCGCTGGCGTTGACTGCTACCAGCTCGATGTCATCCCTGTCAGCAATGATGCGTGCCACACATCTTCCGATCCTCCCCAATCCGTTTATCGCTACCTTCACTGCCATACCTGCTCCTTCAATAACTCTTGTGGTGTAATATGCTAAAATGCGACCTACAGCCGCGATTTTCGTGTGTAATTCTACTGTAAATGAGGTTAGCATTTGGTTAATAGCGGGAGGCTCACAGTCGCCATTTTCGGGGGGAGTTTCGACCCACCCCACCGAGGACATCAACAGATCGTTACCGAAGCGCTCAGGCATCTGGATATCGATCGGTTGATCGTATTGCCCGCCTACCTCAACCCGTTCAAGGATGGTTCGCTGGCAGAGGCATCACAGCGTCTGGAGTGGTGCAAAGCGCTCTTTGCGGATATTCCCAACGTGATCGTAAGCGATTATGAGATCAGACAGGGGCACAGTGTCAAAACCGCCCAAAGTGTTAGACATTTTCAGAATCAGAAAATGTATGATGTCAAATATCTTGTCATCGGTGCTGACAATCTGTCAACATTGACACAATGGTACGATTTCGAGTGGCTTAATGCACAGATCACCTGGGTGGTGGTGACGCGTCCGGGGTACGAACTGCAAACCGATATGCTGCGGTCATGGACGATGCTTACCCTCAATGTGCCTGTCAGCTCCACCGCGATACGAACAGAGAAAAAGACCGATCAGATCGATAGCAGGATCATCGGATCTGTCAAAAACACTTTAGAAGGATAGACCCTATATGACAATAGACGAAAGAATTGACAACATCGTCAAAATACTTGACGAGAAAAAAGCCGAAGAGATAGAGGTATTCAATCTTGACGATGCGGATTATATCGCCGACCGTGTGGTCATTGCCAACTCACTCAACCTCAAACATACCCAGGCGCTCTTCGACCAGCTCAAAGAGACACTCAAGCCCAAAGGCGAGACATTTATGCATGCAGATATGAGCGACGAGTGGATCGTTGCCGATCTGGGGGATATTCTGGTGCACATTATGATACCGGAGTACCGTCAGCGCTACAGCCTTGAACAGTTCCTCAGTGAATTGATTGAAAATCAAAAGAAGGCAAAAGAAGCATAAGCAGATACATCATTCCCGCAAGAACGGGAATCTAATTGTTACAACAAACTACCCCAAATATCTTCATAACGTGATCCTGCCAACAGTGACCAGATCACGAAGATCACAATCGTTACAACCGGTGAGAAGATCAGCCACCATACATAGCGTCCACGTACCAAATAGTAAAGCAAGCCCAGCCAGGCAGATACGATCAGAACGATATGTGTCAAAAAAAGCGGAATGACAGGACGGGTGATATTGCCCATGATTCCCAGCGAGATCAGGACAATAAAGCTCCCCAGTGCGATGGCAAGTTTTTTGCCGTCACGATTACGGGAGTAGAGAAAAAAGATCAATCCGAATGTCGCCAGTATCGCGATGATCAACAGTGCCTTCATACCGTTCCTTTCAACTTCTGGTCATAATGCACAAGCAACCTACAGTTTGTCAACGACCTGTATTCCCAGTATATCCAAGCCCTGCTTAATGGTCTTGGCGGTCAGATCAGCCAGCAGTAAACGCGACATTTTTGTTTGCTCTTCCACGCCCTCTTTGAGGATGGGGTTGCGCTCGTAAAAACGCATAAAGAGCGTTACAAGATCATAGAGATAGCCCGTGATCTGGTTGGGTGCCGCCTCATCTGCTGCCCGCAGCAGCACCTCTTCAAAACGCAGCAGCATTACCGCCAGCCGGTGCTCCAGTGCATCACCGATGATAATCTCTCCCTCGATTTCTCCGCCAAACTTTCGAAAAATACTCTGAATACGCGCATACGCGTACTGCATATAGAGGGAAGTGTTACCCTCAAAAGAGAGCATCTTATCCCAGTCAAAGATATAATTGGACTCACGGTTGATCGCCAGATCGGCATACTTGACCGCACCGATCCCGACGATCTTCGCCACGCTTTCAAGCTCCTCTTGGCTGTAGTCATCCTTGGCAGTGATAGCCTCTTTGGCACGCACAACCGCTTCATCGAGCAGATCGATCAGCTTGACTGTCCCGCCGTCACGGGTTTTGAAAGGTTTGCCGCTTTTGTCCATCATGGTACCAAAAGCGATATGTTCGAGCCTGACATCTTCAGGTACGAAACCGGTCTCTTTGGCGACACGGAAAACCTGTTTAAAGTGTCCGCCCTGACGGGCATCGACCACATAGCTGATACGCTTGGCACCCAACACATTGGCACGGTAGTAGAGTGCTGCAAGATCGGTGGTGGCATAGAGGTAGCCACCGTCCCGTTTCTGCACGATCACAGGGATCTCATCACCTTCGAGGAAGACACACTGCGCCCCGTCACTCTCCGTAAGCAGCCCGGCTTTGTCCAGATCACTCACGACTTTTGCCAGCGACTCATTGTAAAAACTCTCTGCACGTACATCATCGCGGGTCAGATTGACATCGAGCTTCTCATATACCTCTTCACAGTGTCCAAGCGAGATATCGATGAACCTCTTCCAGAGCGTCAGACAGTGGGCATCACCGCTTTGTATCTTTACCACATACTCACGCGCCTTGTCGGCGAACGCGGCGTCGGCATCGAAACGGGCTTTGGCATCTTTGTAGAACTGTTCAAGATCTTTGAGTGACCCACTGCCGTCTTCACCCATCTCTTCCAGATAGGCAATCAGCATCCCAAACTGCGTTCCCCAGTCACCAATATGGTTCTGACGGATCACCTCATCACCGAGGAATTCAAGCAGATTCGACAATGTATCTCCGATGATCGTCGAACGCAGGTGTCCCACATGCATCTGCTTTGCCATATTGGGACCGGAGTAGTCCACCACAACCTTGACGGGATCGGCTTTCTTTACAATACCAAGTCGTTCATCATGCTCGGCATGCTCACACTGCTGTGCCACCCACGCATCATTGAGCCACAAGTTGATAAAACCCGGTCCCGCAACCTCCGCTTTGGCGATCACACCGGAAAGGTCGAGGTTTTCCACAATGGTCTGTGCAATCTGGCGCGGGTTCTGCTTGAGGGCTTTGGCAAGCGCCATGGCACCGTTGAACTGGAAATCCCCGAACTCCGGCTTGGTCGCTTCTGAAAC
>JAJRRK010000156.1 GCA_024279555.1 Campylobacterales bacterium
GAACACACCAATGGACTCATCAGACAATATTTACCCAAGAAGACTGACTTCACACAAATATCTAAGGAGGAAATTATTACCATACAGAACAGGCTAAACCATAGACCTCGGAAAGTACTCAATTACAGAACACCGTATGAGGTATTTTTCGAAGAGGTAGCTAAGGAATTTGCTGCGTGATTGAGGTGAATTGCACTTATGATTTGAATGGGCGTATGATACAAAAAGTCTTGTAATGTCGCTGTAGTGGGATTGTCACGTAATTGAAGTGGCTCCGGCACCAGGATTCGAACCTGGGACCAAATGATTAACAGTCATCTACTCTACCGCTGAGCTATGCCGGAACAATGTCTTGAAAGAAGCGAGTGCTTGTTTCGTGGGTGAGATTATAGAGAAAAAGTCCTTTAATGTCAAGACTTTTTCAGGCTTTTTTATAAAATTTTACACCATTCGTTTCAACAAGCCCTATTTCTGCTTTCTCAAGAAGCTTTTTGAATCTTTTTTGGCTCTCTTCATCGAACAATACTTCAATATCTTCCTGTGTCAGCGGACGCTTGGAAAGTGTTTCAAGTATTTCATCTTCACTATAGCTTGAGGGTTTTGCTTCTGCTTTTTTACGTGAAGCGATATAGACAGGCAGCGAGGCATCAAAATGGTGGCTGATTTGGAGAAGTTCCTCGTAACTGACCGGTTTGACATCAAACGCCGGAGGGCGGTCAATAGTGCCGATGTCGATGCGTGTCGGTCTCAGTTTGAGCAGATAGTCGTTGAGCTTGGCAATCTCTTCTTGGGAATCATTCAATCCCTTGACGATCAGGATCTCCACGATCAAAAGCCCTTTGTATTTCTCTTTGAATGCAAGCATCCCCGCTTTGATCTTCTCTACATCGATCCCGCTGTGGGAACGGTCGAGTTTTTTCAAACACTTCTGTGTCGCACAGTCGAGTGACAGCTTCACCTCATCGAGTTTCAGCAGTGCCTCCTGCACTTTGGGGTCGTCTATGGTCGAAGCGTTGGAAAGGATAAGTACTTTGGTGCTGCCTTTGATCTTGTTGATCTCATCAATCAGTTTAGAAAGATACGGGTAGAGGGTGGGTTCACCATTGGCAGTAATGGTAAGCACATCGATGTCACGATGCTCTTGCAATCCTTGTTTGACCGCCGAGACGATCTCTTCAACCGAGAGCACTTCCTCCTGCCCTGCCATTGTTTTGGCAGGATCAAGTTCACAGTAGAGACAGTCAAAGTTGCACTGCTTCTTGCCCGGACTCAGGTCTATCCCCAGAGACTTGCCAAAACGACGGGAGGGGATGGGACCGAAGATGATATTGGACATCTATTTTTTACCGCTTACCCTATGGCACTCATCTACAAAATGTATGGCATTCTCTACCGGAACATCAGGCAAAATCCCGTGTCCGAGATTGAAGATGTGGCGTTTGCCGCCCATGATCTCCTGCAGGGCTTCGACACATTCGGTCGTTGCCTCTTTGGAGTAGAGACGGCACGGCTCCATATTGCCCTGAAGCACATATTTCTCTCCAAGCTTCTCTTTTGCCATCGCCATAGGCGTACCCCAGTCCACACCGAAGACATCGAAGTTGCCGTACACGCCGCCGCGTTCGATGAAGGCTGCCACGCCCTTGGGGAACATGATGATAGGAATGTGCGGATACTTCGCTTTGAGATAATCGGCGATCTCGACCATATATTTCCAGCTGAATTCATCGTATTTGCTTGGCTCGATCGCTGCTGCCCAGGAGTCGAATATCTGCACCACATCGACACCCGCTTCGATCTGTTTTTCCATATAGTACTTGACTACTTCGGTGACTTTGGAGAGGATGTTATGTAAAAGTTCGGGGTTGGAGTACATCATCTTTTTACAAATATTATATGTCTTGGTACCCTGTCCCTCGATCATATAGGTCGCCAAAGTCCACGGCGCACCGGTAAATCCGATAAGCGCTTTCTCGTCACCCCGTGCATCAAGCTGCTCTCTGAGCAGTTTGATGGTGTCATAGACATAGGTCAGTTTGCTTGCCGCCTCTTCTCCACCAATGAGTCTGTCAAGGTCTTCCTGACTTTTGATAGGGTCGGAGAACTTCGGCCCCTCTCCTTTGACAAAGCTCAGATCCATCCCCATCTCATCGGGGATGACCAGAATATCAGAAAAGAGGATCGCCGCATCGACTCCGACAATATCCAGCGGCTGGATGGTTACTTCCGCCGCTTTTTTGGGATCGTGGCAGAGGCTGAGGAAATCCCCCGCTTCCGCTCTGACCTTCATATATTCAGGAAGGTAACGGCCTGCCTGTCTCATCATCCATACCGGAGTGTACGGAGTCTCTTTGCCCAAACAGGCATCTACGAAAATCTTTGACATCAGTGGTTGTCTCCCTTATGCATAAAATAGAACGACAGTGCCAGTCCGAGAATGGCTCCTGCAAGATAGAGCATCTCTATCGGGTTGTCGTAAGTGGTATTCATCGCCCGCTTAAAGAATCCGACAATCAACACCATAATGATCACCTTCGCAAGCTTGTCTTTGAGCTCATCGAGTGAATGGATCTCCAATATTTTCGATGCGGCGCTCTTCTTCGCTACATCGATCTGAGAAATAAAAAGCTCATACAGTCCAAAACCGAAAATAAACAGTACGATTGCAATCAGGTAAAGGTCAATCGCTCCAATGAGTTCGGCAACGATCACTTCATGAAAATGTGATAGGTGCTCTCCGTGTCCAAAGTAGTTTTGAAAGACCATCACTGCCACATGCCACACATCGACACTGGCGACAATGAAGAGGGAAATTCCTCCGATCATGCTGAAAATCACTGCTAAAAGCACAAAAAAGCGCGTACTCCACAGCAGGTTTTCAAAAGCACTCTCATACCAGCTTTGATTTGCAAGATCCATCTGGAGATGCTCTTCGTCTGTATGGGTCTCTTTCATCTACACATCCTCCTGAAGCTTGATCCATTTTTGCGCAATACGCACCGCATTGGTCGCCGCACCGACTCTGACCTGATCGGCCACGCCCCACATATGCAGGATATTCTCCGCGAAGATATCTTTACGGATACGCCCTACATAGGTATAATCCGTATCGGTTGCGATGATCGGCATGGGGTATTCACCCTTCTCAAGGTCGTCGATCACTTTGACATTCTCAAAATTTGCCAACGCCTCTCTTGCCTCCTCGACACTCACATCGACACCTTCTCTGAATGTCACAGTGATGGACTCGGAGTGCGAACGCAGTACCGGCACGCGCACACAGGTAGCCGAAACGGCAAAATCGGTATGCATGATCTTGTTGGTCTCATTGACCATCTTCATCTCCTCTTTGGTGTAGCCGTTGGGTTGGGGCACATCAATCTGGGGAATGACATTGAGCGCAATCTGGTGCGCGAAAGCTTTTACTTCGGACTCATCCAGTTTGAAGGCGAAGAAGTCCTGCATCTGCTTGACCAGCTCTTCCATACCCGCTTTGCCCGCACCACTGACCGCCTGATAGGTACTCACATCGACCCGCTTGATGCCATAGAGGTCATCAAGCGGCTTGAGCAGCTGTACCATCTGAATGGTCGAACAGTTGGGGTTGGCGATGATACCGGTATCTTCCCACAGTTCGATATCTTCAGGGTTTACTTCAGGCACAACCAACGGGACATCAGGATCCATACGGAAGTGCGATGTGTTGTCAATGATCACGGCACCCGCTTCGACCGCATACTTGGCATAGTGTGCCGAAATGCTTCCGCCTGCACTAAAGAACGCGATGTCAATATCACGCCCCTCAAAGACCGTCTCGGTCAACTCTTCGATCTTGTAACTCTTTCCCTGACACTCTACCTCTATCCCTACCGAGTTGGCACTTGCCAGAGGCAAGATATCATTGATAGGAAAGTTCACCTCCTCAAGTACTCTAAAAAGCTCTTCACCGACGGCACCCGAAGCGCCGACTATCGCTATGTTGTATTTCTTTGCCATTAAAACAGTCCTGTATTGTTTTCGTTATTCTCTGCCGGTGTTTCGACATTTTCAGAAGAGGTTTCACCTTCACTCTCCGAAGGCTCCTGCTCTTTCTCCTCTTTCTGGCACTTCGCCATAGAGACGACCACATCCTTCTTCTCGACGGTCACGACCTTCACCCCTGATGTATTTCGTCCTGCCTTTCTAATCTGCTCCATATCGACGCGGATCATCTTACCGACAGAGGTTAAACACATCAAGTCTTTGTCCTCTTCCACCATCACCACACCGACCACATCACCGGTCTTCGGCGTCAACTTCATAGAGATAACCCCTTTACCCGCACGGTTCTGCTCACGGTACTCACTGGCAGTCGTACGCTTGCCGAGTCCTTTTTCCGAGAGCATCAACAATTCATCTTCTTCACTTCTAATCGTTGTCGCTCCACAGACATAGTCACCGTCAATTTTGAACTTGATCGCCGTTACCCCTCTGGAGACACGCCCGATCTCTCTGGCATCTTCCACCTTAAAGCGGATACAAAGTCCTTTCTTGGTCGCCACGAAGAGCCATTTCGTCTCCGGCGTAACAATCTTGGCGGTGACCAGTTCATCATTCTCATCAAGGTTGATGGCACGCACTCCGTTACTTCGGATGTTGGAGTATTCACTTAGGTTCGTACGCTTGACGATACCGTTTTTGGTAAAGAAGACAAGCGACTTGCTTTCGTCAAAGTCCGTCGTCGGAATAATCGCCATAATCTTCTCATCGGGCTGTAGGTTGATCAGATTGACCACCGCTTTGCCTTTGGCAGTTCTCGAGCCTTCAGGGATGCGGTAGACCTTCAGCCAGTAGAGCTGTCCTCTATCGGTGACAAACATCAGTGTGTCGTGCGTGTTGGAGGTGAAGAAGCTCTCGATAAAGTCGTCATCGTAGGTGGTCACGGCTGTTTTACCCTTGCCGCCTCTGTGCTGCTTCTCATAAAGTTTCACCGGTACGCGCTTGATGTACCCTCTGTGGGTAATGGTCACGACCATCGGCTCGTTAGGAATGAGATCTTCGATGTCAATGTCATCGTAGTCATCTACGATCTCCGTACGACGGGGAGCGGCGAACTTCTCACCGATCTCCACCAATTCCTCACGAATAATGGCGTTGATCTTCGCTTCAGATTTCAGAATGCCCTCAAGCTCTTCTATCTTTTTGAGCAGTTCTGCCAGCTCGTTCTCAATCTTCTCGATCTCAAGACCGGTCAGACGGCGCAGACGCATCTCAAGGATCGCTTTGGCTTGTATCTCAGAGAGTTTAAATCGCTCCATCAGATTATTGCGCGCATCTTCATCGTCTGAAGAAGCACGAATAATCTTAATCACTTCATCAATGTTATCAACAGCGATCTTGAGTCCTTCAAGAATGTGTGCTCTCGCTCGTGCCTTCTCCAAATCAAAGATGGTACGTCTGATGACGACCGTTTTTCGATGGTTGAGAAAAAGATCGAAAAGTTCCATAAGGTTGAATACTTTAGGCTCTTTGTTGTTGATAGCCAGCATGATGATCCCGAAGGTCACCTGCATCTGTGTACTTTTGAAAAGGTTATTAAGTACGATCTCGCTCATGGCATCACGCTTGAGTTCGAGTACCACACGGATACCCTCACGGTCGGACTCATCACGGATCTCACTGATTCCTTCTATCTGCTTGTCGCGCACCAGTTGAGCGATATTTTCGATAAGTCTCGCTTTGTTGACCTGATAAGGCAGCTCATCAATGATGATCACCTCTTTATTCCCCTTCTGCTCGATGTGCGTCTTGGCACGCACTTTAATGCGCCCGCGCCCTGTAGTATAGGCATCGGTGATCCCTTTGCGTCCGAAGATGATCCCCCCGGTCGGGAAGTCAGGACCTTGCACGATCTTCATCACATCTTCAACGGTCGCTTCGGGATTGTCGATGCGCAGTACCAGTGCATCGACCAGTTCATTGAGACGGTGTGGGGGGATGTTGGTCGCCATACCTACAGCGATACCGCTTGAACCGTTGAGCAGCAGGTTGGGCACACGGCTTGGCAATACATCGGGCTCGACCATCGAGTCATCATAGTTGGGTACGAAATCGACCGTGTCTTTTTCAATGTCTGCCAACAACTCTTCAGCGATCTTCGTCATCCGCGCCTCGGTATAACGCATCGCCGCCGCGTTGTCACCGTCGATGGAACCGAAGTTCCCCTGCCCGTCTATGAGCGGTGCCTGCATGGAGAAATCCTGCGCCATACGCACCAGCGCATCGTAGACGGCATTGTCACCGTGGGGGTGGTACTTACCGATGACATCCCCGACGATACGCGCCGACTTCTTGTACGGCGCACGGTGAGAGAGGTTCAGATCGTTCATCGCGTAGAGGATACGGCGATGCACCGGCTTGAGCCCGTCACGCGCATCAGGCAACGCACGCCCAATGATAACACTCATGGAGTAGTCAAGATAGCTTGACTTGATACTCTCTTCTATCAATACCTCTTCGGTATTGTGACCATCTTCAAACAAATCAGCCATTCTTTTCCTTTTA
>JAJRRK010000157.1 GCA_024279555.1 Campylobacterales bacterium
GAGGAGACCCTCGAAAAGATGAAGCAGGTGGAGCTCTAAACAGATGACCCAAGCACACAAGATCTTCCTCGATGCCAGAGAGCTGGAACACCCCATCCCTCTGGAGCGTGCCATTGCCGCACTGCGTGAGCTGGAAGAGCACAACTATTTTTACATGATCCACCGCAAAAACCCCATCCCGCTCATCGATATGGCAAGTGAGCAGGGCTTCCGTGTTCTCACCAAAGAAGATGCACACAGCACCTGGCACATCCTCATCACCCGAAACCACGACATCGACCTGGAGGAACTCTGCGATGTTTGACCAGCAGGGGCTCTCCCTCGATCAGGCACCCCCTATTTCCGTCGTTTTTCGTTTCTTTGTAAGCGGTGCGCTCTTTGGCGTACTGGCAGGCGTACTGGTGCTGCGCTTTGGGGTGAAGATATTTGATGCTGACAACATCGAAGCGGTCATCTTCACCCACACCCTGACACTGGGCGTGATGCTCTCATTTATGTTTGCTGCTCTCTTTCAGATGCTGCCGGTCATCGCGGGGGTTAAACTCACTGCCCCTACCCGTAAAGCCAATTGGGTACAGTTTCCTTTTGTCCTTGGGGCTGCTGCCTTGTTGCTTGCATTCTGGACAGGTAACGGCATACTCTTTGCCGCTGCATCCCTGCTGCTTGGCACAAGCATACTGGGGATCGTTTTTGTGATGCTCAAAAACCTGCTGCGACTGCCCAACCACAGCGCCTCTTCCAAAGGCATGACCGTTGCACTTATTGCCCTTGGTATCTTGACTGTTTTGGCACTTTACCTCACCTCGACACTCGGCGGTCTAATGCAGGGGCTGCACTATTTGGAGTTCAAGACCGCCCACTTCTCCTTTGGACTTTTTGGCTGGATCGCCCTGCTGATCATCTCTATCTCCTTTCAGGTGATCGAGATGTTCTATGTCACCCCCTCCTACCCCAAACTGGTCAGCGGCTACCTGCCGTTAACACTTTTGACACTGTTGATTGTCACTTTTGCCATCAACCTGTTCTTGCCGAATATTTGGGCACTCTCGCACACTCTGATCGCTCTGATTCTGATGGGTTATGCCCTCTTGACACTCAAACGTTTGACACAGCGTAAACGCCCCATTGCCGATGCGACAGTATGGTTCTGGCGGCTTGGTATGGGACTGCTCATTGCCGGCATGGCACTGACCCTCATGCATCCTTTTGTACCCCTTGCCCCACTGCAGAGCCTCAACTACATTCTCTTTTCGGGTTTTGCCCTGAGTATCGTCTTTGCAATGTTCTACAAGATTGTCCCGTTTCTGACATGGTTCCATCTCAACTCCCAGGGCTACTTCACCGCCCCGATGATGCACGAGGTCATCCATCCCAAAACCGCCATGAAACACCTCTACATCCACATCGCGACACTCACCACCTTTGTGTTGTCGGTTTTCATCACTCCTCTCATCTATCTTGCGGGTCTGTTGACACTGTTGTCATTTGGATGGATGCTGTGGCAAGTGGTACATGCGTGGAAGCTCTATGTTCATACACAGCAGACGGGGGAGAAGTTTGAGATGACCATTCCGGGAGCATAAAGAATAACATCTTTATAGGCACTCTTTATTTTGACCAGAATTGGGTTTATGTTAAGCAGTGTAAATCTCTGAATACAATTATGTATTCAGAGAAGTGTTATAGAGAGGTTATTGTCTGTTAAGGAAAGCATAGAGTTTGCATCCATTCTCATCCCCATTATCACAAGCTTTTCCAGAGAGTTCTTTGGCTTTAGTGTTACTCTGTCTCACCCCATTCCCTTCATAATACATTAACCCAAGTCTAATTTGCGCCCCAGCAAGCCCCTGATCGGCTGCCTTTTGGAAAAGTTCCGCAGCCTTATGATAACTCTGTCTCACCCCATTCCCCTTGTAATACATCAACCCAAGGTTATTTTGCGCCACAGCAACCCCCTGATCCGCTGCTTTCTGATAAAGTTCCGCCGTCTTATGATAACTCTGCTTCACTCCTTTCCCAAATTCATACAACTGCCCAAGTCTATATTGCGCCCCAGCAAGCCCCTGATCCGCTGCCTTCTGATAAAGTTCCGCCGCCTTATGATAACTCTGTTTCACACCCCGACCTTTTTCATACATAAACCCAAGGCTATATTGCGCCTCAGCAAGCCCCTGATCGGCTGCCAACTGATAAAGTGCCACAGCATTATGATAATCCTGCTTCACTCCCTGCCCAATGTCATACATCATTCCAAGGAGATGTTGCGCCCCAGCAAGCCCCTGATCGGCTGCCAACTGATAAAGTTCCGCCGCCTTATGATAATCCTGCTTCACTCCCCGCCCAATGTCATACATCGTTCCAAGGAGATATTGCGCCCCAGCAAGCCCCTGATCCGATGCCTTCTGGAATAAAGCCACTGCCGTCTTATAATCTTTTGCTTTGTATGCCTTCAACCCATCATCTAAATCTCCCGCAAAAGATAGTGCTGTTAGCGTAAGCAGTGCCAGTAGTATTTTTTTCATGCAGTACATCCTTTATATGTATTTATTGAATTATAGCATTTATATAAGAGTGGTAGAAGGTCGTTTTATAGAATATTTTTTTGCTAGTTATGCCTAGTTGACGGTTTTCAGGGAGTGCCATTATGTTAACCGGCAAATGTCGGTGTGGTCGGAGGTTTAAGTTTAAAGCCATTTTAGACACCCTTAAACGGAATGCCTAAAGCCCGTATTTACGGGGTTTACCCATTTAAGGTTTGGGTTTTTCGAGAGTTTTCTTAAACCTTAATCCTCATCGCTCCCGCGAAACCTCACGATCATCAAACGGATACTTCATGAAAGGGAAGAAAAGGGGACAGGTAAGTTAAAACCAAGCTGTCAAAGCATAACAAAAAGGCTTGACAACAACTCCCCTTTCCAGAATAAAATATACAACAGAAAACATATTAAGCAAAAAAACAATATAATGTTAATTACTAATTGACAAAAAAGGAAGATTGTGTTAAATAATCTACAAAAACTTGAACAAAGAATTTTAAGAGAGTTTGATACAGCGTATAAACGGTATATTTTTGATGAGATAGATTTTGGTTCTCAAATGATAGGTATAGCTGGTTCAAGAGGTGTGGGTAAGACTACATTTTTGCTTCAGTACTTAAAAGAGTTGAAAAATACTTTGCCCTCTTACAAATCGCTATATCTCTCTTATGATTTTCCTGCAAATGTCGATATTAAGCTCCATGAACTTGCTGAGGAGTTTAGCAAGATAGGTGGAGAGTATTTGATAATAGATGAGATACACAGATACAAAAACTTCTCCATAGATTTAAAAGCTATATATGACTTTTATCCTAAATTAAAAGTCATTTTTAGTGGTTCGAGTGCCGTTTCGATATATAACTCGCAAGCGGATTTGAGCAGGAGAGTTGTGCTCTATGATATGCAAGGGTTGTCATATAGGGAGTTTTTGGAGTTAAAATTAAATATCAATCTTCCAAGTTTTAATCTGGAAGAGATTTTGCAAAACAGTGTAGAGATTGTCAATGAACTTGAATATAAGTTTGTTCCTCTTGAACATTTTAATGAGTATTTAACCTATGGATATTACCCTTTTTATTTCAAAGAACAGAGTCAGTATTTGAGGCTTTTAAATAGTGTTATCAACCAAATCATAGATATCGATTTTGTAGAACTTGGATTGATCAAGCCAAGTTTTGCACATAAGCTCAAGAAGCTACTTATCATCATAAGCGAGTCAGAGCCTTTTGAATTAAACATCACCAAAATAGCAACAAATTTAGAGGTGAGTAGAAATACCGTATATGCCTATTTGGAGCACCTGAAAAATGGGGGGCTTATAAACATAGTGACAAACAATAAAAAAGGCATCAGCAAACTATCGAAACCCGAAAAGCTATACCTTAACAACACCAACCTCTTTTATGCACTATCGGCGGAACCAAAGATAGGCACCATAAGAGAGTCTTTTTTTGTTTCACAGCTACAACACAAACACGCTATAACAACCATAGATAAAGGCGACTTCATAATAGACAACAAATATACCATAGAAGTAGGGGGAAAAAGCAAAGATTTTATGCAGATCAAAGATATAAAAGAGAGCTACCTTGCCATAGATACAGACTCTACGCAAAATGCAAACAAAATACCCCTTTGGCTCTTTGGTTTTTTGTATTGATATGCCAAATCCCAACTAATCCAAGAAGAGAAGCAAAAGAGTAAAAGGAAGTAAAGGAAAGAGAGCCTCAACCTTTCCAAATTGCACAAATAGCATTACCCTCTCTGCGCCAAAAGCTCCCGCACAACCTCACGGTCATCAAACGGGTGTTTCACCCCTTTGATCTCCTGATAGGTTTCGTCGCCTTTGCCGAGGATCAGCAATACTTCATTGGGCTCAAGGGCATCGAGCGCCAGTTTGATGGCAAGTTTTCGGTCGGGACAGGCGGTGACATGCTCTTTGCCCCGCAACCCCACCAAAATATCTTCGAGGATTTGCTCGGGCACTTCATCGCGCGGATTGTCTGAAGTGACATAGATCTTGTTGGCGTAGCGTCCTGCTACCGTACCCATACGGGGTCGCTTCTCTTTGTCGCGGTTACCGCCCGCACCAAAGACTACGGAGATGTCACGGTCTTTCATGGACTCGAGTACCGCATGCATCCCGTCATCGGTATGGGCGAAGTCAACAATGACTAGCGGATCGGTGCTGACCACCTCCATGCGCCCTGCCACCCCTGCAAAGTTCTCTACTACCTCACATATCTCTTCCAGCGGGCGTTTGGTCAGCAGATGTACCGACCCGATAGCCGCCATGAGGTTAAAGAGGTTGAAAAGCCCCACCATTGGAGAGTGGAAGGTCACCTCCTCCTGCATATACTTGATCCCCGCGGTAATACCGTTGAGCAGTGAAAACGCCTGCACCTTGTAGGTGGCAGGTTCGTCCACACCGTAACTGTAGGCATTTTTCCAGTTGTAGGTGATGTGCTTGATGTCATCTTTGTTCAAAAGCTTCATCGTATCATCGACAAAAAAGAGGCTCTTGACGCGGCGGTACTCCTCTACCGTCCCGTGATAGTCCAGATGGTCGCTGGTGACATTGGTATGCACCTTCAGCGCGAACTGTATGCCCTCTATGCGCTCCTGATGGATGGCATGGGAACTGACTTCCATAATGAAGTAGTTGCAGCCCATGTCATGTGTCTGTTTCATATTGTGCAGCGTCTCGAGAATGGACGGTGTGGTCATACTCTTCTCTTCAATGCGCTGCTCCTGGGCAAACAGACCCCGGGTACCCTGCAAAGCGGGCTTTTCACCCAAGTCGAGCAGAAAAGAGTAGATCGCCGCGGTGACCGTAGTCTTGCCGTTGGTACCTGTTACCCCCACCACGCGCATCTGTTCAAGTCCCCAAAGCGCTATGAGTTCTTTGGAGTCGATATATTCGGGCTTCTGTTCCAGTTTTTCAAAATAGGGGGTGTTCTGTGTGGTTTTTAGAAAGAGGGTATCGGCATCGAGCTTGGTCGTATCGTCGGTAATGAAGGCGTACCCCTTCAGATCAAAGGGGAGTTTCACTGCTTCATTCCTTTCACAACATTATAGAGCGCCAGTACATCTTGATCGTCACCAAAAAGACTTGTTGTCGCATCAAGATAGTTAAGCGCCATCTCATCAAAGCCCTCTTTTGCCAGACGGGTCACAAAATCGATGAACTGATCTTTGTCGGTAATGACCACTTTGGTCGAGAACATGATATCCTCGAACGCTTTTTTGAAGCTGCCACGGCTCTCTACCAACGCTAAAAAATCACTGTAACGAATACCGTCACCATACTCCACCTGCTCCTGCACAGGATCAAGCAGCAGTTCACTCAGTTGCATTTTAGTCGTTGTAAGAGACTCGATAAGTCCATCAATGATCTCTGCAGCGTTCTCACGCTCCTCTTTAATAATCTGATAGTAGTCAAACAGCGCCTGTGCCTCTTCATCACTCTCGATACCAAGATCGCTCAGGTAGACCCCTACCTTTGCCTCTTCCAGCGCGGGGTAGTCTTTCAACAGCAAACCATAGGTCTGCAACGCCATCTGGTAGTCGCCTTCGAGGAACTCCTTCTCGGCACGCTGCAGCATCAGATCGGGATTGACTTTACTCATGTTATCCTAGTTGATCCAGTTTGTCTTCGAAGCCCTGAGGCACATTGATCACGGACAGTTCAGGGTGTATGAGTGTCTTCAGCTGTCTCTCCACACCAAACTTCAGTGTTGTTCCGCTGCTGCCGCATCCTACACAGGCACCCTGAAGCTGCACATAGACCTTACCGTCTTTAATGTCGATCAGTTCAATATCTCCACCGTCAAGCTTGATAGACGGTCTTACTTTCTCTATTACGTCTTTTACCGGCGGCAAAAGCTCTTCATCTGTAAACGGGATCAACGTTTCTCCTTTGTGATGGCATACGCCATATCATTTAATAATTATAACAAAACTTCTGTGAGTACTCATTGCCGTAACAACTCTCAGATATGCTTTATACACTAAAAGCGCTTCTTTGTCAATGGTAAATAGATGGGTTTTAAAAAATTGTAGGATTGTACCCGGGAAGTCCCGGAATACAAAGAGGGCAGAACGATTATATCAGTTCGATAATCGCCATAGGTGCTGCATCACCTCTTCTCATGCGCGTCTTGATGATGCGTGTGTAACCGCCGTTTCTGTCCGCATACTTGGGTGCGATCTCAGTCACGATCTTGTTGGTACACTCTTTGTCCTGCAGCATTGCGAAGATCGCTCTGTGTGCATTGAAGTCACCCGCAGACGCTTTGGTGATCAACTTTTCGTAGTAGCTTCTCAACTCTTTTGCTTTTGGAAGCGTCGTCTCGATGCGCCCCTCTTTCGTCAAAGCGATGGAGAGGTTCTTGAGCAGTGCTGCTCTATGAGAAGACGTTCTGTTCAGTTTACGGTATCCGTGCTTATGTCTCATATTTGTCCTTTACTTGGCAGCTATACTTTAAGCTGCTCGATTTTTTTCACAAGATTGGCTCTTGTACTCTCTGCAAGTTCGAACTCGGAACCGAATCCGTGCTCCACAAGACACTCGTTGATCTCATCGAGAGATTTCTTTCCGAGGTTCTTGATATTTTTGATCTCGTTCTCGCTCATCAGTACGAGCTCACCAAGATATTTGATGCCCGCTCTGTCGAGTGAGTTGAACGAACGTGCGCTCAGACCGAGTGAATCGACTGTTTGAAGGAAGGGCTTGAGCTCGCTGTCATCTCCGCCTTTTCTCGGTGCCGGTGCGGAGATATCCACATCCAATACACCGTTAAAGACAGAAAGCTGCTTGTTCATCACTTCCAGCGCGTTAGTGAACGCTTCGACCGGACCGATCTGTGCATCTGTTTCGATATCGAACGTGATCTTCTCGAAGTTCGGGTTGTCTTCAACCAGAACAGGGTCGATCTTGTAGTTGGCTTTTCTGACTGGAGTGAAGAATGCATCGAGTGCGATGGCATCCGGTGCCACTTCGTCTCTGAGGTCTTCACTCGGTACATAACCGATACCCTTTGCGATCACAACAGTGAAGTTCAGTTCGGCATCTTCATTGAGTGTCGCCAACGGCAGATCCCCGTTGACCACTTCGATCTGGTCATTGTTAAGATCCTGTGCCGTCACCTCTTTATGGCCAGCAAAGCTGTACTTCAACTCTACCCTGTCACTTTCGTCCTTGATCTTGAAACGAATGTTCTTGAGGTTGATGATGAATACAGCCACATCTTCGTGCATACCTCTAATAGTGTCAAACTCATGCGCTGCA
>JAJRRK010000158.1 GCA_024279555.1 Campylobacterales bacterium
CCCTCTGTCACAACAATACCTTTTCCGCTTGCCGTTTCCTGGGTACCCTCTTCTGACTTTTTACCGTCACATCCGCTCAAGGCGAACACAACGGCACCCGCCGTCATCACTCTCACTATCTTACGCATGCGCATTTCCTTTTTTCTTTCCATAGACTTCTGCATAGGTTGCATATGGAAGTATCTGCAATACCTTGGTCGGGCAGAGCTCTACACAGGCACCGCATCCGACACACGATTCGCGTATCTCTGGGAAGAGCCCTCCGTTCTTATCCACCATCCCGATTGCCAGTGAAGGATCCGGCTTATAGGGACAAAGGCTGGCACACAAGTCGCAGGTCTGCCCCTCTTTGGCGCTCAACTTCTGCAACAGCTCTTTTTGGAGTTTGACCTTTTCCGGATCATTGTCGTAGATCACCACTTTCCTTTCACGACGCTCTTCCTCACTGATCACTTTGGTATGGTCGTAAATACGGCCGATCATCTCTTTGGTCACCTTCTTATTTTCCAGCGCGATACAGGCACTTTCATTGACCACGATTGCCATACCCATGTGTATCTTTTCAATCACGTTGGACTCATGGTCAAGTGCCCCGGTAGGACAGGCAAGGACACAAGGGAAGGCTTCACAAAGGTAACAGCCTCTTTCAAGCGGTGCAATATAGGCGGTCCCCACAGCCGCTTTGCCGTCGATATCTTCAAGTTTGATCGAGTCGTATGGACACACCTGCAGACACTGCCCGCATTTGATACACATGGAGAGGTACTGATCCTCCGGTACCGCTCCGGGAGGACGGAGTCTGCTTTTTTCCGGTTTGAACTCTTTTGCCGCCCAAATGCCGCCGGCTGCTGCAATACCCAATACACCAAGCCCGGCAGCCTGCTTCATGAACGCTCGTCGTTTTTTCTCTTCCATTACACCTGTCCTTCATACATTTTGGGATGCTCATCGCTCAAGAGCAAAACCGGCTCCGAAAATGGAGCCAGTTTTGCCAGGAAATTCAAGATTGAGATCACCGGGGATCCGTAAAAGAATTTCACATTGGGGTTGAGCAGCCACACTTTGTCCGCATACGCATAGTAGTTGTACGGTCCGTCGCCGATACCATCACCGTCCCTGTCGAATCCTTCGTAATCATCCCAGTAATTTCCGTCAAAATAGTTCTCTGTTATCCTCGTATTGTACGAATCATTCACCACATTTTCAATATTTCCTTTGAAAATATTGCCGATGATCCTGTTATTGAGACTCAGCGAGTGAAAATGAACTCCCTCACTGTTATAGATGATCCGGTTGCCTTTAATGATATTCGTTTCATCCGGTTCATAGGGAGAGCGGTCGATAAAAAGCCCTCTGGCACAATAGATGATGGTATTGTCCTTAAGAGTGAAGTTGCTTGCATCCTTCAGCCCAATGCCAAGTCCCGTCGTTCCCATAGAGTTCTGTATCAAGTTCCCGGTAGCAATAGTATCTCGCGAATACATGAAGAAGATGCCCACCGAGTTGTGCTTGTAGACATTGTCTTTGACATAGTTCTTCCCCGTGTACATGAAGTGCAGCGAATATCTGCCATACTCACCTTTATTTTTTTCGATGAGATTGCCATGGGAGTACCAGACGACAAAATCACGCGACTTGTAAAGATGGTTGCCACTGAGGTGGTTGTCGTTGCTGTACCACAAACGCACACCGTCCCCACGGATCCCCAGATCGAAGGGTTTGGACTCGATATAGTTGTTATTGATCTCGGAGTTGGTCACCTCAGACATATCGATGCCGAAAAGACAGTCGACAATACGGTTATTTTCGACATGACACTGAGTCACTTTGTTCAACGACACACCTGCATCAACACGTTCATGCTCCTCACCGCTGTGACGAATGGTGAGGTTCTTGAGTGTCACACCCGAAGCAGTGATCCTGACCACGGTACCCTTTCCGTCACCCTCAATGATCGCCTTTTGGTCTTTTCCGTCAATGATCAACGGCTTGTCGATAACAATATTCCCTTTATAGATCCCGGCAGGAAGTTCCAGTCTTGAGCCTGGTTTCGCCTTGTCGATCGTATCCTGCAGTACCGATGCATGGAGCCAAGAGAGCGGTGCCAGCACTGCACCAAGCAGCAGGGAATATACAAATATCCTCATTTGCATACCTCTTCTCCTTTCATCTCTCATACTCTGCCCTTTTTTTCTAGTTTTTACTGTGCTGCTTCTGGTACTTGCGTTTGGCTGCTATGGCCAAAATGCTGAGCACACTGATCGCTAGCAGCAGCCAGAAGCCTATCGTTGGGTAGGAGTGTGTGGTGAACTGCGCCACCTTTCCGTCCCCGAAGACCGTCGGGGTGAACGGTTTAATCTTGAACGCCCCCCAGTCGTGCATATGGTGTCCGAACCAATAAAGCCAGTAGGAGTAGAAGCCCAGGAAAACCAGCGGAAGTACTGCCGGAATCAGCATCAGCAGATTTAGCAGCCTGTTGTTGTAGATCATAAACATCGCCATCAGCCATGCCACAAAGATGAGCGCATAGGGTGCGAGCATACGCAGATAGGGTGCCCCTCGCTCCATCGGATCCATCCCGATATAGTGATTGATGGTGTTCATCTCGTGTACATCACCTGAGAAACCGTCAAAGTGGTAGAATACCGGGATCCCTTCGGGGAAGGCATCCTTTGGGTAGTTGGGCGCTTCGAGCGACACATACCAGATCGGTGCGGTCACCACATTGAGCTCCATATCATCTTCGATCATTTTTTGCAGGTTGTTTGCATCCTCTTTGGGGATGTTTGGAGAGACATAGCGCCCCTTCTGGTAGTAGTCCCAGGCCTTGACCGTCAGATCTGAGATCTTGTCAGCCTTGCCCTGTCGTCCAAGCTCCACAACATTATGGGTGAAGACCGCCGGAATAACGAACCAGTAGAGCAGAATGCCCAGTGCCAACAATGTAAACAGTCTTGACTTTGCCAATGAACTCATGTGTATCCTTTATGTTCTAGATATACCAAAAAACTCATCCTTTCAGAGTTCTTTGAGATAGCGAGATACTTACTGTTTATTCTATCGCTCTCCTTCAAATAATTACTTGACATATATCAAGTAAAATAAATGGAAAAGGAAAATAATTTTGCATTATATTCTGTAAGTACTGAATAGTTGCCATACAGAGATAACCCCTGTATGGCAGTAAATAGGTTTAAAAGAGATTCGAGTTCTCGTCGATCCACTTGAGATATTCAATGATATCTTCGGTCTGTTTCTCTGTCATACCCTGATTAGGCATACGCAGCTTAAAGTAGTTGGTCATGGACTTGATATAGTCATCATCATACATTTTTTCTGGATGCAGGATCCACTGTTTTACCCACTGTTCTCCATTCTGATGACGCTGAAGTACTCCTGTCAGGTCAGGACCTGATGATACTTTACCGATCACGTGGCATCCGTTACAACCACCCTCTTTATAAGCAATCTCTCCTCGTTTAGCCGCTTCATTCATTGGTTTGGCCACCTTCTTAACCAAAAGATCTTTCGCCCTAATACCGACATCGGCTGTCTTGACCATATACTGCCAGATCATATTTTCAAACAGAATCGCTTTGTTCATGTCTCCCGCTTTCACGGCTTCATCTGCTTTGGCTTTCTGCTCTTTGATCTTACCATATTGGTCAAGTGCATCTTCCACCAGTGCTTTTACTGTTGGGTACTTCTCGTAATGGTTCTCCTTGAGGAACTTCACGACACTCTGGATGACTTTGTCTGTCGCATCATTGACCGCAACGGTCTGATCATACTCTTTTTTGAGTTGTTCAGGACTCATTGCTGCCATTTTCAGTTTCTTGGCGGCAGTATATTTCTTGTTCGGATCTTTGACCATGAGATAACCCATCATCTCGAGGTGAAGTGCAGAACAGAACTCTGTACAGTAGTACGGGAATACACCCTCAAGATCCGCTTTGAATGTTACCGCAACTGTTTTACCCGGTTCGAGTGAGGTATGGACATTGTAGGTATCTACTGTAAATCCGTGTGTCTCATCTTCGGCTCTTTCAAGGTTTGTCAGGTAGAAAGTGACTGTATCGCCCTTGTTAACCGTCACGTGTTCAGGGTTGATGTGTGATCTGACCACAGTTCCGTACACATAGACATGGTTCCCTTTTCTGACGATCTTCTCTTGTCCGGCAAGTGTTTTACCTTCGTGTGTTTCGCCTGTGAAGGCATTGGTACCCATTTTGTAACGGACATGCGGATGAAGCTTTTCCGCTCTGATCGCTACTGCTTGGTGCGGTTCTCCAAGCGGTACAGGCATATCATAAAGCAGCTGCATTTTCTTCCCGCGAACATCGATCAACTGGTGGTTCTGAGGATGCAGAGGTCCGATCTCGTTGAATCTGTCGATCGCAAGCTTATTGAGTGCGATGATATATTCACCCTGCGGATCCGCCGATTTACCCTCCATACCACAGAGGTGCCCGATATTGTAGTTGACATTCTGTCTGTCTTCTACTTTACAGGTTTGGTAGTTCCATTTAACTACCTGCGAATCAACATAGAGAGATGTATATATCTCACCATCTTGCCACCCTTTTCCAAACTGATTGTGTAATGGTCCAAGTCCCAGTTCTGCTTGACAATGCATTGTTTTTTTCAAGTCAAGAATAGGAATCCCGTATGGGTCTTTCCCTGCATAGTCCTTGTTCTTGATGGCTGTCATCAACTTGTCAAAGTCATACACTGTTGCATGGGTATCGAGTTTACCGCAGACAACAATCTTTGTACCGTCAGGAGAAACATCGACACCGTGTGGTGACTTAGGCTCCGGAACAAGAAAAAGTGCATCATTCTTGATCGCTACTTCCATAGGGATGACCCTGTGCCCATTAATGATCTTTACATTTTTATCATCTTTGGCGAGTTTTGCCAGCTTCTTCCAATTATACATATGGAGGAAGTCTGTATCGTTACGGCTTGTTCCTGCTTCAAACGGAGGAAGACCTTTTTCAATACCCCCGGTATACATCTCGGAGTTGAACGAGTTGGTGAATCCCCAGCCGTAACTAGCCGCTTTACCGGCATCGGAGAGATCCTGCATATAAGGCGGCATTTCGATAGTGAAGGACTCTTCGGGGATGATCTTCCCTTTTTCGTGGTCGAACTTCCAAACCGTCACACCCCCACGATAAGTCTCTTTATACTCCTCTATCGGGTGGTAGTTGTTATCAAAAGGTGCCCCATACTGACATGCTTCAAGGATATACTCGGAGTTTGGTGTAAAGAAGGCTCCACCGTGATCAGACTTGAATATCGGGTTAACAACGATCTGTTTGGTCACAAAATCCTCAAGATCAATAACTGCCAATCTCGGGTTGGCCTTGTCGTTAATGACCAGCCATTTACCATCGTACTTCCCGTCTGTTTCGGAGAGTCCCGGGTGGTGTGTGTCACCCCATGTGATCTTTTTGCCACGGATGTTACCCTGTGCAAGAACCTTTTTGGTATCATCATCATACCCCCATCCCTGCCAAGGCTCCGGCGTGAAAACACCGATATATTTGAGGATTCTCATGGACGGTACCCCATATACCATGATCTGTCCGGACTGCCCTCCGGAACTGAAAACAATATACTTGTCACGTCCCCCGCTTGGCGTATAGGTTTTCGCCGCAGCTAGCAAATCTTTTTGCGTCAACCCTCTTTCTTTCATCACCTTATCCAATGTACTGGCACCAAAAAGTGTGCTGATACTCAGTGTAGAACCTAGAACGAGTGATGCAAATATGCTTAATCGGTAGCTCATTTCATCTCCTTCTGAAATTTTTAGTCAATAACACGACAGCATTATTGCCCATACTTTCATTATATCTGAACGTTATAATAAATATAATTGATTTAAATCAAGGATTTAACACTAATTTAACACTTTTTATGGAATGCTTCAAAACTAAAGGGCAGAAAGAGATAGAAGAAGAAATATTCCCATTCCCACGGGAATGGAGAAATTGCCTTAGAATTTATATCTAAGGTTCGTATAGACATAGCGTCCCGGTTCGTTCATCAGCATGACCACATCGTTTCCGGGTGTGGTCGGAAGCAAAATCAGGTCTTTGTAGGTGTTGGAAACTGCATAGGTGGTATCGAACAGATTGTCAACACCTACCGTGATCTCGAAGTTTTTGGCAAAAGTCTTCACTGCTTTAAGGTTGACAACCGCATACCCGTCAAGTTCCTGCTCCCCATTCTCCACATCATAGTTTGTCCAACTGTCAGATGCGACCAGCTCTGCTCTGAGTGTGAAAGTCTCATCCCAGTCGTAATTGACCGCGCCATTGAACTTCAAAGGCGGGATCTCCGGCATATTGGTCCCTGTCTGTCCCGTAAGCGGTCTCTCCTTCTTCCCTCTCTGATATGCCAAACTGTAGTCAAAGTAGAGAGATTCAAGTGTCACATAGGTACCGGACAGTTCGAAACCGTAGATCGTTGCATCGACATTCTCATAACGGTTTTGCATCTTGTCCGCATTGTAGGCAATGAAGTTGTCCAGCATGGAGTAGAAGGCCTTGATCTTGAACATACCGCTGTCAAACTGCGTCTCGTAAGCCAGATCAAACTCATAGTTAAGCGTATTTTTCAGATCGGGGGTGCCAATGGTCGGTGCTATCATCGTGCCGTTTGGCATTTTCATCGGTGCGCCTACCCAGTAAAGCTCCTTGCCGTCAGGAACACGGGAGGACTTTCCAAACCCTGCAAAGAGTTTGCTGTGTTCATCCAAATGGTAGGTTCCATTGATATATCCGTTCAATTCATCGTAATCATTGGCCTGCTGCGCAGGGTTGTTTGATGTGATGGATGTATCGTCATATCGTAACCCCAAATCCAATACCAACCTGTCCATATCTATCTTGTCTGTGACAAAAAAACCGATATTCTCGGTATCGACATCCCAGATACTGTGATAAAACTTTGCCGGAAGCGGTTTGTCGTTCTTTGTATACCATCCGTCCCAGTTTCGCAGTGAGTAGTCTACCCCGGCTGTGATCTCATGATCACCCGCATTGAAAGTGTTCTTGATCTTGGCTCCATCTACCTGAGTCGTAAGCGTGTGTGTCATATAAGCCTTCTGTATCCCAGGCATATTCGGGTTACTGTCAAGCGCTGCTTTTTGTCTGTATTTGGTCGACATTGGATGCTCTACTTCCGAGCGATAAAGTTGCAGGTAAAGTGCTTTGGAGTACCGTCCCAGATCTTTGAGGGTATATTCGGCATTGTAGATATTGGAATCATCATAGAGTGCATCCATCTTTGAGGAGGGGTACAATACATCATCACTTCTGTTTGCCGTATAGCTGAGTCTTATCTCCTGATTGTCCGTAATGTCCCAAAAGAGTTTTGCCATCAGTGTCTTCTTCTCATAGGCATCCCTATCTTTATATCTATCCTGATACTGCCATACTTTCAAGACCCTCCCTTCGTCGATCTCTCTTTGTATCTGCCCGACAAAATCGTTACCGTCGCCGTCTTTGTACTGTTCACTCGTCTCTGCCGACCCGCTCAAAAGAAAACGCACCGTGTCGGTACCCCCGGTCAGTGTCGCTGCCGCTTTCTGGTATCCCCAGCTTCCAAATCCGAGGTTGGCATCACCGTGAAACGCCTGTTCGGGTTTGATCGTATGAACCTTCACATCTGCACTGAGCACCCCAAAATCCTCTACATTGTAGGGGCCTTCGTTGATCTCGATATAGTCAATATTATTGGTGAGTACATGTGAGACCGGGGGATCCATGCGATTGGGGCAGGCTCCGTAAAGTTTTGTCCCGTCAAGTGTCACATTGATGTTGTCCTTTTTCTGCCCCCTGACAATGATGTCATTGGCGATCCCCGAGCGTCTGACAATAGACACACTCGGCGACTGCTTGAAGAGCGCTTCGGCGAGATCTGCGGACTTCACATCCTCTCCGTGAATATCTTTGATCACTTCCGTGTCAATACTTGCATTGACATCGATAGTCTGCATCTGTACCTCATCGGCAAAAAGTGATGCGGCACAAATGAAAGAGAGTGCCATTGCTTGTTTCTTAATCATCGTATCTCCTCTAAAGATTGTAATCTTAGAGGAAGTATGACAGCACTGTGTTAATTTTGTGTTAAGTCTGACGTTTCTTCAGTGAAGACGGTATCGTAGTGAAAGATTCACCGTTGTGGGCAGTGAAAGGGTTGCCTTTTTCAGATCTACAGGAAAGGCGCTCTTGACCGCTTTTCTCGCAGATGCGTAGAATACCTTGGGGCCGGAGAGCACGATGTTACCGACATGCCCGTTGGGTAAAATGGTAAATCGTACTTTGACCGTTCCCTGCATGCCCCGGCGCTGGGCGATACGCGGATAGGACTTGGCACGGTCTATCTTTGTGCGTATACGGGCAAGGAATCGGTTGCGCTGTGCCGCACTGTAGCGGGGAGAACCGCCACCGCTGACCTGCCGTTTTTTGTGAGGCTTTTTCCTCTTTGCATGCTTTTTTCTGAGGTGCTTCTTTTTAACCTGTCTCTTTTTAACGACTTTCTGCTTTGGCTTGGGAGAGACCTTTTTGACAACAGGCGTGATGACAGGCTTCTCTTTGACGACCGGTTCAGGCTCAGGGTCAGGGTCAGGCACTTTCTCTTCGGCTACCGGCTCTTCCGCTTCCTTCTGTGGCTCAGGCTCCGGTTCCTCTTCGACCAGTTGTTCCTGCTGCACCGGTGCGACAGTCTCAGAGGGAGGAGCTTGGAGTACGAACTGTGAAAGCGCCAGTTCTATCACATCTTCTTTGGGCTCTTCGGAGGTCATGGTAATATGCTGCTGTATCACATAAAGGTAAAGTAGAAAAAAGCCGACATAGATGAGTGCCGTCAGGGAAAAGGAGACCTTGTAGCGATGCTTTTTCACGGCGATCCTACTGTTTGGTCACAATGGAGATGTTCTCGAACCCTTTGGCTTTCATCACATCGATCACCTTGACAAAGTAGTCAAAGGGTGTCAACTTGTCTGTGCGCAAAGAGACAAGGTCTTTCTTGGGGTCAAGTGCCGCCAGCTTTGTCTGAAGCGCTTCGTAAGAGAGTGGCTCTTTGTTGTAAAAATAGTTGCCTTCTTTGTCAATGGAGATGACAATACTCTTTTTCTCTTCACTCTTTTTACTGCTGGCTCTGGGCAGGTCGATCTTGATGGATTTGTTCTGCACAAAGGTCGCCGTAGCAAGTACGATCACCAGCAGTACCAGCACAATGTCGATGAACGGAACGACATTCATCTTGTCAAAGTGTTCGCGTCTCATCCGCGCAGTTTCCCCTCGTCACGCAGTATCTCCCACTGGGAAAGAAGCTTGTCCACTTTTGTCAACAGGGCGTTGTAGATCGCTGTGGCGGGGATTGCCACCACCAGTCCCGCCGCTGTTGCCTTAAGCGCGAGTGCAAGGTGCTTCATGATCTCTCCGGGGTTGATGTCTGCCTGATTCTCCCCAATGATATAGAAGGTCAAGATGATCGCCAGTACTGTTCCAAGCAGTCCAATATAGGGCGCATTCACACCGATGGAGGCAATGGTGGAGAGGTGCTTGCCAAGGTCGAGCTCCAGCTGTTTTTCATGCGTATACGCTTCAAGCTTCACGCTGCGAAAATAGAGCACCCGCTCAATGGCGAAAGCGAAGGTAATAAAACTCAAGAAGAGCAGGAATCCGATGATCCCGTAATCGACAATATGCTTGATCTGTTCTACCGGCATAGGACCTCTTTATATCAAAGTATTGATGTGATTATATTGGAACTTTGGTTATATCAAGATTGGACACCTTTTAGAGAGAATAAGATTGAGCTTTTTATGGAACAACTTCAAAACGGATCGTATCTGCTTCATAGGGCTCTCCGTCAAGATTGACCGAACGCTTCTGATAGGGGATCGACTCCACCCATGTCCGCTGAAACCGTTTGACATAGGTACCGGAATGCTCATAATCGAGCATTTCGGCAATGACTTGCCCCAGATCGATCATCGGAAACTCCAGTATCAGGACAATGTCAAGCAGTCCGTCGTTGATGTAGGCTTTGGGGGATAGCATCTGTCCTCCGCCTGCCTGCCTTCCGTTACATACCAAACTGGCAATACTTTTGCCTTCAATATCCAGTTCATCGGCGATCAGCCGTCCGGTATGTGAAGTGTAGTTGAGTGCTTTGATGACGGCTGAGAGAGTATAAGCACCGCCTCCGAGAAAGTTTTTCAGTGAGGTCGGCGTATCGGCAACGATCTGCGCCCCAAAGCCACTGGAAGCGACATTGATGAAATAATGCTTATTGGCGCGGACAATATCTACCGCAGAGGGCATTCCCTCTACGGCAAGACGCAGTGCCTCCAGCGGAGAGAAGGGGATCTCGCAGGCTGTGGCAAAATCATTTGCCGTACCCAGCGGCAAGATCGCAAGATGCGGGCGTTTCTCTTTGGGGAGTTTGGCAAGCGCGTTGACCACTTCGTTGATGGAACCGTCCCCTCCGGCGATCACCAGCCGCGGCACACCCTCATGTGCCGCCTCAATCGCAAAACGCTCCGCATCACCCTTCTCCCAGGTCACACGTACCTCCACGCTCACCCCTTCACTACGAAGAGTCATGACCGCATCGCGTATCTCTTCATCATTGGCTTTTTTTCCGTTAAGTAT
The DNA here is from genome assembly GCA_024279555.1 of Campylobacterales bacterium. Taxonomy (GTDB): domain Bacteria; phylum Campylobacterota; class Campylobacteria; order Campylobacterales; family Sulfurovaceae; genus Sulfurovum. Next base: position 10,674 of record JAJRRK010000158.1, read on the forward strand.
GATCCGTATCATTGGTTTCACTTTTTTAAAAACAGTATAACTCAAGCATCTTTAAATGTTCTTCACATTCCATTCACATTTAGTTCATACGTTTGTATTATACTGCGATCAAAAGACTTCAAAGGATCATATGATGAACAAATCTTTCTTGCTTGCAGCAACACTTTCTACTCTTCTACTCGCAGGGTGTGGCAGCAGTACAAATGAGGCGGGAAACAACACTGCTTCAAACGGAGGAAACACCACAGGCTTCAATCTTGAAACTTACCCTGCCAGTACTGAACTCTCCCAAGAGCTCAAAGAAACCATCGCATACATGGGGAACGAGGAACGCCTCGCCTATGATGTCTATATGAATCTCTACAACTTTCACATCGCCGAGGGTGTAGAGATCAAACAACTGTTCAATATTGCGAACAATTCCGAAACGCAGCATATTGGCGCGGTGCAAAATCTTGTTCACCGGTACAACCTTGACGGAACCACACTGGTAGACAACCCCGTGGCAGACAGCTCCGTCACACAGGCGCAGATGCCCAGTGGCCGGTATGGTATCCCTGCCATTCAAGAGCTCTATGATGCGCTTTATGCAAAGGGGATCAACTCCAAGCAGGATGCCCTTGAAGCAGGATGCATGGTCGAAGTGACCGACATCAATGATCTCAACAGAGACATTGCACTGGCCGAAAGTGAAGGTGCTACCGACATCATCGCCGCTTACAACTTTTTAAGAGACGGTAGCTACAACCACTACTGGGCATTCGACAAAGGTTTGAAAAATATGGGTATTGCAGACGGATGCTGTTCACTTGGAGATGCATACTGTCACCCGGAATACCCTCAAAATGACAATGGCGGAGGAAGAAAGGGAAGACAATAGTCCTTACTTCTTTTCTTGGTACTACAATTCACCTCTTCCTTGGAGGGGTGATACTCTCTTGATCTTCGCACATTCTCTCAAATACAATGAAAAAAATTCACACTTAGTTCATATATAAATTTTATACTACTAATAACTTTCATTGATAATGAAGGAATTTATTCTTAAAGGATTCAACATGAAACGAGCACTTATCCTATCAGTATTGTGTGTTGCGGCGGCATGGTCAACAGACTTCAGCCAAATGTCAACCGAGGAGCTGATGCAACTTAGAGGTACCCTCTCTCCCTCTGAACGACCGGCATTTCGTGCAGAA
>JAJRRK010000159.1 GCA_024279555.1 Campylobacterales bacterium
ATTGAAAAGATCAAAAAACATGCTTCCAAAGTAGCTGACTTCGACTTTGCGGTCTACGACATCGCCAACCAGGCGTTCGATGCGATGCAAAGTACCATTGCCAGAGAGAAACTCGCTGCTTATCCGCCGGACTTCACTGTTGAGATCGCACGAAACGCATGCGGTACACTGGAGTTCGACCGTGCAGAGGAGATGATAGATATGGGGTATGAAGAGGCAGCCAAAGCATTGGGCGAACTGCTTCAGTAGCGACGTTCGAAGAACTGCCCCCGTACATATCTTCCATAGAAAAATTCAAAGAGAACAGAGATAATGATAAAACTTACAAAAACCAGTATTGCCCGGGGGTCTGTCCTGTAGGTATGGTACAACAGAGTGATCAGTGCCGCCCCACTCAGTACGATAGCAAGAAGCAGTACGGCACTATTGGCACCTATGAGTTCACGCATTTTGTAGGCTGCGATATTGACAATGAAGAAGATGAGCAAAAAACCGGCACTTCCTATAATGGCGATCTCTGTGAGCGATATGGAGTTTGCCAGCAGGATACTCAGCAAAGAGGTGACAATGACCCCTACACCAGGAATGTGCCGCTTCTCATTGGCAAGAGAACGAGGCAACCGTCCATTCTTGGCAAGGTTGTAGCCCAGTCTGGCATTACCGTAGATGGTCGCATTGATGGCAGAGAAAGTAGAGAGCAGCGCCGCAACCGCGACCAGTGTGAAGCCCACATGTCCCAGTGCCGGCTCCGCTGCGATGGCAAGGGCATAGTCCTTCGCCTTCATGAGTGCTTCTTCGGAGACGACGCCTACGGTCACGATGGAGATCATCACATACAAAAAGACGACGAAAAAGACCGAACCGTAAAAGGCTCTTGGCAGGTTCTTTTCGGGTTCAATGATATCCTCCGCCGCATTGGCAATGAGCTCAAACCCCTCATAGGCGACAAAGATGATCATACCTGCCGTGACAATCGCCATGGGGGCTTCCCAGTGTGCAGGGGAGAGGCGCTCCGTATCGACAAAGAACAGCCCAGATGCGATGATCACAAGCAGCAGTGTCACCTTTATAAATACAAATATCGTCTCGGACTTGCTGACAAAAGAGGCGCTGACAAGGTTGATAAGCATCGGCAGCAGGATTGCCACGGTAATGAGTGTGTGCTCCAGCCATTTTGGTGCCGGCTCTTCAAAAAAGGTCGCACCGTATGAGGCAAATGCCGTCGCGTAAAGGGAGATGGTCACCAGATAGCTCAGCCAGAGCATCAGATTGACACTTCCTGAGAGCAGGTTTTTTTTGAAAGCTCTGTCCACAAAGGTGACTGTCCCTCCGCGGTTGGGGATTGCCACGGAAAGCTTGGCATAGCTGTAAGCAGTCAACATCGCTACAAGCCCTGCAATGAAGAAAGCGACGAAGGTAGCCCCATGCGCCAAAGAGACCGCTTCACCCAGAACGGCGAAGATCCCGCCTCCGACCATGCCGCCGATGCCGATGGCAATGGCACCCCAGACACCAACAGTACGCTCAAAGCCTTTTTTTTCAGGTATATTTTGGGACATTATTTTACCTGTGTCCCATTTTCAAGCCAAAAATGCCCGCCGGGCATACGCTCACCATTCTTGAACGTGACATCATGCTGCAATTGACCACTCTTGAACCAGATACGCTCACGCCCCTCCAGCACACCGTTTTTGAATGTGTGTTCTACTTTTTTCTGACCGTTGTCATACCACATTTCATGCAGTCCATTTTTACGGTGTTGTCGATATATGGCTTTCTCCAAAGGTTTACCTTCTTGAGTGTAATAGCTGTAGGTACCCTCTTTGCTTCCGTTCTTGTAGTGGGTGACCTCTTTGACTTGACCGTTTTTGTACCAAGAGATATTCTCCCCATCATATTTGCCGTTTTTGAAGCGGTAATGGAACATCTTTTCACCACTCTTGTACCAGAATCGGGTATCACCTTCCCGTTTCCCCGCATGATAGTTAATCTCAGACTTCTTCTGTCCGTTACTGTACCATTTGGTAAAAAGCCCCTCTTTGTGACCGTTGACATAGTTGCCCTCTAATTTCTTTTTGCCGTTCTTGTGCCACTCTACACATTTGCCGTCAAGCTTTCCCTTCCTGTATATTTTTTCAGATTTGAGTGCTCCGTTTTGGTAAAAGCTTTTTACTTTTCCGGTATAGAAGCTTCCTATCTCCCCTTTTATATGCATGACATGCAGAGGGTCTTCATAGACCTTGTCTTCCGTGACCGTCTGCATATTTTCAGCATGAAGCAGGAGGCTGCCGAGCATCACTGACAAAAGCGTTCTTTTCATATTCATTCCTGTTTTTTTCAGTGATTATACGCCACTCTCGCTTTGTGGTCACTTCACTCCGATTTATTACCTTGAATTAGCTAAGGCTAGTCCTGCTAAAATCTGCCTTGATTATGAACGAAATCACCGGCATCAAGTTTCAGATTATATATTGGTGCGGTAATAATCCTTTAGAAGTACTCTGTATTAAAAGCTTTTGGGAAGTTTCTTCGGACAACGGGACAACGTTAATAAAAAGGTGTTATTATTTCCATAATATTATAAAAGAAAGGATAAGTATGACACCACAGGAAAAAGAGATAGAAAAAATGCGAGAGAGCATCAAAATAGAGCTGCGACTCATCTTCAAAGCAAACATGAAAATATTTGACTGGGACATTCCCGAAAATGACGACCGTAAATCAGCAGAGCTCATTGTCCAGACCATGCAAGAGGCGCTTGACGAGGTCAAGCAGGAGATCAATGACGGCAAATACGACAACTACTAAGGAGTAACACTATGAGTCAAAGCAACCTCAAACATCTTGAGCGTATCAAAGAGAACATCGACAAGTCCAATGAACTGAGCGAAGAGGAGAAGAGCAACTCCTTCAAACATATCGAGGAGTGGTATGCCGAAGACAAGGCATGGGGTACGTTCATCAATGAACTGGCGCAGATCTCTCCCAAAGTCGAAGCGATTCTCGCAGAGCTTGGACTGATCTAGATCAGTCTATTTGTCCGCCTCTTCTATGGAGAGCAAAGCGTCCCAACTTCTGGGATGCTTTAGTATAAGCACCACTTTTGAACGTATCCATTCTTTGGGTACTGCACCGAAAAACCGGCTGTCTGCCGAATTATCACGAAAATCCCCCAACATCAGATAATGATCCTGTTCCACCCGTTGCAGAGGCAGTGATCTCAATTCACTCGGTACCAACAGCTGCCAGTCATGGACAATGCCGTAATATTTTTGATAGGGCTCTTTGAGGAAATATCCATCTGGACTTTTGACATATGAGAGGTCGTACATAAGTGCTGTTTGCAGTGTTTTCGTACTGTTACTCTCAAGTTGAAGATAGAAAAGTCTCTCTTTTTCAAAAAAGCTGTCTCCTGGAAGTGCTGCGCAGCGTTTGATGTAGAGCCTCCCTTCAGTATCTTCCGGATGACGTATGACAAAAAGCTCCCCTCTGTCGATCTTACTGAATTTTCGCACGCTAATCACCACATCACCGTCTGTCAAACCATAATTCATACTTGTTCCATCAATCCTGTAGATACGGAAAAAATAGAGAAGTCCAAAAAGAAAAAGAGAGAACATACCCCACCCTAACACTCTTCTCACAAACCACTGCTTCATTTCTGTACTAACTCTATCGGATCAATACGGTAAAACGCCTTCAACTCGTCATACAATTCGGGAAAATGTCTTTTGAGACTGTGGGGTGATTCGAAAAAGCGTTCCGTCACTACAGCGAAGAACTCTGCTTCATTGGTAGCGGCATAACTTCCGAGCAGTTTGTATTTTCCCCAGTCCCTCTCTTTGAGCGCCACATCACTGAGTTTTTGAAAATCCTTGAAGAGTACACTCGTCCACTCATGGTATTTGGACTGTTCCAGCGGCGGTACACCGTCGACCTGACCATCCATATAGTCAATCTCATGGGCGAACTCATGGACGATGACATTGTCATGGCGCAGATGGTATGCCTCCCGTCTGGCGTCATGCCACACCAACACCACTGTATCATTGGCGGACTGACCGTCAATAATGAAGTCCTCTTTGGTATAAATGCCGCCGTTCTCACGCACGCTCTTTAGCACGACAGGAGAAGGATAAAGTATAATATGCTTGAGGTTGTCATAACAGTTGTCCGTGTCGATATGCAGCAGCAACAGACAGGCATAAAAAGCGATGACCACTTTCATCTCATCGGTCACATCCATCTTGACACCCGTGAAGCTCTTGGTATGGATAAACAGGAGGATGGAACGCTCTATCTTCTCTTTGTCATCAGGACTCAGCTTTCTGTAGTGAGGCACTCTTTCAAGTATATGCCGATAGTTTTCGGGAAACTGCATCTTTACTATACGTTCTAAAAGCTGCCTTTTTTTATAAACAGACCATAACCAAAAAATGAGTATGGTTGTACCCAGAAAGGCAAAGAAAAGTATCAGCCGCAGATAATATGATTCCATCAGGCGTTCTTGCTCTTTGAGGCATTCTCTTTCGCCTCGTCTTTTTGCTGTGTTTCTTCCTCTTTGGCGCTCTCACCGTTGATTTTTTCTGGACGTTTATAGGCCTTGGTCGCATTGCGCCGTCTGACATCGAAGTAGATGTTGGAGAGATACTCTACCAATACGACACTGATTCCCGTGGCAATGACCACATTGTAGTCAAAGGTGGTTTCCATCGCCAAAATAACCGCTGTCAAGGGCAGTTTCATCAGTACACCCATGAATACCGCAGCACCGATCGCCGCAAAATAGAACGGTTCGACCGGAAAGTGCAGGTGCGTAAAAAGTTCGGCAAAGCCGTACCCTATCAGCGCACCGATACTCATCAGCGGAAGGAAGATCCCCCCTACCGCATTGGCGTAAATGGCAACTGTCGTTCCGATGATACGCAGAACAATGATACCCAGTATGAAGTAGAACGGGATATGGTTCTCAACGTTCATCAGGTTCATCACCACCGCCTTGCCCGAGAATGCCGCATGCGGTTCGATGAGCAGTACCGTGCCGACCACACTGCCGCCGATCAGTGCAAAGATGTAGTTGCGGTATTTGGTGAATTTCTTGAATATCTCCAGATCGACCATATGCAGCAGACGCTGTTTGAGAAAAAGATAGAAGTAGACAAACGCTGTAATGAACGGGATAAATAGCAGGTTGGCAACCATATAGTCCAGGTCGATCCTCCTGCCGGTCGAGTGCTGAAATATGATAGGTTCAAGATAATTGATGCTTACGGCAAAAGCAAGTACGGAGGCAAGGATCAGATAAGTGACATACTGCTTGATGAACTGATAGGCGATATTCTCGATGGCAAACGCCATACCCGTAATGGGCGAAACGAAGATCGCTGCAATACCGCTGCTGGCTCCCACGCTGATCATCATTTTGATGAGCATCTGCGGCATCCTGAACAGACGATGCATCTGGTAGGCGATCATCGCACCGATGCCGGCACTGGGTCCTTCCGTTCCTACCGCAAACCCAGTAGAAAGAGAAAGTGCCGAGGCAATGACTTTCAGAAAGAGTGTCTTCACCTTCAATATCATCTTGTTCTCGGCAATGGAGTCGGCGATCTCACTCACACCATACTCGCGTACATGCTTCTCTTTGCTGATAATATAGTTGAC
>JAJRRK010000160.1 GCA_024279555.1 Campylobacterales bacterium
ACAACCGGTATAAAAGGATGCAATTTGCAAGGAAAAGTTTGGAAATTCGGCGACAATATCGACACCGATTTGATCATCGCCGCGCGTTACCTGAACACATCAGAGCCAAGTGAACTGGCAAAACATGTCATGGAAGATGCGGATCCCGAGTTCGTCTCTAAAATGAAAGAGGGTGATATCATCGTTGCAGGTGAGAATTTCGGTTGCGGTTCCAGCCGTGAGCATGCGCCTATTGCACTGAAAGCTGCGGGGATCAATGCCGTCATTGCGCCAACGTTCGCACGTATTTTCTATAGAAATGCATTCAATATGGGATTGCCGATCTTCGAACTGAAAGAGGCTGACGAGATTAACGAGGGTGACACCGTACGCATCGATATGGATGCGGGTGAGATCATCAACGTGACACAGGCAAAGACCTATAAATTTACCCCAATTCCTGAGTTTATGCAGGAGTTGGTCGATGCAGGTGGACTCATCAACTTTGCAAAAAAAGAGATCGCACAAGGAGCAAATGCATGAAAAGTTATAAAATAGGTGTTATCAAAGGGGATGGTATTGGTCCTGAGATCATTGATGAGGCGATCAAAGTACTCGATGCAGTCTCTGTTGCACAGGGTTTCAACTTGAAGTATGAAGAGATGCTGCTTGGCGGTGCTGCGATCGATGCGACCGGCGTGCCGCTTCCAGAGGAGACTATTCAGGGGGTAAAGAAGTGTGATGCCGTGCTTTTTGGTGCGATCGGCGGACCAAAATGGGACAACCTCGAACGCCACCTTAGACCCGAGACAGGGCTGCTTGGACTGCGCAAAGAGATGGGTACTTTCGCCAACCTCAGACCGGCAATGGTCTATGACGAACTGGTCAACGCTTCCAGCCTCAAGCCTGAAGTGATTCAGGGGGTGGACATTATGGTGGTACGAGAACTGACAGGGGGTATCTATTTCGGTCAGCCAAGGGAGTTGCAGGAGGACAAAGCCTTCAATACCATGGTCTACACCAAAGAGGAGGTCAGACGCATTGCCATCGTTGCTTTTGATATTGCCATGAAGCGTGACAAGCGTGTCTGCTCTGTGGACAAGGCCAATGTCCTTGAGGTGAGCCAGTTCTGGCGGGAGATCGTCGAAGAGGTTGCCAAGGATTATCCGGAAGTGGAACTGAGCCATATGTATGTGGATAATGCCGCAATGCAGCTCATCCGTGACCCCAAGCAGTTCGATGTCATTTTGACAGGGAATATCTTTGGTGACATTCTCTCTGATGCTGCCAGTATGCTTAGTGGCTCCATCGGGCTGCTGCCAAGTGCGAGTACCGGTAAAGGTGTCGGGCTTTTCGAACCGATTCACGGTTCGGCACCCGACATTGCCGGACAGGGCATCGCTAATCCGTTGGCGACTATCTCCAGTGCGAGTATGATGCTCCGTTATGCGCTCGATGAGCAGGAAGCGGCAAACCGCATTGATGAAGCGATCAAGAAAGCGTTGGCAGAGGGGTACAGAACCGGAGACATCGGTGACTACGATGCCAAAGAGATCGTCAGCTGTTCTGAAATGGGAGACATTGTCGCCAACTACGCTTCACGCTGATCGTGTGGAGTGAATAGTGCTGTTTTGTAGGGTCGGTTTACCGACCAAACACTATGAATCACCTAACTGTGAATACCCAATAAACTAAAGAGAGCAACATGGAAACCAGAGCGCGTGTACTGATTGACTGTCATGATGCCAAAGGCTTGGTCTACAAAATCTCCAAAGTCTTTTATGAACGTGACCTCAACATTGATTCCAACCGTGAGTTTGTGGATAAGGAGAAAGAGAAGTTCTTCATGCGTACCGTGGTTAGTGGAACGTTTGAGATAGACGAGCTCGATGCCGCGCTCAGAGAGGTTGCCCCCCAAGATGCGCACATCCGTGTCATTGCGCCGCGTGACAAGAAGATTGTCCTGTTGGCGACCAAAGAGTCCCATGCGCTGGGTGACATCCTGATCCGTTATGCGGCAGGCGAGCTTGGTGCGACCATAGAGTGCGTCATTGCCAACCATGAGACACTGCGCGATCTGGTCGAACGGTTCGATATTCCGTTTTTTCACATCTCTGCAGAAGGGTTGAGCCGTGAAGCACATGAAGCCAAAGTGATGGAAAAGATAGACGAGCATGATTTCGACTATATCGTGCTTGCCAAATATATGCGTATTCTGACACCGAAGTTTGTCTCGGCCTACCCTGAGAGGATTATCAATATCCACCACTCATTCCTGCCTGCTTTCATCGGGGCAAACCCCTACAAACAGGCCTATGAGAGAGGGGTGAAGATCATCGGGGCGACGGCACATTTCGTCACTGACGATCTTGATGAAGGTCCCATCATTGCGCAAGATGTTATTCCCGTCAATCACCGTTTTGACTGGAAAGAGATGCAGCGTGCAGGAAGAGATGTGGAAAAAGTCGTACTCTCCCGCGCGCTTGATCTGGTGCTGCATGACCGTGTCTTTGTCAACGGTAACAAGACGATTGTCTTTTAGTGAGGAGTGAAAAGTGAGGAGTGAGGAGTGTTGGTATGCATTGTCTTTGACAATGCTTTTATTCAATAGGGCAAGAAGGCTCTATTGTGTTTAACATTGTTCTTGTTGAACCCCAAATTCCTCAAAATACCGGTACCATCGGTCGTATCTGTGTCAATTTGGGAGCGACCCTGCATCTGGTCAAACCGCTTGGATTTGACATTGACGACAAGGCAGTCAAGCGGGCGGGGCTTGACTACTGGAAAGCGCTCGATCTGGTGGTATGGGAGTCATTCTCAGACTTTTTAGAAGCCCATCCTGTTGATAATCATACCTACATGGCAACGACCAAAACCGACAATCTCTACTTCAACGCCCCGTTTCAAAAAGGAGACTATATTTTGTTTGGTTCAGAGACCAAAGGGATCGACGAAAAAGTATTGCTCGAACATCCGCAGCAGTGCATTACTATCCCCATGGGTCCAAAAGGGCGCAGTCTCAATCTTGGTGTCAGTGTCGGTGTGGTGCTGTACGATGCCGTGCGCCAGAATTATGAAGGGTTCGAGAAGATTACGATCCCCAACTCACTCAAGGAAAATTAATGTCTTTTGGAGACTATGTATACATCGTTGCCACACTGCTGTTTGCCTATATGACTTTTGTGATCGTACGCAACAACTTTCTTTCGAAGTTTGATGAAGAGGGGAACCGCAAAGACCTCAAAGAGGACGAAGAGAACAGCTAACCCCCTATTTACCAACTTTTGGGTAGAATTATTCCCATTATCTCCCAAGAGGACTATCTGTTATGACACAACCACTATTGATCGAGATCGGGGTAGAAGAGCTGCCTGCGATCCCGCTGCTCAAGATTGTCAAAAATATTGAAACTTCATGGAAAAAGCTGCTCGATGAGTATAAACTCTCCAGCGATTTCAACTTTGTCTATACGCCAAGAAGATTGGTACTTAGGCACCATGCAATGCCGGTGAAGCAGAAGGACAGTACTGTTGAACTTATGGGACCTCCCGTAGCTGCGGCATTCAAGGATGGCGAGCCGACGCAGGCGGCGTTGGGTTTTGCAAGAAAGTGTGGGGTTGATCTTTCCGAACTTGGGCGTGCCCAAAAAGGCAAGACAGAAGTACTCTATTTCAAAAAAGAGGAGAAAGGTGCCTCTACCGAAAGTCTGCTGGGCGAGATGATAGCCAAGTGGATCGCTTCGATGTCTTTTGGCAAGATGATGCGCTGGGGG
>JAJRRK010000161.1 GCA_024279555.1 Campylobacterales bacterium
CGCTGACCCGCTCTGAGCTGGTCTTTTTTGTCCCAACCTTTGACATAATGATCCCCCGCTCTACCGGTCGAATACTCGATCGGTAGAACAAAGATCGCCGGTTTTTCAGTGACACACGCCTTTTCACACAGACCGCAGCCCGTACAGACATCCGAATGCACGGTGGGTAGCAAAAACGCATGCTTTCCGGTCCTCTCATTCTTGGCGTATTCCAACGTAATTGCTTCATCCAGCAGCGGACAGGCACGGTAACACGCATCGCACTGTATGCCCCAGAAGGCAATACAGCTCTCTTTGTGCACCACAGCCAGCCCCATCCGCGCCAGATTGATATCGAGCTCACCTTTTTCGTTGGTGACGGATGCCTCGTCCAAAGCACCCGATGGACAGACCGGCACACAGGGAATATCGTCACACATATAGCACGGAACATCCAGCGGCTTGAAGAAGGGGGTTCCGATCATCAGATGATCACCGCCCTTTGCCATCTTGAGCGTACCCGGCCGTTTGGAGCCGTCCTTGTTCTTGTTGCTGTCCCTATTCACACATGCTTCGGCACACAGACCGCATTTGATGCACGCCTTGAGGAAATCCTCTTCTTTGAGCGCACCCGGCGGTCTGAGCACCAACGGCGATGCCTTCACCTCATCACTGTATCCACTCCACAACAATCCACCAAGAGCCGTTAAGCCAACGCTTTGAAGGGTCGTTGCCATGAACTTTCGTCTGTTGTTGTCGGAGCTTTTTGCCATCTGTTTTTACCTTATGCCTTATAGATCTTGACTGCACACTTCTTGAAGTCTGTCTGTTTGCTCATTGGACAGGTCGCATCAAGACACACTTTGTTGATGAAGACCTTCTCATCGAACCATGGTACAAATACCAATCCCTGAGGCGGTCTGTTACGTCCTCTGGTCTCAACTCTCGCCTTGACCTTGCCACGACGTGATTCGACCCATACGAGTTCACCACGCTTGACACCTTTTGCTTTGGCATCTTTGGGGTTCATATAACAGAGTGCTTCCGGTACCGCACGGAAGAGTTCAGGAACTCTCATCGTCATGGTTCCAGAGTGCCAATGCTCAAGTACACGCCCGGTACAGAGCCATGTATCATAGTTGCTATCTGGCATTTCCGGTGGATCCATGTATGGTCTGGCAAAGATCTTCGCTTTATTCTTGAGTGATGTTTTGTTCTTGTCTTTGACACCCTTAAGGTCTCCATGAGGTAGTTTTTTCGCCAATGGGCCATAGAATGCGTGCGTAGAATCACTTCCAGACTCTTTGACTGCTTTTGCCGCATACGGATCGTACTTGACATTAAATCGCCACTGTGTCTCTTTACCGTCGACAACCGGCCACTTGAGACCACGTACTTTGTGGTATACCTCAAACGGTGCCAAATCGTGTCCGTGACCTCTACCGAAGTACGCATACTCTTCGAAGAGATACTCATGAATCATGAAGCCATACCCTTTAAATACTTTTCCATCAGAACCGACCACATTTCTGCTGTCTCCGATACACTCTGAGTTGTCAAAACCTTTTTGCGGGAATTTGTTCAGATCGATCTTGTATTTTTTCGCTCTGTCATTGGCAAAGAGGATCTCATACATCGTTGTATATTCATTGTACCCCATCTTCTTCGCATCGGCGATGACATTGGGCAGTTTCTTACCGTTTCTGAGCGTATATTCACCCCAGAGATCTTTGACCGTAAAGCGCTTGGAGAACTCGACCCACTGCCATGTATCGGACATCGCATCACCTACAGGAAGAACCTGCTGTCTCCAGTGCTGTGTACGTCGCTCTGCATTTCCGTATGCACCCCACTTTTCGTAGATCATCGCGGATGGCAATACAAGGTCGGAAACTTTCGCAGAGATACCCGGATATCCGTCGGAAGTCACGATGAAGTTGTCCATCTCACGTGCTGCTTTGATCCAGTGGCTGGCACTTGCAGAATCCTGGTAGGCATTACAGACATTGACCCATGCGAACTTGACCACACCGTCCTCGATATCTCTGTGGATCTTCATGATGTGCTGGTTGCCCACAGGGTTGAGCGTACCGCCAGGTACTTGCCACTTCTTCTCGACAATCGCTCTGTGTTTGGGGTTCTTGACCATCATATCTGCAGGCAGTCTGTGACAGAAGGTACCAACCTCTCTTGCCGTACCACATGCTGAAGGCTGACCTGTCAGGGAGAATGCACCTGAACCCGGAAGTGCCTGCTTGTTAAGCAGGAAGTGGACATTGTAGGAGAGTGTGTTATCCCATGTACCTCTGGTGTGCTGGTTCATGCCCATCGTCCAGAAGGAGACCACTTTTCTACCTTTTTCTATGTAGAGGTCTGCCAGTGCTTTGAGCTTCTTCTTGTACTCTTCGATATCTTCGTTTGGATCGCCTTTGGAGATCTTCGCGACGTAGTCGAGCGTGAACGGCTTAAGAGATTTCTTGTACTCTTCGAATGTGATCATCCAGTGTTTGAGCGTACCCGGAGTGTTTTTCATGACATCACCCTCTTTGTATCCGTACGGTGCAAGTGCCGGTGCTTCTTTCGCAGAGACTTTTTTGCTCATCTCTTTTTTGATGGTCTCCATCTCTTTTTCGGTATATTTGCCCTCTTTGAGCGACTTCTCACCCGCGCGTCTCATACCGTAACCGATGTTGACAGGCCCTGCCGTAAAGACAATGTTCTTCTTGACGAAATCCCAGTCGATCGCTTCAGGGTGGTTGTAGACAATCTCATGCGCAATATAGTTCCAGATCGCAAGATCCGTATTTGGAGAGAAAATAATGTTGATATCACCAATATCACATGTTCTGTGTGTATAGGTCTGAATATTAACGATCTTCACTCTGTCAGGATTGGAGAGCTTTCTGTCAGAAACACGTGACCAAAGAATCGGGTGCATCTCCGCCATATTGGAACCCCATGTTACGATAGTATCAGTAATCTCGATGTCATCGTAACATCCTGAAGGCTCATCCACACCGAAGGTCTGATAGAATCCGACAACCGCAGATGCCATACAGTGACGTGCGTTGGGGTCGATCGCGTTGGATCTGAAACCACCCTTCATCATCTTCTGTGCCGCATACCCCTCCATGACTGTGTACTGTCCGGATGCGAATACCGCCACGCCTTCAGGACCGCTTGCTTTAAGCGCCTTTTTAGCATGTTTTTCCATCTCATCGAAGGCACGCTTCCATGAAACAGGTCTGAACTTGCCGTGCTTATCGAACTCGCCTTTGTCATTCATTCTCAAAAGCGGTGTTTTGAGTCTGTCCGCACCGTACATGATCTTGGCGTTGAAGTATCCTTTGATACAGTTCAGCCCTCTGTTGACCGGTGCTGCCGGGTCACCCTTGACCGCTACGATCTTGCCGCCTTTTGTCGCGAGCATGATACCACACCCCGTACCACAGAAACGGCATGCCGCTTTATCCCATCTCCAGTCTTTCTGTGCGTCAGATGCCGCAGCTTCAAGACTGGACGGAACAGCGATCCCTACTGCACTCGCAGCAGATGCTGCCGCGGCGCTTTTGAGAAATTCTCGTCTATTCAAAGCCATATTACTTCCTCCGTAAATTGATTTTCCGTTATAGAGACTATAACAACGCATATAGTTTATCATAAGGTGGACTTTCGGAAAGATGATTTATATCAAGATTTTTGATTTATTCCATAAATTGTACAAATAGGAACAGTTTTAAATTGGAGCGATTTTCTCTTAGATAAAGTAAAGAAATGGAAGGATGAAAATAGAAAAATATTACTGATGAAACTAGGAGTTATTCACTCCTAATTCACCATGTGAAGGTTAACCACCTAGTATCTTCTTGACATTGTCGTCTGCCATGGAGATGTTCCATGCCGGCTCCCAGACCACTTCGACCTCGACCTCCCCTACACCCTCGATGCGCTCAACGGCTTCCTTAACCCACTGGGTGATCATCTGGTGCAGGGGACACCCTTGTGTCGAGAGTGTCATCACGACATGTACATTGCAGTTCTCATCGATGATTGCATCGTAGATCAGTCCCATCTCGACAAGGTTGAACCCTACTTCCGGGTCTATCACGGTTGAGATCGCGTCAAAAACCATTTCTTTTGTGATATCACACATTATTGATACTCCTTTTGATCTTTAAATAAAAGCATTGTGAAGCAACGCCTACCTTCACTCTTCACTCTTCACTCTTCACTTCCCATACGAGAGCATCCTGTTCATACTCAGAAAGAGAAACACCGCTCCCATAAACAGAAAGCTCGCGCCCGCCTTGAAAAACAGATCCGACTCTGCCATCATCCCTGTGCCTGCGATGATCACACCCGAAGCAGTGAACCAAAAGAACATCGATGCCGCCTCTTTGGGGTACATCTCATGCAGCATCGGTACCTTCTCTTTCCCGACCAGCGGTGCAAAACGCTCAAACCAGACCAAGAAAGGGACGATCTTATAGAGGTGCCCCGTGATCATCGAAGCGATGAACCCCAGCACCAGATACCAGACCGCCGCATGCAGGAATGACTCTTTGCCCGTCACGAATGCCACGACACCAAGCACAATGGCAAACCCCAGTGCGCCAAAAGCAAACACCATGGATTTCGCCCAGATATCCCACTCTTTGCGCACCGTCAGTTTGGCGATGATATAGATCTGCATCATATAGAACACAACACCGGTCAGGGTGATCAGATAGCCTGACCACATCACCAACTCAATACCAAAGAGTGCCCCGAAAAAGACAAGTGCCACACCCGTAATAACCAGTTTGAATGCACGGTTGATATACTCTTCTTCAAAGCCGTGTGCCAGTGAGAACATCGGGATCAGTATGAGCGAAAAACCGATGATGGTCAAGACCACATACCCGCCAAGTACGGCATAGACATGGGCTTTGAGCATCATACCTACATCGATACTGAGCTCTCCGGCAAGCCCCAGTGCAATAGCAAATCCCGTCAGGATCCCCAGCAGCAGGTAGCCGTTGCTCCATGCCACGGTTTTGACCGTCAGCGTTCGCAGGGTACTCTTCTTGAGTGTGGCAATACTCTCCAAAGCAAAAATGATCATCGCCACCAACACCAACAAGCCGCCATACGGCAACAGTGCGGGCATCAGCCAAAATCCGGCGATCATGACCACGGTGCCGATACCCAGCAGCGGCAAAATAATGTAGTAAACATCGACCACCGCATGCCCGACCTCAAGCACCACTGGGATCAGCTGCGCCATCGCACCGAAGATGATCATCATGACAAAGCCCAGCAGGAACAGATGCACCCATCCGGCGACATCCATTTGGGCATAACTGAACTGCGGTGAGAAAAAGAGCAGTGCCGTCATAGAGAGCAGATAGAAGAGTACCCCATACTTAAAAAACGGGGCAATGAGCTTCAGCGGCGGCGCAAAATCACTCGATACGGCTCTCATAGCCTACCCGTGACAGGCAGCATCGTTGAGGTTGGCATTCTCGGAAGCACCTTCTTTGTAGGAGAAGATGAGCTTGACCCGTCCATCCTCCATCTTTTCC
Source organism: Campylobacterales bacterium (assembly GCA_024279555.1). Taxonomy (GTDB): domain Bacteria; phylum Campylobacterota; class Campylobacteria; order Campylobacterales; family Sulfurovaceae; genus Sulfurovum. Next base: position 5,544 of record JAJRRK010000161.1, read on the forward strand.
GTTTCGATTGTATAGTTCTCGCCGATCTTGTCAAGCAGTCCCATTGGCTTTTTGTGGTTGATCATGACGACCTTCTTGTTTGGTCCGTCTATCATTTTCAGTCCTGCCATAGCATTGACCATTGGATCTGGCGGTCCGCATTTGGAAGTATCGAACTCGTAGTATTGTGTCTCCCCCTCTGTGTAGGTAAAGAAAGGCACAGTTGCTCCGGGAACTTCGACCGGTTGACGATTTAATTCAGACATATTATCTCCTATTTGTGATTTTCCTGATTGTATGGCATTATGATAAAGATAACCTTGATATATGTCAAGAATTTGTCAAATCTTGTCATATCACTTGAAATTCTCTTTGAAATAGGTCTCGACAAGGCTGTCAAAATACGCCATGCGCTCCTTACCTTTTGGCATCGTTTTACGCAATCCTTTCATCTTGGCAAGAAACGCCCCTACACTGTCAGGAATGAGCTTCTCAAAATGCCGGCGAATCTGCTTGGCAAATGCCGGTGACGCACCGCCGGTCGAAAAGGCGATGGTCAAGTCACCTTTGCGTACATAGGAGGGGAAGATGAAGTCACAATAATCAGTGTTGTCCACCGAGTTGACTAATATACGGTAGGGACGTGCCTCTTTATAGATGGCTTTGTGCAAATCCACGGTATCGGTCGCGACGATGACGATATCGAAGCCCTGAATATCCCCCTCTTTATAGGGGCGTGTATAGAGTGTCAGGCAGTGGTCTTTGATCAGCTGCTGTGTCTGGGGGGAGACCTCTTTGGCAATAACGGTGATCTCCTTGGTGAAGTCGGTCACCTTCTCCAGCTTTTCAGCGGCTATGGCACCGCCGCCGACCACCAATATCTTCAGATCTATCATGTCCATGAACATAGGAAAATAGGACATCGTTCGCTCCTGTGTACTTACTTTTCATACTCTACCCGAAGTCTACCATATTTGCTTTGACACATATCAACCAATCAAAGGCTTAATTACTCTATAATTGATAAAAAACAAAAGAGACTGCTATGCAAGATGAACTTCTCTATCAGATGCAACACGCCTTCCCCCTGACCCAAAGACCTTTTCAACAGATCGCCGAGACCCTGGGAAGTGCGGAAGATAAAGTGATCCAAACCGTTCAAAGACTCAAAGAGGAGAAGATCATACGCCAGACCTCTGCCATTTTCGATACCAAACGGCTGGGTTACAAGTCATCTCTCGTCGCTTTCAAAGTCCCCCATGAGCGCATCGAGACGGCTGCTGAAGTCATCAATGCCCATCCGGGGGTCAGTCACAACTACCTGCGTAACCACGACTACAACATTTGGTTTACTATGGCAGTCGCCCCTGAAAGCAAACTGGGACTGGAGAAGACCATCGAGATCCTCAAAACCCAAAGCGGCGCAGAAGATGCCATTGTCCTGCCAACCCTGAAGATGTTCAAGATCAAGGTGCAGATGGACACCACCGGCAAACGCTCCAAAAAAGAGAGGGGCAAAAAAGCGGCGCACAAGCCCATTGACCTTACGCCTGAACATATCGAAGTGATCAAGCTGCTCCAGCAGGACATCGATGTGGTACCCGAACCTTTCAAGAAGATCGCCCAGACTCTCGGTATGGACTATAAGAAACTTTTTGAAATTGCCCATGAACTCAAAGAAGCAGGAGTCATGCGCCGCTTTGCTACCATCCTCAACCACCGCAAAGCGGGTTTTGGTGCCAATGCCATGAGTGTCTGGGCAGTCCCCGAAGAAAAAAGCGAAGAGATCGGACAACAGCTCGCCGAATTCTCCGCGGTTAGCCACTGCTACCTGCGCCCCAGCTACCCCAACTGGCCCTACAACCTTTTTGCAATGGTGCATGCCAAAACACAAGAAGCGTGCGATGCGCTCATCGAAGAGATGGCACAGGAGACGGGACTCACCCACTACGGCAAACTCTACTCTACCCGTGAGTTCAAGAAACAGCGATTGGTCTATTTTGATGATGCATTTGAAGCATGGGAAGAGAAAGTAGCAGGTAGCAGGTAGCAGGTAGCAGGTAGCAGGTAGCAGGTAGCAGGTAGCAGGTAGCAGGTAGCAGGTAGCAGGTAGCAGGTAGCAGGTAGCAGGTAGCAGGTAGCAGGTAGCAACTTTTGCATATGTATTCTTAACTGTTCCTTGCTCCCTACAGCCTACCCTCTCAATTTATTCCTTGTAGCCGATCTTCTCTTTAAAATCAGCGATGCAGTTGGTGCAGTTCTTGATGGTATTGTTCTCAATGATCGCAAAAAGGGCGTCTTCATTGAGGATCACCAATTTGTGGTTCTCCAGTTTGATGATGCCCTCTTTTTTCAGTTTGGTCAGAATGCGTGAAAATGTCTCGGGGGTCAAATTGAGAATAGAAGCGATCTCATTGTTCTTGAGACGGTTGAAGATGGTCACTTTCTTGAGCATCAGGTCTGCGACTTTCGCTTCGGAAGAGAGAATGGTCTCTTTGTGCACCAGTACGGAGAGAAGGCTCACCTTTCCTGTCAGCGATTTGAGCAGCTCCAAAGAGAATTGGGGCTGATTGAGCAGATCATAAAGCACATCAAAGTGCAGCATCCCTATGGCACCGTCGGTGACGAACTCGCAGGTAGCAGGGAAGGGCTCTTTCTCAAAAATGGCGAACTCCGCGATGAGCCCCGGCGCTGAGAAGCGGTTGATCTGTATCTGTGAACCTTTGGGGGAGGTTTTATAGAGCTTAACACTGCCGCCTAGCAAAATGTGGAGGTATTCGCTTTGATCTCCCTCGTAGAAGACAATACTCTCCTTGGTATATTTCTTGATATGTATCTGTTCTTGAAGTTCTTTGATATAATTCTCACCCAATGCGGAGAATATCGGGATCTCTTCAAGTTTGAACATAGGGTACACCTCGTTTCTACGGTTAGTTTCCCCTACTATACACTATCAAAGATAAGTTCTCTCCTAATTACTGTGACATTTCCATTATTTTTCAAACCATGAGAGCTGTTGGCGCAGCTTCACCACCTCTCCGACAACGATCAATGCGGGTGTAGGAAGATCTTTGGCCTTTTCATAGATGTCCTCAAGTGTTCCGACCACCGTCTTCTCTTCAGGTGTCGTACCACGGCTGATAACAGCGATAGGGTGCTCTTTGGGTTTACCGATCTCAATGAGTTTCTGTGTAATCTTCTTCAAATTGTGCAAGCCCATCAAAAAGACGATGGTATCATCTGTCCTGTAGTTCTCCCATGGTATCTGCGACTGCGGTTTTTTGGACTCATGCCCTGTCACGACACGGAAAGAGACGGTCACCCCGCGATGCGTGACAGGAATTCCCGCATATTCGGGTACGGCGATCGCCGAGGTGATACCGGGAATGAACTCGAACTCAATCCCGCGTTCTCTGAGGTATATCCCCTCCTCCCCACCACGACCGAAGACCAGTGGATCACCTCCTTTGAGTCTGACCACATGCTCATACTTGAGTGCCGCCTGGTAGATAACCTCGTTAATCTCCTCCTGCGGCAATGTGTGGTGGGAGTCCTCTTTGCCCACATAGATGAACTCACAGCCCTCTTTGGCATAATTGAGAATGTCAGGGTTTGCCAGACGGTCATAGATGATCACATCTGCCTGCTCCACTACCCGTAGCGCTTTAATTGTCAGCAGATCAATATCTCCCGGACCTGCTCCTGTCAGATAGACTTTACCCATGTTTACACCTTCTCTTCATTATTCATTTTTCATATTTTGGTCGGTAAACCGACCCTACAAATAACAGCTTTTCGTAAGAAAATATACCAACATACTTCACTCTTCGCTCCTTACGCCTCATTTGCTACTTGCGTCTCACTCAAATAGCACGACGGATCTTCCGCCCACATATCACCGTAGATCGCATAGGCTCGGCTGCGTGAACCGCCGTTGCAGATGTTGAGGTAACGGCAGTCGGCACACTTGCCCCCAAGCTCACGGGGGTGTACCCGCAGCTTCTGCAGCAGTTGGGTAGGCTCGTTCGTCCAGATGTCGGAAAAATCCTGTGTCAGGATGTTGCCGATCTTCACAGGGAAGAAGGGGTCGGGCTTGACGAAACCTTCACTATCAATGTTGAGCAGTTTGCGCCCTGCACTGTTACCGCCCCATGCGACCAGCCGACGGTACATCTCTTCGGCATGCTCAGGGTACTTCTGCCTGAACCGGTCATAAAAGAGGATGGCATCCATCTCCATGTTGCCCGTGACAATCTCGATATCACGTCCACTCTCATGGTATTCAAACGCTTTGTCAAGAATGTAGTTGACCGCTTCGATACGCTGCGCTTTGGTCAGGTCCATCTCAAGATTTTCCAGTCCGCGTCCGCTGTAGACCAGGTGGGAGATGTAGATCTTGGGGATGTCGTGTTTTTCGGCAAGTTCGAAGATGAACTGCAGGTCATCATAGGTGTCCTTGGTAATGGTAAATCGGATACCCACTTTGGTCTTGCCAAAAGAGTTGAGCAGATCGACCGCTTTCATCGACTCGACGAACGAGCCTTTCAGTCCCCTGAAGGCATCATGTACTTCGGGGCTTCCGTCGATGCTGATGCCAATATAATCAAACGTATCGAGGATCTTCTCGGCATTGCCGTGTTTCACATAGAGCCCGTTGGTCGAGAGGTAGGTGACGATCCCCAACTCCTTGCAGCGCGCGGCAATATCGAAGAGGTCTTTGCGCGTCAGCGGTTCCCCGCCGGAGAAGATGAGGAATTTCACCCCGTTTGCCTTGAGCTTGGGCAAGGTCTCCATGATATGCTCTGTGGTCAGAGTATCGACCGCATCGAGGTCGGCCTTGGAGTAGCAGTGCAGACAGCTGAGGTTACAGCGGTTGGTGAAGTTCCAGATGGCGATGGAGCCGTCAAGAACCCGTGCCGGCTTCCCTTCTGTGACCGATTTGAGCAGGTTGGAAAGGCGGAACATTACTGCTTCTCCTCTTTTTGGGGTTTGTAGGAGAGAATGTAGCGGGTAATGGCTTCAAGCTCCTCTTTGTTGAGTTTGAACGGCGGCATGGCGTTACGCTTGTAGCCAAAGACCTTGGAGACACTCGCCGGATCGGTGATCATCGCCTGTATCTCTTCGGCACTGCGCTTGGAGGCTATCTCCGCGAACGGAGGACCAAACGCTACGGCTGTTTGGTGATGACATCCCCAGCAGTAGGTTTCAAACACTTTTTTGCCTTCGACAGCATAGGTCAATGAAAAAGAAAAGAGAAAAAACAGATATACAGTGAGTATTTTTTTCATAGGCAAAGCATCCTTTTTTAGATATAAGGATGATAACAACTTTTTGTTTCCAAGAAGTTGATTTGCCTCAAACATCTACTCTTTACTGACATTGTGATCAAGTGTGATCCAGTAAGCCCCTTTCCGCACAATAATGGTATCTTGCGGATGTTTAATATTGTAGTATATATAGGCACCCATCAAAAGCATGGTGACCCCTAAAAAAACCAAAAAACCTTTCATTCTTCCTCCTCTTCTTTATCATTCATATCTTCTTCATCATGCACCTTTGCTACCACCAGCAAAATGACCAGAAAAAGGACGATCACTCCCGCATAGATATAGTCCAGCATCTACAGGTTCCCGTTGACAAAAAGGTATATATGCTCTTTGTCCCTGAAGACCAGACACATCCTGCCCTTTTTGGAATTTTGAAGATCATAGTGTTGGCTCAGGTAGACATAGGGGGAGTGTTTGATCACCTCGACCATCTCTTTGTCCGTTTGGGCTACCGTTTCGGGGAGCTGACCAAAGTCTATCTTTTTGAGATCACAGTCCTTTTCAAGATGCTTAAGCAGTGCTGTCTCGTTACTACTTTTTATCGTGAACAGGTGGGGCGAGATGGCACCCTTTTTGTAGCGCCTCAAAGAGAGCGCCCCTACCTCGGGATAGGGCTTTGAACCAGTCAGCCTCTCGAATGTCACATCCGTGGTGCCCAGATAGTAGGTCCAGCCCTGAAACGCGACCAGTACCAACAAAAGAAATCCCAAAAAGTACTGGGGCAAGTGTCTGATTTTAAACATGAAACAGCCTCCCTTTGGCTTTTGCCATACTTTTGAGGGCACTTTTCTCTTCCAAAGACCCAAATGCCGTAGAGGGAATATAAAAGGCACTGTCCTGATAGTAAAGCAGTATATCATCCTCTACCGGCACCACACCCTGGATCTCCTCCCACGGCACCTCTACACCGTTCTGCGACACTCCGTCACTGTCGATCTGCAGTGTGATCCTACGGTCTTTTAACGGAGAATGTTCAAAAGCTTTGAGGGCTCTGCGGTAGACAAGATGCTTCTTGACCACATACCAGTAGACGATGAGAATGGTCGAAAGCATCAAAAGCCCGACCGAGCCGCCCTTCATGGCAGCCACCACACCAAACTGCGCCATGGCGACAAAAAGCCACCCTATGTACCGTCTTGCGGAGTGTTTGTACTGGTGCGTGTAAGCATTCTCAAACGCTTTTTCAAAATTCGCTCTGTCCCATGTGTAGGAGAGAGTGATGGGGTTAGATATGCTCATCGGACTCGCCTATGTAGAGGTCACCCTTTTGAAGATGCCCGGCATGCTCCAGTGCTTCTATGAGCCTAAGCGTCTCCTCATAGAGCGCTTCATACCGTTTGTTGTTGACCTCGTACTTTTTTCTCACTTTTTTGGCATACCACCATGCCGCCACGATCGAGAGCGAGAAGACTGCATAGATCCACCACTGCCACTCTTTGAGATTGAGAAGGACAATGAGGTATTGTGCCGAAAAAAGTACAAAGAACTCCACTGAAAAGATCAGCACCAGCGTCGAGCTGTGCTCAAAGTCGAGTGTGTACTTCTCGATCTCGCGCATCGTATTGAGATTTTGGTTGATCTTCTCAGCTATCTCTCTGACCGATGGATCGATGTTTTGGGTATCAATATTTCTCAGATGGATATTGCTGAGGTTGTACTCGACATTGGTCTGCATGTAATCACGCAGAATCTCGGGATGGGTATGCAGCACCGTTTTGACCTCATCGGCATTCGGTTTCTCTTTGCCCGTGATCTTCTGTACATCCTGCAGTACCAGATCGTACAGACCCACATGCATGATCTCGTTGATGACGCGTTCCTCGTTTAACACACTTGTCTCCCTGATGCTCATTTTGTGCTTTTCTCAACAAACCGTGATTTGCTGAAAAAAACCGATACGGGGTGTTCCCCCCGTATGCTGCATTACTTTTTAAGAGAAGCCACAACCGAAGGCTGTGGATCGATCCCGAATGTCGCCGTATCGTCCTGTGCAGGCAGGAAGATACCGATCAGCCCTTTGATACCCACGGACATAATGATGTTGATCATAAAGATCACCCATGCCGTGACCATCATGATGGCACAGATCGCTGCGAGGATCATAAAGGTTTGATACTCCCCGTCCATGTAGAAGTGACGTCTAAGCATCCCCTCCAGTCCTGCCATTCCCATAAAGGCACCCATACCGATACTGCCTATAAGGTGCAGCCAGTAGTGCGCATTTGCCAGCTTCATAGAGAAGAGTTTGGTGTTATTTGTCAGCAGCGGCCAAAGTACGTACACAACAGAGTAAAGCGTCATATACAGTCCGGTCAGAAGCGCGATGTGCACATGCGCACCGATGATCCACTGGGTATTATGCAGCACCCTATTCATTCCCATATCCGCCTGAATAATCGCTGCGGGTACTGCCAGACCAAATCCAAGCAGTCCCCCAAGCAGGTACTTAAGCTCCATAGTCATCTTCAATGGTCTTGCTTTCCAGAGTGTCATCAGGGTAATGAAGAGCGCCAGTCCCTGTGTGAGCAGCTCGAACATCGTCACCATCTCACCTGAGATCAGTTTCATCATCTCCGGCTGCCCCTGGTCGCCAAGCAGGTGGTGTGACCAGACCATCCATGAAACCAGCAGCTCCAGCAACAGTGCCGCACGCGCCACGTTTTCCATGAAGAGCTTCTGCCCGGTAATGATGGTCGCCAGCAGATACCAAGACCCCGCTACATAGATAAGTACAAGTCCATCTGCCACAAGGTCAAGCCCCCACCAGAAGAAGTTCTTGTACAACAGCGCATCGACTGCATGCACATCCCAGCTGACACCGCTTGCATCCGCAAGAAGGTAGACCAGCACAAGGATCCCTGCTCCCAAAATGACAATCGCATCGAGGAAGGTATCGACCGTTCCTCGGAAGATCGCGACCACCGGCAGTGAGAGCGCCGGCTCTTTGGTATAGGGCGGTTTGCCTCTGAGCTTGTTGACGAGGTTAAGCATACCGTCAATACCGAAACCGGAGATGAGCAGCTCTTTGGTCGTTTTGTTCGCATGCACCCCTACTTTGGCAAAGATCGTCGCATAGATATTGTAGATGAACCCCAGCGTCCCGATCATGATCAGTGCAATACCGACGATGAACACCAGACCGCCGACCACCTGAAACTGATCGGTATCAGCAGGAAGCGGCCAGTAGAGCGTATAGAGTGGGGCATAGTGCCAGATGAATGCTGCGATCCACGCCAGTGCCGAACCGATCGTGATACTCATCCACACGAAGTTCGCCAAGCCTACACTGTAGAGCGGTTTTTTCGTCAGATAGGGAATCAGGAACATGAACGCGGCAAACACCAGCTGATAGGTCGATCCGAAGATACCGATGATTGGGTGTACTGTCATAATGGAAAAGTAATGTTCAGGACTGCCCTCGATCGGCGGGATGGAAGGATTGACCAATGCCACCCGCATCAGTGTCCCTTCTATGGAAGCGAGTCCGTAGAAGAGAAAACTCATTACCACTGCGCGCAGGGTGATCTTCTGCAATGCTGTCAGTTTTGACGCATCGAAATTCGTTCCGGTCATGATACTCATGCTTCACCTCCTTCGTTACATCCGGTGACGATCACCGCTTTTTTTACCAGCATATCATTGCCCGCCGGCCCTGCATATTCGGTACTTCTGACATCGAACTCTCCACACTCGTTGAATGTCCAGAGCAGATCGTTCCTGCTTCCGGGGTTGACCTGCATCTGCGAGATCATCGTACCGTCCTGACGGAAGAGCCCGAATCCGTAAACCAGATCGGCACTATGCGCATCGAAGAGTACCTTCTCACCCTTTTTGATCTCCATTTTTCCCGGCAGATCAAACTTGTGGTTGGCGATCTTGATCTCGAAGGTCTTGTCGGGCTTGATATCATGCCGCATGATATCCTCCGCCACCCACGGAATGGTGTTGTAGGTGAAGATGTGGTGCATCACCCCCATGAAGACCAAAAAACCGATGTAG
>JAJRRK010000162.1 GCA_024279555.1 Campylobacterales bacterium
CCGATGATCCCTATCTTATCCTCCATTATTGTCTCTCAGGCAGGTGATGAGAAACCGAGTGTTGCCAAAGCTTTCTTCACTTCGCTCGTCTATGTGGTCGCAATGGCATTGACCTATACCGTCGTTGGTGTAGTGGCGGGATTGGTCGGTGCGGATATCCAGACGGCGATGCAGAATCCGTGGGTACTGACCGCATTTGCCGCGATGTTCGTCGCGCTTGCCTTCTCCCTCTTTGGCTACTATGAGATTGGTCTGCCTGCTTCATGGCAGAGCAAGCTTAGCCGTGTCAGTGATGAAGCAGGCCAAAAAGGCGGATTTGTCGGTACAGCGGTGATGGGCGTGCTCTCCGCACTTATCGTCGGTCCCTGTGTCGCACCGCCTCTGGGGGGTGCGGTGCTCTTCATCTCCCACACGGGTGATGCCCTGCTTGGCGGCGTGGCGCTTTTTGTCATGAGCATCGGTATGGGTATGCCGCTCTTGTTAGTGGGCATTGGCGCAGGAAAGTTCATGCCAAAACCGGGCGGCTGGATGACGGTGGTCTCACAGGTATTCGGTGTGATGATGCTCGGCCTTGCCATCTTTATGCTCGGTCGTATCCTGCCGGAGGGTGTGACGCTCATACTCTGGGCACTGCTCTTTATGGGCTCGGCACTCTACATGGGTGTCTTTGACGACAGTGACAAAAAACCGGGTGCCAGGAAACTGTTTCAGCTTTTGGCGGTCATGTTTATGCTCTATGGTGTGTCCCTCTTTGTCGGCGCACTCAGCGGTGCGAGCTCGATGCTGCGTCCGTTCGAGCGCTTTACCGCCCCCAAAGGGACAGTGGTCGCTGTGGCAGAAGAGAAGGCAAGCCACCGCGGCTACAGCATTGACCGCCTCATGAAAGAGGTGGCGGCTTCGGACAAACCGGTGGTGGTCGATTTTGGCAAAGAGAGCTGTACAGCGTGCAAGGAGCTTGAAGAGATCACCTTCCCCGACCCAAAGGTCAAAGAGCAGCTCAAGAAGTTCACCTTCATTAAGGTCGATGTCACCGACAATACCGAAGCGGAAAAAGCATTGCTTAAAAAGTTTGAACTCTTTGGTACGCCCAATATTATCTTTTTTGACAAACATGGAAAATTTCTCCCCGAAAAGAGCCTGACCGGTTTCATCAAGCCGCAGGATTTCGCCGATCATCTGGAGAAGACGGCAGAGTAGAAAAATTGCGCTATAATACACCCATCAGACCGTATGCAGATACGGTACTTTCATTAAACGGAATGACCCCATGAAATCTACAAACCCCCAGAGCGACCACATCGAAATCGGCAAGATCAACACTCTCAAAATAGCACGCGACACCGACTTTGGCTACTACCTTTGTGCCAAAGATGATGAAGAGGTGCTCTTACCCAACATTTACATCATGGAAGATGAGATGCCTATGGGTTCGTTGATAGATGTCTTTGTCTATACCGACAGTGAAGACCGTCCCGTAGCGACGACCAAGATGCCCTATGCCAAACTGGGAGAGTACGGCTACTTTACGGTGGTGGACTACAAGAGTTACGGTGCGTTTGTCAACTGGGGACTGCCCAAAGACCTATTTGTGCCGCTGTCACAGCAAAAGGAGTACTTTAACATCGGTAAGAAGTACATTTTGCGTGTCTGCCTCGATGAGAAGACCGGCAGGCTTTACGGGACACAGAAGATCGGAAAATATTTCGAGCGGAATCTTAAAGGGCTGCACCCCAACAAAGAGATGGAACTGCTTGTACTTGCAAAAACGCCGCTGGGTTACAAGGTGATTGTGGAGAATCGCTATGAGGGGATGCTCTTTGCAAATGAAGTTTTTGAGACACTGCGGGTAGGTGACAGACGTACGGGATATATCAAAGCGACACGCAAGGACGGTAAGCTTGATATGTCATTGCAGCCCATCGGGAAGCAGGCGAAGATCTACCAGGCAGAAGAGATCGTGTTGAAGCTGTTGCGTGAGGCAGAGGGAAGACTCCCCTTTACCTACAAGAGTGAGGCCGAAGAGATTGCCAAGACCTTTGGCATGAGCAAGAAGAATTTCAAGCGTACCCTGACCGCACTCATCGAAGCAGGGAAGATAGCACTGCTTGAAGATGCCATAGTAATGAAATAGGAGGAACAGGTGAAAAGAGTGATATTGTTTGTAATGATGGGATGGACGGCACTTTTTGCCGTCAGCGGTGAGGAGGTGTTTAAAACCAAATGTGCCTCCTGCCATGACAATTACATTCCCCAAACCAAGCTCAATGTCAACTATGAGCACAACAACAGTGACCTTAAACTCAAAGCACCGACGCTTACCGAGCTCTCCTTTCGTCTCAAGGATCAAGTGGGCGACAGAACACTCGATGCAGAAGGACAGAAGTTCGAGATAGAGGAGTGGCTGACAAAGTTTCTCAAAGACCCTGCTGCCAATCCCAAAACCATTTTACCCAAACGAACGCGGGGGGTATTTGGCGATATGCCGTCTGTGAAGGTTAATGAAGATGAGGTTGAAGCCTTGGCGGATTATATGTATGACTATGCCGAGCAGATGATGGTCAAGCATGGCGTCAAGCGGTACAGTTACCAAGAGGCGCTCAAGATCGCCAAACAGGAAGGAAAGATCATCGTGATCGAAGGCTTCATTCCCTACTGTCGCGGGTGTATGTGGATGGACAGAAATGTGATGGTAGAGCCGGAAGTCAAGGCAGCGCTTGAGAAGGATTTCGTACTGGTCAAGAAAAATCTTCTGATAGAAAAGCTGCCGCTGGGAATGAAGCGTCTGGGGACACCGTCATTTTATTTTATAGGCAGTGATGGGAAAAGTATTCTGGAGATGGTCGAAGGGACAGGAACGATTGAAGAGTTTTTACAATTACTTCAGAGTGTGAAAGAGAAGGCGAAAAGGTAATGGGTACAGAGATCGGGCAGATCCACTTCAGCCGGGAGGCATATGCGCGCTTTAGTAAGCGATTGGCGGAAGAGACGGAACTGCTTGCCCAAAAAGCGGCAGGGGGTGCTTCCTCTTCCCGTTCTCCCGTAGGCGGTTTTGAAATAGAAGCATGGCTGGTGGATAAGAACATGCGCCCGGTCAACGTCAACAAAGAGTTCCTTGCCGCCTGTAATAGTGAGTTGGCGACCATGGAGTTGGCAAAGTTTAACTTCGAGATCAACAATACCCCGCAGGTTCTCTATGGTGATGCTTTTAAAAAGTTTGCAAAGGAGATGAAACAGACCTGCGAGCATGCGCATAAAGTGGCCGGGTCGATGGGCATTTCCACACTTGCCATTGGCATCCTTCCCACACTCAGGCGTGAGGACTTCTGTCTTGAAAATATGTCGGAAATGAAGCGCTACCGTGCACTCAACGAGCAGGTACTCAGGGAGCGTGACGGGAGAGCGCTTCAGATCGATATTGAGGGAGAGGAAGAGGGGTTGCACTTTGCACACCATTCGGTTATGCTTGAAGCGGCAGCCACCTCTTTTCAGATACATACCCAGGTGGGATACGATATGGTGCATCACTATTACAATGCCTCCATGATTGCTTCGGCAGCGACCGTGGCTGTTTCTGCGAACTCTCCCTATCTGTTCGGGAAAAAGCTCTGGCATGAGACACGCATACCGATCTTTGAACAGTCCGTCGATACGGGTGAGGGAAAGAAGCGGGTCTCATTCGGGAGCTGCTTTGCTGATGAGAGCATTCTTGAGTGTTTCAGGGATAATATTGAGGATTATGATGTACTCATCCCTGTCTCCTATGAGAGTGAGCATGAGAAGTTCGAACACCTCAAGCTTCACAACGGGACCATCTGGCGATGGAACCGTCCGCTGGTGGGTGCCGATGCAGACGGAACGATGCATTTTCGCATCGAACACCGTGTGATGGCGGCAGGTCCCACACTGGTCGATATGCTCGCCAATGCGATGTTCTACTACGGTGTAGCGATGATGCTTACCGGTGACCTGACGGAAGGAAAATTCCCCTGCGACTTCCAAACGGCGGAGTCAAATTTCTACGCTGCCGCACGTGAAGGGCTGGCGTGTCATGTTGTGTGGGAGGGTGAAGAGGTTGCACTACGTGAACTGATACTCGAACGATTCCTGCCGATGGCACGAGAGGGGATGACCCTGCTGGAGATCGACAGGGAAGATGCCGACTTCTATCTCGGCATCATCGAAGCACGGGTCAAGAACGGACAGAACGGTGCCGCATGGCAGATGAAATATATAGCAAAACACGGGAGAGACATGCAAAAGATGACCGAAGCCTACTGGCGGCATCAGCAGCAGGGATATCCCGTGCATACCTGGGAGGTGTGATGATACCATTAATAGAGATGAATGAAGTACCCGAGGGGCTACTGGAGATCAAAGAGGCCAAGGAGCTGCATAGGGTCATGCCGCATCCGACACTGCTTTTTTTGGAAGGCCAGAAAAAAGCACCGCTCTTTGTGACGGTACTCTTACATGGCAATGAAGATACCGGTCTGCTTGCTATACAGAAGATACTGCGAAAGTACCGGGAGCGTAAACTGCCGCGTTCTCTTATTGTATTCTTCGGTAATGTCTACGCTGCCAAAGAGGGACTGCGCCGTCTGGAAGGGCAGCCTGACTACAACCGTGTCTGGCCGGGGGGAGAGATGACCGATACCCAAGAGGGAAGGTTGATCGCAAGGGTGGTCGAAAAGGTAGCAGCACGCAAGCCTTTTGCCAGCATAGACATCCACAATAATACCGGTAAGAACCCCCACTATGGCTGTATCAACAAACTCGATCACGACTTTCTCTATCTTGCTTCACTCTTTGGTCGCCTGGTAGTCTTCTTCGAGACCCCTACAGGGGTACAATCACTGGCGATGGCGGAGTACTGCCCTGCCATCACCGTAGAGTGCGGTAAACCCCATCTACAGCAGGGGACTGACCATGCGGCGGAGTTCGTCGACTCACTGCTGCATCTGGCAGCGTTTCCTGACCATGTGGTACTACAGAATGAGAGAGAACTCGATGTCTGTCATACGGTCTCCAAAGTGGTCATTCCCGAAGCGTACAGTTTCAGTTACAGTGACGAAAATGCAGATATTCTGCTTTTCCCCAAACTGGAGGAGGATAATTTCTCGATGCTCGAAGCGGGTACACCATTTGCGAGGGTCAAAGAGGGAAGTGGTGCGCGGTTTGCCGCCTACGATGACCATGATGTCGACCGTTTTGATGCGTTTTTTATGATTGAAGAGAATGAGATACGTCTCAAAAAACCGTTGATGCCTTCGATGATCACACTCGATGAGCGGGTCATCAGACAGGACTGCTTCTGCTACCTGATGGAGCGGATCGATCTTGAAAAGAGAATTGTGTGATAATCTTGTGCTATACTTTAGAATATAGACATTCAAAGGAGACACAATGGATATGAACGATCTTTTCAGAATGGGTGCAGAGCTCATTCAAAACAACAGTGATGATGCAACTACGGGGTTGGATCTTGGTGACATTGCCAATGCGATCGGCGGGCTTTTGGGCAACAGCGAAGGTGGGATTGATCTCTCTTCGATTGTAGGCAGTCTCTCTCAGAACGGATTGGGCGAGATCGTCGGAAGCTGGCTTGGCAGCGGAGAGAATGCGCCGATTGATGTTTCGCAGATCACCGATCTGCTCGGTTCGGACAAGATCTCCCAGTTTGCCGAGCAACTCGGTATCAGTACCGAGAGTGCACAGCAGGCTTTGGCCGATGCTCTGCCGCAGGTGATCGACCAGGCGACATCAGGTGAGAACAGCATTGTCGATGACATGCTTGCCAATATCGGCGGTGCCGAGGGTGCAATGGGTATGCTCGGCAAAATGTTCGGCTGATGCTGCCCGATGTACAGCACTCGGCTGTACATCGAAAAAATATGACAATTTGACACACATATCAAGGTTTACACCTCTTTGTGTTACACTTCTTGCATGCGTACAGTTCTGATACTTCTTATTCCCTTCCTGCTTTTTGCAAAACCTTTCAAAGTTGCCAGTTATAATGTCGAGAATCTTTTTGATGCCGTGTATGATGCTACGGAGTATGAAGAGTTCATTCTCGGACGACACGGTTGGAGCAGCCGTATGGCAGAGCGGAAGCTTGCGCATACGGCAGAGGTGATCTGTGATCTTGATGCAGATATCATCGGGCTTCAGGAGATTGAGAACGCGCATGCCTTTGGACTGCTGCGTCGAACACTTGAGCGGGTAGGCTGCGCATACCGCTATGGCGCGATCACACATAAACGGGGAGCGCCCATTCAGGTGGCACTGCTTTCACGCTTCCCCATTGTCCGTCAGCAGGATATTCAGGTGAGTTACGCGCCCCGTGTGCGGAACATTCTCGAAGTCACGGTCAATGTCCACGGGGTTCCTCTGACGCTCTTTGTGAACCACTGGAAGTCCAAAGGACGCAAAGGGTACGAGAGCAAACGGCTTGCCTATGCGAGGGTGCTGCAAAAACGTATCGAGAGCCTCCCCCAAGGGCGGGATTATATGATTTTGGGAGATCTCAATACCAACTACGATGCGCATTTGACCCTGCCGGAGCGCTTGGATGACACCAACGGAAAGCGGGGACTGCAGCATCTGCTGCATACGGTTAAGGGTAAAACACTGTTGAGTGAAAATGAAGTGCGTGCAGGCAAACAAGGCATGCACTATGATCTGTGGCTCGAACTTCCTTTCAGGGAGCGATGGAGCCATAAGTTCTACGGGCGTAAGAGTACGCTGGATCATATACTGCTGCCTGCTTCCATGTTTGACGGCAGGGGGATAGACTATGTCAATGACTCCTTTGGTGTATTTAAACCACGCTATCTCTTCACGAAAAAAGGTTATATCAACCGATGGGATCTTAAGGGCGGAAAGCATACGGGGAAGGGGTACTCTGACCACCTTCCAATCTTTGCTTTGTTCGATATGAAGCCTTATGTTCCTTCAGATCATAATGAGAACAAGGCAGCACAAACAGGGAGCATCGAGACGCTATATACAAAAGCGCATTTGGAAGCACCCCTCAAGCTTGAGAATGTGGTCGTCCTTCTCAAGCGGGGGCGCTACGGGGTGATCAAACAAAGCCCCAAAGGCAGAGGGGTGTTTCTCTATGGTGCAGTGCAGGGCTTGAAGGAAGGGAACCGTTATGATGTCACAGTTCAGGATATCCATACCTACAAAGGGCTCAAAGAGATCACGGCACTGGTCAAAACATCTGACAGAGGCAGTACGGATCTTTCCGCCTATTATGGTACGATTGAGCATATGCGACAGAATGAGGTCGTACGGGATTTGACCGGGGTATATCAAAGGGGCTATTTCTATACTGGTGGCAAAAAGATACCCATCTATTTCAGAAACCGGAAACTTACACCGCCAAACGGTGTCAAACTCAAGATAGCCATAGCCCATATTGGGTATTATAAGAGACTACAGCTTGTGGTCTACAGCAAGAGAGATTTTACGATACTGGAGTGATACCATGCAATACTACACTTGGATACTCGCCTTTCATGTGATGAGTTTCGTCTCATGGATGGCGATGCTCTTCTACCTGCCACGCCTTTTTATCTACCACAGAGAACATGCCGATAACACGGCGTTTGGTGAAGTGGTGCAGGTGCAGGAGTATAAACTCTACCATTACATCGGTGTACCGGCAATGTGGGCGACGATTCTCTCCGGCGGAGTGATGCTCTACCTCAATCCCGGTATCTTCCAAAGCGGCGGATGGATGCATGCAAAGCTATTTTTTGTCGCTTTACTGATCGCCTACAGTTTTTCGCTCAACAAGATTCGCAAGAGACTCATCGAGAATCCTTATTACAAAACGGGAAAATACTTTCGGGTCTACAATGAGGTGCCGACACTGTTGATGATAGGGATCGTCATCATGGTCGTGGTCAAACCTTTTTAAACGATAAAACTAAATTATTTTGTGTTATAATCGTTTACTTTAAAAAAAACAATACGAAGGAATACAGATGGAACTACCAGCTATTACACTCCCCAACATCGAACTACCGTTCGATATCCCGACTCTGCTCCACCCGCCGGTCGATCACTTTGCGATCGCCATTCCGGTACTGGTGCTGATCATTGAGATCATCAACCTCTTCGCGAAGAAAAGAGCGATCGGGGTTATATCGTTCATTCTTTTGATCATTGGTATGGCAGCAATGGTCGCTGCCTACTTCACCGGTGTGCATGACGGCAAGGAGGCATTCGATGCCCTGACACAGGCAGGACAGGCAGAACTGAAAGAACACAAGCTTTTGGGAACCTACCTGGTGATCGCTTCTGCAGTGGTTGTGGTATTTAAACTTCTCTCTGCAATGGTCAAGAAGGGTCTGGTAAAGATGCTCTATCTGCTGATTCTGGTACTGTTTGTTGCCGGTATCCTCAAGCAGGGTAAAGATGGCGGAGAGCTTGTCTATGAGTATGGTGCGAACGTAGAGAGAGTAGCCGATCTTGATAGTGAACTGTTTGATGCCAAAGAGGAGCTTGATGAACTCAAAGAGGAGATGAAATCTGCTTCCGAAAAAGTGACAGAAAAGGTCGAAGCGGTCAAAGAGGCTGTCAGTGAAGCGGCACAGAGTGCTTCAGAGAAGACTTCTGCTGCGGTAGAGAGTGCCAAAGCAGGTGTGGCTGAAGCAGCAAAGGCTGTCGAAGAAAAGAGTGCAGAAGTACTCGAAGCTGCCAAGCAGAAAGCGGCTGAAGTACATGATAAGATGGCACCTGCTGCACCTGAAGTAGAAAAAGTACCTCAGGCGGCCGAGCAGCCTGACGTGGCAACACACTAAACTTCTTCCCGTATAGACGGGAAGAGTATCTTACACTATGACGCACCGTCTCCGGTGTTGTCATAATACTCCAGTTCATACCTCTCTTCCGGTTCCTCTTTTTTTAGTTTCGAGAGCCATACTGCCATTTGGTCGATCTGTTTGTCGGTAAGTTCCCGGGCGAATGAGATCATTATCGTGCCGAAAGCACTGCGGGTTTTTCCCTTTTTGAGATTTTTCAGCCGTTCCCTGAGCAGTGATTCCGGTTTCCCCTGTAGTCTTGGCGTAGCCCCTATCCCTTCTGCATACATACCATGGCAGGAGGCACAGCCGTTCTTCATATAGAGTTCTTTCATTGTATGCTCTTCTCCCATAAGGAAAACAATGCTGCCAAGTAGTATGATCGCTGCTTTTTTCATAAAATTCTCCTTTTTTAATATTTTATTTTAGCCAAATAGAGTCCCTGTGCAGGAGCCAGTGACGTGGTCCCCTGTATTTTTGCATCGATCTGTCTCTGCAGTGTTTCCGTGCTTAGCACCCCCTGTGCCGTACGCATCGCTGCATCAACCATCATACGAACCTGAGAGCGTAGAAAACCGTTGGCTTCGAAGGTGATGCAATGAAGGTCTCTGTAGGTGTAGTAGCGGGCACTGTAGATCTCTCTGACGGTAGTGTGTACCTCTGATCCGGTTTTGTGAAAATAGCGGAAATCATGCTTTCCGACAAACTGTGTGAGTGCCGCCTGAAGCTGCAAAGTATTGAAGGGGTTTGTATATTCGCCAAGATAGTTCCGTTCGAAGACAGAAAGGGGAGTTGTTTTGAAAAGATAGCGGTAGAGGCGTCTTTTGGCAGAAAAACGCGCATGAAAACTATCTGGAACACATGAGAGTTGTTTAAAAGAAATGGCATCCAGACGCTTGTTGAGAATCTGTTTGAGCTTTGCAAGATCCTGCCAGTAGTAGGGAAGATCAAAATGGATGACCTGCCCGGTGGCATGCACACCACGGTCAGTGCGTCCGCTGCCGACGACCGGTGTGTCTATCTGGAGTTGTCTGAGTGCTTTTTCAATGGCATATGTAACGGTAAGAGGTGTCGTTGTCTGTCGCTGAAAGCCGTAAAAGGCACTGCCGTCATAGATAATGACCGCTTTGACACGCATCAGAAATACCTTGCGACCTGTTTCTTGAAAAGCAGTATGCCCAGACCGAAAGTAAATACAACGGCAATGACAAGCAGAGGGATCGTTCCCCACTTTTCCAGTGAGGAGGCGATGAGATAGAGCAGCAGTGTCACTCCAAAGATAACCGTAAAGGAATGGTTGGATTGATAACGGGGGTTGATCATCGTGAATGCTGCAACAAGATAGACTGCGAGCATTGGTATCAGACTGACGAAGAGAAAGAAGAAAAGGCGGTGCATAATATGGGGTTCATGAGGTGCTTTTTTCCAGTAGGCAATAATGTCCTCGAACTGGAACGATCGGTGGCTGGCGGTATCGAAGGCTTCCAGACTTTCGTATTGGGCCTGCTGAAGACTCTCTTTGGTATAGGTATACCCATAACCATTCCTCAAAAGAAGGGAGGTCTGGCCGTTGTGTTTGTTGAGTCTACCGTTTCTGGCGGCAAAGAACTGTTCGTTGCTCATATCGGTACGGTTGTAGATGACAAGGTCTTTGAAGCTCTCATCTGTTTCGTTCTTCTCTTTGACGTAAACATAATATTCCCCGAACTTCTGTCCCAGTTTCCCCGGTACGATATTGAGTTTCGCTTCTGCCTTCTTTTCCTCTTTGAATGATTTGTACAACTGCTTGCTCATCGGCATGGCGAGAAAAGAGATGGTCAGCAGCAGAATAGAGAAGAGCATACTGATCCAAAAGAGGTTGCGAAGGATCCTGTCGGCATTGAGTCCAAGGGCATAGAGGGCGATCAGTTCATTGTCGGTGGAGAGCTTGATGAGCACATTGGCCAGTGCCGCAATGAAAGAGAGGGGCAGTGTGTAGAACACAATATCCGGTACCGAGTAGCTGAAGAGTGTCAGCAGTTCCGTGAAGCTGAGTTTGATCTGTGCGGTAAGTGCAGAGATCTTGACAAGGTAGACAAGCGAGATGATGAGAAAGAAAGGAAGAAATATCGTCAGAAATGATCTGGTGAAATTACCTGTGATATATCCCCTGACATTAACCATAGATCAACTTCTCCAACAACCGTGTGGTTTGTGTATCATACAGATAGACAATGAATGTCGCCAGTGCAAGGAACGGGACGAACGGGACACCGTTTTCGCGATTGATCAAAGAAGGAATCACCGCAAGAATGGCAGAGAGGAAAAGTGCGGCGAAGAAGTTGGGAAAGCCCAGCAGCGCTCCCATTGTTCCTGCGACGATCACATCTGCCCCACCCATGGCCTGTCTGCGTGCGATGAGTGAAGATATCCATCCGATGAGGTAGAGTCCGCCGGCGGCAATAGCGGCATACATGGCCGCTTCAAGAAAATTCGGCTGTATCAGTGCGAAGATGAGTGCTGCGAAGTTGACATTGTCGGGTACTGCCATATATTTAAAGTCTATCATCACCAGTGCGAGCAGTGCGGCGAAAGATCCCGCGACGAATGGAAGATACCAAACCAGCCCCAGTTTCAGGTAGAGTGCCGCAAATATCAGCCCTGTTGTGAGTTCGACAATGGGGTACTGTTTGGAGATGGGTTCGCCGCAGAATCCGCATTTGCCCCGCAAAAAAATCCAGGAGAAAATAGGGATGTTGTGGTACCACTTCAGCGGTGTCTGGCAGCTTTGGCATTTTGATGCGGGAAAGACAATGCTCTCCCCTTTGGGAATACGGTAGATGACAACATTGAGAAAGGAGCCGATCATGGTACCCAATACAAAGATCAAAAA
>JAJRRK010000163.1 GCA_024279555.1 Campylobacterales bacterium
CAGTTCGATCGCCTTGTCGGTGATCTGCGTGTTGGCGATCTTCTCTATGAGTTCATCCTGACGGTTGTTCTGCACTTCTATGCGGGTAGGGATGACCTGCGTGATAAGTTTGGCACCGACATCTTTTTCGATGCGTTTGATAGTGCGAAGCTCATTGGGGCTGACAAGGGTGATCGCCTCTCCGCTTTTGCCTCCACGACCCGTACGCCCGATGCGGTGTACATAACTCTCCGAGTCGAAAGGGATATGATAGTTGAAGACATGGGTCACGTCGTTGACATCCAGCCCTCTGGCTGCCACGTCTGTTGCAACGAAGATGTCGATGCCGCCCTGTTTAAAGGCACGGATGGTCACTTCACGCTGTTTTTGCTCCATGTCACCGTGCAATCCGCTGACCTTGAAGCCCTGAGCGGTCAGGTGGGCAACAAGTCTGTCGACCTCTTTTTTCATCCGGCAGAAGATGATACATTTCTCTGGGTTTTTGTAGTCGATCAGACGTACCAGGGCATCGTCTCTTTCACGCTCCTGTACCACATAGTAATACTGGGTGATCTTGGAGTTGGTGCTTTCGCTTTTGGTGATGGAGACTGTTTTGGGATCGTTAAGGATCTCTTCTGCCAGCTTTCGGATGGCTTTGGGCATGGTCGCCGAGAACATCAGGGTCTGACGCTCTTTGGGGAGGAAGGTGAAGATATTCTTAATCTCGTCAAGAAAGCCCATGTCGAGCATTTCGTCCGCTTCATCGAGTACGACGAATTTGGGATTGAGCTTGATCTTCCCGCTCATCAGCAGGTCTTGAAGTCGCCCCGGTGTGGCGACCACGATGGACGCCTGTTTGATACGCTCGATCTGCTTGCCGTACGGAGTACCGCCGTAAACGGTTGCTGTCTTGAGACCGGAGAGCTTGCCGAAACGGTAAAGTTCGTCGCTGACCTGCATAGCCAGTTCACGGGTAGGTACGATCACCAGACCCTCGACGGATCCGTCTGCTTTCATCATGCTCATGATAGGCAGTCCGAAGGCTGCAGTTTTTCCCGTCCCCGTCTGTGCCTGTGCGATCATGTCGTTCCCTTCGAGTACAAGAGGGATCGCCTCTTTTTGTACAGGGCTTGGCTCTTTGAATCCGGCTTCTGTCACGGCGTCGAGGATGGTGGGTTTGAGGTTGAAATCTGTAAATGTCATGTGTTGTTTTCTTTGTATTGAATTGGTCGGTGTTGTAGTTGTATAGCGATACGATGAAATTGGTTTCACAGTATAGCGGAGGCTAAAACCCTCTTTTTGCAACCGATACCAAACTGTGTGTCTCACGTTTTGTTTTTCGTGGAAATAGAGGAGATAATCATTATCTCAAATAAAGGAGTTCAGTACACTCTTGCAGAAAAGTTCGGAAGTATAGCAGGTTTTTAACCAAAAAGATAGGGATAATGGAAAAATGTACGAAAAAAACTGAAAACAATCTTAGGTACCGGCTACTGAATAGAAATGTACGAGGGTAGTCGATACAACAAAAACTTTTAAAAAGGAGGAAGAATGAAAAAAGTCTTTGCCAATACCTAAGATGTATACGAAGTATAGCCTAAATAAGATAAAATTTGTCTTAATTAGAAACTTATCATTCTTTTTTGCGTTACTTATCAACACACCAACCAGTTCTCAAGGTTGAATACCTCCCGTGTAGCGGGCATTCCTCGCCATCCGTTACTTTCCAGATACATCATTTTCTGACCGAAATAACCGACAATATACTTCTCTTTGTAGAGAGGAAAGGTGCCAGAGTCGAACATTTTGAAGATATCGTCAAAGCTTTTGGGTGTTTCATAATAAGAAAAGTCAAGCATGTGAACAGAGGTGAGCGCACCATGCAGCATTTCGTTGTCTGCCATAGAGGATGAGAGAAGATAGTAGGCAGGGTAGGTGATGGTGGGATCTTCCATGATCTCGCTGATGTAGAGTTTGGTCTTTTTTTTCTGATACATGAAGCAATGGTAACAGAATCGCGCATAGAGAGTAAGAAATATGTCAGATTGTCATATTTTAGATATGCCCTTTACTCCTCAAGATGCTCTTTGTCTTCTTTGAGCACATAGATATAGGTATCAACATCGAGTTCGTCGTAGCGTTCAACCGTAACAGGCATGCGGACAAACTCTTCACCCTCAAAAGCATCAAGAAAGTCCCAGTGGTCACAAAGATTGTTGGAGTAAAAAAGATAACCGTGTACAGTGTCGCCGTTGGGGTTGAGTTTAATGCCTGGGTAGCCCATGGAAGCTGACCATCCCGCACCAATGAGATCGCCGCGTACGGTAGCAGGAACGAATTTTCCGATGATGTTCTCCAACACATGTCCATTGGGACAGCCGGGCATCAGCGTGCCGTAGACAAAGAGTGTCTCCATATGTTCTCCTGATCGATTTTCGAGATTGTAGCAGAGAATATTGAAGATATAGGATGTTTCGCAGCTAAAAACAATACGCAGGTGTTGTTTTCTTAACGCCCTGCCTCCGCGGCTCCAGTCGCTTCGCTTGTTACGACCGCTCCGGTTTCGCAGCTAAAAACAACACGCAGGTGTTGTTTTCTTAACGCTGCTCACCAACTACCCCCGCCGCCACCGCCGCTACCGCCGCCGGAGAATCCGCCGCCTCCCGAAAAGCCGCCACCGGCACTTGACTGTACCGGAGGGGTCGTGGTATGGCGCATGGCATTGTCAAAATGTGCAATGTCATCGATGTGTCCGTGGTACCACAGCGGTGGTGAGGCATTGAGCACCTTGAAGAGATCGAGCCAATGTCTGGTCTCGCCAAAGAGCATGGCGTAGGGGAGAAGTCGTTCCAAATAGAGTGGGTCGAGTGCAAGACGGCGTTTGATCTCATCTTCCTTGACCCGCTTGATGAACTCCTGCAGTCCCAGCAGCTGTTTGTGGGCGTATGCACCTCTTTGAGTGTATCGGCCTATTTGTTTGTAAACATAAGAGAGTGCTGCTACAAGAAGTACAAAAACTCCCAAAGGACCGATAACCAGAGAGCTTAGGGAGAGTCCATACTGCTGGGGAACGAGTATGGCGGGTATGAAGCCCGCACCGGCGAAGAGAAGTCCCATAATACGCTGCATAAACGATGCTCTGGAGAGAAGCATGCTCAACCCTGCCATACCAAACACGACAGGGAAGACGAGTACGAAGATGGCATCCATTCCCATTTGCCTGAAAAGGGTGTAGAAGGTCAGTGCCGCTACAGGCAGCATGAGCAGTGCACTCTTTGTCAGGAAATGTTTTCGTGTCTTTTGTGGACTTTCTGCCATATAACCTGCCTCGACCGACCAGGTGTAGAGGTTGTTGTTGATATGATCGAGTGCCGTTTTGAGACGGCGTGCACTCTGGGGTGTTGCCTGTTTCATGACAAAGTGTTTCTTTTCACCGGGGAACAGTACCTCTGTCAGAAGGTACTGTTGATCCTTCGTCAGCCCTTTGGGCAGTTTTCCCGTGCGTTTGAGTATGGGGTCGGTACGGCTGCCTGGCTGCTCTATCTCAATGTAGCCCAGTTGTGCCAGTTCAAGAATGGCAGCGGCAAAGTCCTTGTTGTCGGCATGCTTGTCCAGCAAGAGTCCTGACTGAAGCAGGCTGAGGCCTTTGGGAGGAAGGTACTGTACTGCCACAGAACGTTTGTCAACAAATCCGGTATATTTCTTTCTTGCTTCAAAGAAATATAGCAGGTATCCGACCAATGCTGCCCAGTGCCACTGGGAGAGGAAGCGCTCCCAAACACTTTGCTCGACATTATCCAGGCCACTCTGTCCCAGTATGCCGGCGGGGAAAGCAAGCTCTACCGTAGCACCCTCGTAGGGTTCAAGGTGTGAGATGTACACCTCCAGTGTACGGTCGTCTCGC
The DNA here is from genome assembly GCA_024279555.1 of Campylobacterales bacterium. Classification (GTDB taxonomy): domain Bacteria; phylum Campylobacterota; class Campylobacteria; order Campylobacterales; family Sulfurovaceae; genus Sulfurovum. The sequence goes on from JAJRRK010000163.1 coordinate 3,884, forward strand.
CACTGTGTCTGCGCGTTGGTCGCAGTGGCACCATAGTGTCCGGTATAGGTTGAGAGGGCTATGTGATCGCGTGTCAGATTCTCAGGAAGATGAAATGTGGCACGGATGTCATAGATGGGGATACCCCATCCTGTTCCAACGATGTTCCAGCGTACAGCGTCGTTACGAGGGTTCTGTGCTGCAGGGAGTACACCTTTTTTGACACGGTATTGTATGGTATAACGGTGTTCACCGCTTAACAGTGTGGCGGCATCACCTATCTTGAGACGGATGATCTCCCCGGCATGTTGTGCGTGCCATGTCGATTTCTGCCAGTTGACCGGATGTCCGTCCATCTCTACGGTAAAATCGTAGAGACCTATATCCTTTACAATACCCTTGTATTTTATCTGCGAGGGAATGTCACGAAAGATGCCGTGTCGCCGGGTTGTTTCGAAATGGTAGTCGATATTTTCCGTGACGGCAAGTTCACCACCGGGTTCTATGGTCACATCGATATGAAAATGTGTGATCTTCTCTGCAAAGAGTGCAGAGAGCGTTAAGAGAAGTACAAGAAAGATCCGCAGCATCAGGCAACTCAGTCGAAATCGATCTTGGGCATCTCTTTGACCGCTTCAGTCTCATCTTCATCCAGCTCGAAGTAGTCGCGTTTGGTGAAGTGGTACTTTTGGGCGATGAAAAGATCAGGGAAAGATTCTATCTTGGCATTATAGTCACGGACGATGGCATTGTAGTAGCGTCTGGCGTTCTGAATGGCCTCTTCGATCCGGCTGAGTTCATCCTGCAGCTTGAGAAAATTGGTATTGGCTTTAAGATCGGGATATGCCTCGGCCAGTGCGAAGAGTTTGCCCAGTGCCCCTGAGAGCATATTGGCCGCTTGGGCTTTCTCTTCGACCGTGTTGGCACTCAGTCCTTTCTGCCGGGCTTCGATGACCCGCTCAAGTGTATCACCCTCGTACTCCTTGTAGCCTTTGACCGTATCGACCAATGCCGGAATGAGGTCATAGCGCCGCTTGAGTTGTACGTCGATGTCCGACCATGCCGCGTCGATCCCCGCGCGCAGAGAGACCAGCTTGTTGTAGATGGCAATGGCATAGAGCACAGCACCGACGATGAGCAACAGTACGATATTTCCAAAACTCATGAAGTATCCTTTTTTTGATGTTCTGACTATTATAACATGTTATACTTTCTAAAAAACGGAACATACCATGGCATACGACCTGAAAAACAAACTGGTTATCGCGATCTCATCGAGGGCACTCTTCGATCTTGAAGAGGAGAACAGGCTTTTTGAAAAGAGGGGGTTGGAGAAGTACTACCGCTATCAGATCAAGAACGAGAACAAACTGCTTAAGCGTGGTGCGGCATTTGGTTTTGTGAAGAATATTTTGCGTATCAACGAACACTTTGAGGACAAACTCATCGAAGTGATTGTGCTTTCCCGTAACAATGCCGCCACGGGTCTGCGCATACGCAACTCCATAGAGAAGTACGGACTGGATATCGAACGGGCAGGATGGACGGCAGGGACACCCATTAGTAACTACCTCAAAGCGTTCGATGTCGATCTGTTCCTCTCTGCGCATGAGTTGGATGTGCAAGAGGCTATCAACGAAGGGATTGCCGCAGCGCGTATCATCCCTAAAAAATACAAAAAGAGAGGCAAGCGCGAAGATGTACGCATCGCTTTTGACGGCGATGCAGTGCTCTTCTCGGACGAGTCGGAGAAAATTTATCAGCAACAAGGGCTGAAAGCCTTTTTGAAGCACGAGCGCAAAAATGCCAAAAATCCGCTGCCAAAAGGCCCGTTTGCCAAACTGCTCAAAGTCATATCCCGTATTCAGGAGGCATTCCCTATGGAGCAGGCACCCATCAAGACCTCGCTCATTACCGCACGGGACTTTTCTACCTTCGAACGGGTCATACGCACCTTCGATGCATGGAATGTGCGTGTGGATGAAGCCTTCTTTCTCGGTGGTGTAGAGAAGCGCAGGGTGGTCAAGGCTTTCAAAGCAGATATCTTTTTCGATGACCAGGATGTACATCTTGAAAAGACCAGCAAGAAAACCCCTTCGGCAAAGGTTCCCTATAAAAAATAATCACTAAAAATTATATTCATAAATTAATAAAAGTCCGTTATAATTGTTGTGGGAGAAGCTACAACAAAAGGAAGA
>JAJRRK010000164.1 GCA_024279555.1 Campylobacterales bacterium
CGATCTGGTCGTCACTGTCTGCGACCATGCCAAAGAGAGCTGCCCCGTGTTCCCAAAACCGATCAAGACCATTCATGTGGGCTTTGAAGACCCAGACGGAAAGGATTTTGAAGCGTTTGAAACGACCTATGCCGAGATAGACGAGGTACTGTTACCTGTCATCCAGGAGGCACTGCTATGATGTTTACCACACAAAAGAAGATCAGTGACAATAGAGATCAAGCAGCTTATCAAACTTTATGACAAAGGAGACCAGATGAACAAACATGTGCTCAAAACCGGCGAGGGTGTCAAGATCAAATTTAGCGGCACCGTACAAAAACAGCAGATCGTCAAGATGGTTGAAAACTGTGCGACAGGACAGTGTGAATGTATGAGCAACGAGACCAAAGCTAAAATCACCAATATGGAGGTGGAAGGCAACGATGGGGATGTCTCTTTAAATCTTACCGGAGAGGTGAGCAAAGAGGAGATCGAAGCTGCCCTTGAAAAATCAAAGGTACTGAACAAACAATGATCACCGCCACCCTTCTTTTTCTTGTTACCCTGCTCTTTGTGATTTGGCAGCCCAAAGGTCTACAGATCGGTACGACTGCCGTCATCGGTGCCCTTGCCGCTCTGCTGCTTGGCGTGGTGAGTTTTGATGATGTCATCACCGTCATCGACATCGTCTGGGATGCGACACTGGCATTCATTGGTATCATCCTGCTTTCGATGGTGCTTGATGAAATCGGCTTTTTCGAGTGGGCGGCGGTGAAGATGGCAAAGCTCAGCGGCGGCAGTGGTAACAAGATGTTTGTCTATATACTCATACTGGGAGCGCTGGTAGCAGCCTTCTTCGCCAATGACGGTGCCGCGCTCATTCTGACCCCTATTTTACTTGCCAAAATGAAGTACCTCAAGATGAACCCCGTGGCGATCTTCGCCTTTTTGATGGCGGGCGGATTTATCGGTGACAGCGCTTCCAACCCACTGGTCATCTCCAATCTGACCAACATCGTGACCGCAGGCTACTTCGACATCGGCTTTTTGGAGTATGCCCGCCACATGTTCGTGCCAAACCTGCTGAGTATTGTCGCTTCCATTGCCGTTTTATGGCTCTATTTCAGAAAAGATATCCCCCACAAGGTCGATGTGGCTCTTCTGCCTGAAGCCTCGTCCGTCATCAAGAACAAGACCATGTTCAAGATAAGCTGGCTCTTTTTGGCACTTTTGATGCTTGGTTACTTTATGGGTGAACGGTACCATCTGCCCGTCTCACTCTTCGCACTTGGCGGCGCCCTGCTCTTCTTGGCAATCGCGACACATTACAAAGCCACCAAACCTCTTGAGACCATCAAGGCTGCGCCGTGGCAGGTGGTCTGGTTCTCCATTGGACTCTATGTAGTGGTGTATGGGCTTAAAAATGCGGGGTTGACCGATGAGATCGCAGGCTGGATCGAAGCGTTGCAGCGTCACGGTGAAGCAGTTGCCGTCATAGGAACGGGCTTTCTTTCCGGCTTCATCTCCGCAGTGATGAACAATATGCCCACCATCATGCTCATGGATATTGCCATTGACAAAGTAGGATATGCAGGCAATGAAGCGCTTGCCTACGCCAACATCCTCGGCGCCAACCTCGGTCCCAAAATGACCCCCATCGGCTCACTCGCCACCCTGCTCTGGCTGCATGTGCTGGCGCAAAAGGGTGTCAAGATCGGCTGGGGCGAGTACATGAAAGTCGGGTTGGTCATCACTCCACCGGTACTGTTTATCGCTTTGCTGGGGCTGCTATAGCACCAAGTATGCTGCTGCCGAAATATGTTTTCGCTCTAAACGGGTAGGTTACTCCCAACAATGTACTGCATCGGTATTTTCTCATTACATCTATGAACTTTATTTCAGATCAAACCGATCCAGTTCCATCACCTTCACCCAGGCATGGACAAAGTCTTCGACAAACTGCTCTTTTTTATCATCTTGTGCATAGTATTCTGCCTGTGCACGCAGTTCAGAATTGGAACCAAAAACCAGATCGACACGGGTGGCATAGTGAATGGTATCGCCGCTGCTTCTATCTACCCCGCGGTAAAGCTCTCGGTCTTCCTGCTCTTTTTCCCACGCTATATCCATATCGAGAAGATTGACAAAAAAGCTGTTATCGAGCCTCTCTTTTTCATCGACAAGCGTGTTGTGTTCTCTCTCATACACGGCATCCAATGCTCTCATACCCGCTACCAAAACACTCATCTCATGCACATTGAGACCAAGTTGCACCGATTTCTCGATGAGTAGTTGCTCTTCTACCAAGTCGCATCCGCTATGAAGATAGTTTCTAAACCCGTCGGCAACCGGCTCAAGAAATCTAAATGTATGCGTATCGGTCAACTCTTGGGTTGTATCGTTTCTACCGGGATGAAAGGGAACCTGTATGTTTATACCTCCATTTTCAATGGCTTTTTCAACGGCCGCAGTGCCGCCAAGGACAATCAAGTCAGCCAGTGAAACGCTTTTGCCGTCGGGCTGTTGCGTGTTGAACTCCTCTTGAATTTTCCTGAGTACTTCCAGTACCTCCGGCACATAACGGCGGTTGACCTCCCAATCACACTGTGGTTGCAGAGCAATGCGTGCACCGTTCGCACCGCCTCTTTTATCGGTATTGCGGTAGGTTGAAGCTGCCGACCATGCTGTATACACCAAATCGGAGATAGACGCTTTTGCCAAAATCTTCGTTTTGAGTGTTTCAATATCATCATCGTCGATCAATGGATCATCAACTGGCGGTATAGGGTCTTGCCAAATAAAATCCTCTTTGGGTACTTCATCTCCAAGATAACGGCTTTTGGGACCCATATCGCGGTGTGTCAGCTTAAACCATGCCTTGGCAAACGCCTCTTCAAAGAGGGCATGATCCTCCAAAAAACGCTTCGATATCTTGGCAAACTCAGGATCCTGTCTGAGTGCCAGATCGGTTGTCAGCATGATCGGTACGTGTGTTTTGCCTGCCTCATGTGCATCGGGTGCCATATCTTCCTCATCGGGATCTATCGCCACCCACTGCCAAGCTCCTGCGGGGGATTTTTGCAGATTCCACTCATACTTGAAAAGTATGCGCAGAAAGCTGTTGTCCCATTTGGTAGGTGTAGGAGTCCACGCTCCCTCCAGACCGCTTGTGATGGTGTCTTTACCTTTGCCTTCGCCATAGCTGTTCTTCCACCCCAGCCCCTGCTCTTCTATGGGAGCGGCTTCCGGTTCGGCACCGACATATTTGGACGGATCGGCAGCACCGTGATTTTTACCGAAAGTATGCCCGCCGGCAATGAGCGCAATGGTCTCTTCATCACTCATGCCCATGCGCTGGAAACTGTCTCTTATCTGCTTGGCAGCACCCAGTACATCGGGCTGACCGTCCGGCCCTTCGGGGTTCACATAAATAAGCCCCATCTGAACAGCAGCAAGGGAGTTTTTGATCTTCCCTTTTTCAGTATGCCTCTCATCGGCAAGCCACTCTGTTTCACTTCCCCAGTAGGTATCAAGCTCGGCTTCCCAAATATCTTCTCGGCCACCGCCAAACCCGTAGATCTTGAAACCCATATCTTCCATGGCGACATTTCCCGAAAGGATCATCATATCCGCCCACGATATTTTGTCTCCATATTTCTTTTTGACCGGCCACAGCAGTCGGCGCGCTTTATCCAGGTTGGCATTGTCCGGCCAGCTGTTTACAGGAGCAAAGCGCTGGTTTCCGCCGCTTGCTCCCCCTCTGCCGTCCACCAGTCTGTATGTTCCGGCACTGTGCCATGCCATACGGATGAAAAACGGTCCATAGTGTCCATAATCTGCCGGCCACCACTCCTGCGAAGTTCGCATCACTCTTTTCAAATCGTTTTTGAGCGCTTCCATATCCAGCTTTGCAAATGATTTGGCATAACTGTCATTCTCTTTTGTCGGATCGATGGCAGCATTGTTTTGTTGCAATATTTTAAGGTTGAGCTTATTTGGCCACCATTTGGCGATCATATCTCCACCGAGAGTCGTGTATTTGAAATCCTCTTTGTTGTAGAGGCATGTAGTCGTTTGTTTCATTCTTTGCTCCTTTTTATTAATGGAAAAATATTATCCATAAGAAAAGTCTACAAGAATAAAACTTAAACGATAATTATTTTCTTTTGTGAATTATTATTTTTAACTTTTTATATTTCCAATAAAACCATGTTAACATCTTCTAAATCGAGACTCGGCTATAATATGCCAAGTAATTCAGACTGAAAGAGACTCCATGTACATTCTCACAGACCGCCTCTACTACAAAGAGGAGATCAAGCTCGACAAAAGCAGTAAACAGATCATCTTTACCCACATGGACAACCCTGAGATCATCACATGGTTGCAAGAACATCAATTTCCCGAAAGTTTTCTTGAAGATATCCATAATGAAGACCAGTCGATCACTTTTGAACAGAGCAGCAACTTCAAAATGATCATTTTGAAGTATTTCATGGAGGATGAAGAGGATCATCTCCTCTATAATGATGAGAATATCGCCCTGATCATTTCCGATGAAAAATTCATTTTTCTCAGCAGAAACGAGTCTATCATCAAAAATGTCGTATCGCATCTGTACAAGCGTTATGCACAGCGCGATTCGCTCGAGTACATCACCTACACAGTTATCGACATCATCATCGACCATACCATGCATGTGATCGATCGCATTGACAATAAACTCGAAGCGATCGAAGATGAGATCTTTTCTGAAGAGATCGACGAGAAGGAGATACAGAAGCATCTCTACTTTGCCCGCCGTACGCTCAACCGAATCGCCAAACTCTCTGTACAGTCCAACGATGCGGTCAACAAGGTCTACAACCACTTTCCACTAGCAGTACGCCAGAAGCTTAAGTATGAGTTCATTGATCTCAAAGAGCACCTCTCTTTCCTGATAAACGAGTCCAAGACCTATCTTGACCGTACCGGATACCTACAGAACCTGCTGATGGGTTTTTTAAGCAACCGTATGAACCAGGCAATGCAACGACTAGCAGCGATCTCACTCATTTTTCTGCCACTGACCTTTATTGTCGGTAACTACGGAATGAACTTTAAACATATGCCCGAACTGGATTGGCATTACGGTTATCTGGTTATCTGGGGGATTAACATCATCATTGCATGGCTGATCTTCAAATGGCTGAAAAAGCATAAGTGGATATAGTGATGAGACCGTGGATGTTACTGGCAATCGCCCTGCTCTTCTTTGTCGCTGCAGCAGGGATAAGCCTCTTTACAGCACACTGAAATGGACTACTCGTCGCTGTAAGCAGTTACATTGTATGCGGCGACCATCCCCTCAGGGCTGAGACACTCCTGCTCGAAGAACTCAACGATCTCCTTGCGTTGACAGTGCCGTTCAAAATCCTCCACACTTTCCCATGCTTCGTTGAAGACTATGGGCATACTCTCCCCTGTGGCAAAAGGGTTCTCAATGTGTTTGGTAACACGGTAGCGCAAACAACCCTCTTCACGGAGAGTATCCGGTTCCAGTGCTTTCAGACGTTCAAAAAGCGCATCGAACTTTCCCTCTTTGGGTGTGAACTGAGCAATACAGTAGAGTATTTTTGACATAATGATCCTTTTTCTAATTCAAGAGGTAGGCAAATTTCCTGACCCAGTTGCTCCACGCTGCCGAGCCTTCCACATCAAGCCCGTTTGACTGCATATCTTTGACCAGCATAATGGCAAACTCTCCAGGCAGTTGCAAAGAGAAGTCAAGCACATGCTCTATCGCCTCGTCTGTCGGATGCTCACGTACGGCATTGACCAGCCCGATGGCAAGTGCCATCAAGACTTTGGGATCCTCTTCGTCCAGTTGGGTCAGCGAACCATCAAGGATGGTATTTAGATCAGGCAACTGTTTCATCACCTTCTTGAAACTGCTGTATCCCACAGCCGCTTCCCGACCTACCGCACCGCTGATGCTGTCCAAGAGCAGATCACTCTCGATGCCGCTCTTGACAATGCTGTCGACATACTCCCAGCTTCGCGGTGTGGCAAAGGCTTTTTCATTGGAAGTAGGGTCAAAGGTAAAGAGCATACTCTTGTCATAGGCAAGATAGCCGATGATCGCACTCTCTATGCCTGCTTGATATGCCCAGGCTTTCCAGTCCTCAAAGTCCACCTCCATCTCGAAGTGTACGAAACGGTTGGCAAGCGGAGGCGGCATTTTGTAGACCACACCTCTGTCATTCTCACGGTTACCCGCTGCGACAATGCTCCACCCCTTGGGAAGTTCATACTCCCCTACTTTTCGGTCGAGGATCAGCTGATAGGCAGAGGCCTGCACTGCGGGGGGTGCGGTGTTGATCTCGTCAAGAAAGAGTATGCCTTTGGAGTCGGGATCGCTTGGCAGAAAGCTCGGTTTTGCCCAAACCCCCTCTTTGGTCTCCGCATTGAAGAAGGGTATCCCCTTCAGATCGGTCGGATCGAGCAGGCTCAAACGCAAATCAAGGAAATCAAGCCCCTTAGTTTGCGCAATCTGCTTGACGATGGAGGACTTCCCAATCCCCGGTGCTCCCCAGATAAAGACAGGCAGTTGCTTATCTATGAGCTTGTCTATGACCTTGGTGATATCGCTTGCTTTCATATGGTTATTCTCCTTTTCATCAAGCAAAGCTTCATGAAATAAAGCTTCACTTGCCGGCTTATATGCTATCTGTTATGGTCGATGAATCGACCCTACAATTGATTCAACACTAAAAACTATTCTCTAATATCATACATTCATCATCGCTTTCTTTTGTCCCAACACCTCTTCATAGGATTTTGCCAGATTCTCATTTTGTGCCAGTTCATTTTGCAGACGCGTATCTATCTTCAAAATATCGAGAAGATCAAGCGGCAGTGAAACATTGGTTGCAAGCCCCCTGTTGATCTCAAGATCATCACGCTCGAAAAGTTTTCGGAGCATCGGTTCAGGCAGTGAGGGGTTGTGTGCCAAAGCCGCTGCCATAGCTGTCTCGTCGCCTCTCTCTTCAAAAAGTGCCTCAAGTATCCAGACAGGCACGACAGGGTTTTTTGCCAGATTCAGATGCACCGCACCCTCACCCTCCTGATAAATCGTTTCCAACATGGAAGGGTGGAGACTTGCATTGCCTGCGAGTGTCTCTCTGAGCGCTTCATTCTCAATCTCCATCAACTTTTCAACGACATCTTTTTCAAGCGATTCATTAGCACCCAAAAGTGCAAAAAGCGTTTCATTTGGGTGTGCTGCCACAATCTGTTCATAACGGCTGAGGGTAACAGGCTGATGCACCAGCAGTAGCGCCGTCACCTCTTCGTTTGCACGCTCCAACAACGCACCGAATATCTCGTCGTCGATATTCGGGTTGGTCGCCATTGCTTTGTCGACTGCTGCGTCGTTGCGCAAGAAGAGGTGTTTGAGTACCTCCAGCGGTACACTCCTGTTCCCCGCCAGAGAGCGTTCTACCCCTCTGTCTCTGAAAGAGAGAAGTTTTCGGATCAGGGCTTCATCCACATGGGGATTGGCGGCAATGGTCTGCCGCAGTGTCACACTCTCCTTGCCCCGTACCAGAAATTCAAAGTTGGGAAAATTGAGCAGGGCATCAAGCAGTTGCACATCGACAGCCTCGGTCGCGAGTCGTCTGAGGGTCAGGTAGCTGTAAAGCAGGTCTTCCTCACTGGGACGAATGTCAATGTAACGGCGCAGCGTGTACATGACGGCATCTCTGTCCTGACGGTTGTCCTCATCCGCTTCATCGAACCGGTAGAGCTTTAAGAGGCGTACAAAGAGACCGTCCGAAAGGTGCTCGTTACCAAGCAGGCGCACCACACGCTCCTGATCATTCCCCAGCTTGATCGCCATCAGCAGCGCATCATCGTCTATCTCATTTGAGAGCAACTCCTCAAACTCCGTGAGCTTATACAACGGCAAACCTTTGGCATAAGCATCATCGGAGATATCCTGCTCGACAGGATTGAGCCGGTGCCCCTCTATGACACCTATTACATCCTCTTCAAGCATCTTTGTTGCCGTGATGCTGTAGGGTTTGAGAAAACGGTCGATCTCCTTTTGCGTGAAGATCCCCTCTTTTCCTAGAAAAAGCAGTTTTTTGTTTTTGCTGTTCTCAAGCAGCGCTGTCAATGTCGGTTTTTGATTCATCATAGGATGAGTATAACATAGCAGCTTTTAAATAGGAGTTAATTTGTCTTATTTTAAATTAAAAGCGATATCGAGATATTTTCAATAAAATCATTAAAAAAGTTTGAATTATCGCATAATTATCACAAAATTTAAAGTTTTTATATATTAAAATATTCATATTTAATTATATTGGGGGATATAATAATGAAAGAGCGTCGCAGTTGTTCAAAGATCAAACCCTGGATCTATTTTGGGATGGAAATGGTACTTTTTATCACTGTTGCTATGATCGTAGCAAAGGTAGTAGAGTTCTATGTTTCTGCACACTATGGTCTCATAGCCGGTGTCTTTACAACAGCTGTACTTCTCTACAAAACAAAAGCCGTTACCAGACTTGAGCGCGTACTGGAGAGAACCGAAGAGGTTCGAAAAACAAAAGTACGCGAGCGGTACGAAAGCCGCTACGCATAAAAAGATTAGTACTTCTCCAACGGATCGTAGCGTACTACCGTCGCTTCCGAGAAATTCGGTACATCGTCATAGGCAAATACCGCATAATACTTCTCTTTGTCAAATGAAGCAAAATTGTCATACGTCCATGTGTCTTTACCTCCGTAGAGCTTTACTCCGTCCATGAAATGTTTGGGCGGGTGGAAGCTGTTTCTCACGACATAATAGCCACGCAGTGCTTCATCCTCTACCTTCTCCCAGCTGAGCTTGATCATCCCTTTCTCTTTGGATATCCTCACACTCTTGACCGGTGCGACCGGTGTTCTGCGTTTGGGGATGTACTTGACAATGAGTTCTACATCCTCTTCCCATTGGGTAATGCGGTTCTTCGCACCCAGCGAGGAGGTCGGTTTGATGACCAGCTTGAGGGTCTTGCCCTCCTGGTGCATCTGGTCGAGTACCTGTTTGGAGAGTGTGTCAAACTTGAAGTACTGGTACTCTTTGGCATTGAGGTCAGACTCCGCCACTTCGTAACCGATATATTCAATCTTTTCACGGTTCTTGATATCTTCGTAGGTACCCACTTCGTCCACTTCCACCAGCTCGACATAGAAGCGTACATCTGACTTCTTTTTGAAGACATTTTTGTTGCGTATGCGCAGGGCGCAGGAGGTAATCATGTGTTTGTCATGCTCCGGAAGTTCGGAGAGGTCAAAGTTGATGTAGCCGTAGACCCTGCTCCCCTCTGCATCGAAACCGCTCTGGAGCACCCCCTCCTCAACACGCTCTTTCGAGATGGTCGCACATGCGGAGGCAGGCAGTTTGAGCTTTTCGTTTTCAATGGTGTACTTGATGTCAAGCATCGGCCGGTAGTGGATACCGCCCCCGAATTTTCCATACCCGATGTCAAACTGCATCATCTGGCTGTCCTCCCCATCTGGAAGATACTTCGGCCCGTCTATGCGGAAGACCGCCTGCTTGTTGGCAATCTCCTCTTCAAGCTGTCTGCATTCGCTGGCAGAAAAATCCCAGAAGTTCCAGATGCCCTGAGTCAACTGGCGCGACTTGATCGCCTGACCGATGGTTCCTTTGGATTCGGCACGCTCTATCTCATTGAAGTCGGTTATGTCACTGAAACTCCCGGGCTTGAGCAGGCTCAGATCCCACTGACCGAACTTCTCTATTTTGGCCCCTACACGGTTCATCGGGTAGAGGTAGAAGCGTGCCGCTTTAATGATGGCATTCTCAGGCAGTGAACTGAGGTCGAAAGTGACGACCGCATCGCAGATACCTTTGGATTTGTTAATGCCCACAAAGAGCGAATTGTTCCCAAAGTGTGCACGGTTACTCTCCTGTGTATACTCTCCGACATATCCCGTTCCCTCTTTGGTCGCAAAGAGAAAACGGAAGAACTCGTCATCCTCAAGGGACGTGCGCGCTTTGACGACCGGTGCAAACGCGGACTTGTAGCCGCTCTTCTTGCTCACTGCCCTGATGGTGTAGTGGTAAGTGGTGGAACTCTCCAAATCCGTATCGACAAAGATATTCTCACCGGCGATCCCGACACGGGTGCGCTCATTGCAGGCATCTTTGTCTTTGGCAGAACGGTAGATCTCGAAAAAGATGTCATCTCTTTTTTCATACTTCCATACCAGTGTCACACTCGTTGCTTCCGCTCTCTCCACGCGGAATTCATCCACCCGTCTTGGGGCATACTCGGAGAAGTTGACCACTTCGGAAAATGTACGGATAAGCCCGGGGATATTCTCGTGGATACTGCTGCTCATACTCTTCATATAGTCAGGGATGTTCTTCGTTCCTACCTCGACCACCAGTGCTTTGATGCCTCTGGAGTAGTAGTACTCCCGTCCGCTGCCGCTGATGAGTGCCGCAGGCGGCTTGCCTCGGTGGATACCGTACTTTCTCCCGGTAATCTTCTCGAACTCGTCGTTCATATTTGCGGCAATGACATTCATATCCGTTCCGTCGATCTCCGCTTCATGGGTAAACTTGTGCGCGGGGAAAAAGACATTCCCCTGGGAGTGGTAGTCCAGCGCGATGGTGATATTTTCATGGCTGTCAACAAACTCCTTGATAGCCCGTGTCTCCGCTTCGGAGAAAGGCTCCTCGCCGCCATAGACATTGGAGGTGGTATCTTTGATCTTCTTGAATCCGATGGAGAAGTTGCGGTTGAGATCGACCCCGTAGGTACCGTCGTGATTCTTGCGGCGGTTTTTGCGCCAGAAAGAGAAGTGTTTTCGTGAATACTCATAGCCGTCTGGATTGAGACAGGGCACCATGTAAATGGTAGACTCTTCAAGCGCCTTTTCGAGTACCGGATCGACATGGCGGTTCTTGGCAACATGTGCAATGAACTCCAGCGCCAACTCATGCCCTATCCACTCTCTGGCATGGATGGTTCCCGTATAGAGCAGTGCCGGTTTCTCATCGGCCTTTTGAACATCACTGCTGATCTTCGCAAGAACGATGTCGCGCCCTTCATAGGTCGTACCTATTTTGATCACTTCAATCAGATCGGGATGCTCTTTTTCCATCCTGTGCAGGAAATCCAGACTCTCCTGATAGGACATATATTGGTTTTTCATGGTAGTCTCGCCTTATAGTGTATCAATAATTATTTCATAGTTCAGCACAGAAAATATGTACTCAATATGCATTTCCCGGCTTAGCGGGAAACAGCGGTGGATTTATACACCTTTAAAGCTTATCTTTGAATGATTTCCACTCTTTTTTCAGTCTTTTGAGGAACTTCTCCTTGAACCAGGAGATCTCCTCTACCAGTTTTTCCGGTGCAGTTTCCAGTGCATGCACCAACTCGGTCGTATCGAACTTCTCCATGATCTTCTTGGCTTTCTTCTCCCCGATCCCCTCTACTGAGGTAAGCAGCTTCTTCACCTTTTTCTCGCTCAGTTCAATGATATTCTTCTGCTCTTCCGACTCTGCACTTTCATCCTTCTCCTCGTTGTAGTGAGGATTGGATTGCGCATGCACCTTGCGTACCGTCTTACCGTAGTTGTCCTGGAAATTCCACTTTTCACTCGGCCACTCCTCTTTGGTACGGGTGTAGGTATTGAGTATCGGATAGCGCGCATCGAGCTCATGCAGGTAGACTTCACCCTCTTGGGTCTCTTTGGTCTTGGAGTCGAGGAAGTAGGCACCGTCATAACTTGGCGTATAGCGTCCAAAGGTGATGTAACGCAGGGTTCTGAGCACCGAAGAGTCCATTTTACCCAGCTCTTCCCAGTTATACAGCGGAATATTCGGCAGAGGGAAACGCCCGTCAGAGAACTTCCACATGAGGTACTGCCCTATCCAGTCCCTGATATACGGGAAAGCGGCAAATGCCGTCGCACATTCAAGAATGCGGTACTTGCCGTCCTCACCTACGGCAATATCGCACGCCCAGTACTCGGCATTGGCAGCTTTGGAGACACGCACGGCAAGGTCAAGCAGCTCTTTGGGGACATCCATGTAATCCATGCTTCCTCCCTGCGAGGTATTGGTCAGCCACTCACCCTCAGGCGGTCGTCTCCAAAATGCACATACCGGCTTGTGACCAATGAGCATCACACGTACATCTGCCTCCATGGGAACGAAGTCCTGCATATAGACCGGATGGTACTTCTTCTGTGCCAAAAGGTTGTGCGCTTCCTGTGCCGAATCTACCTTGTGTACGAAGTAGCCGCCATAGTTGGACGGTCCGTAACTCTTTTTGATGATCTTGGGGAAGTCGGTGGAGTCGATGAACTTCTCAGCCTTTTTGTGATCGTAGAAAATGTATGTCTTGGGAATGGGCAGATCATACTTCCAGGCAAAACGGGTCACGTTCTCTTTGGACTTGTTGCTGAACTGCGTATCGAGTGAGGGGATGAACTGCACATGCGGCAGCTCTCTTGCGATCTCCCTAAACGTTTCATACGCCGTTGCCGGCACATTCCCGATGAGTACGTCGATCTTCTTCCTTTTCACTTCACGGATAAACCTCTCTTTATCATTCTTCCAGTGGTAAACCACCGTCTCGATCTTGTCCGGCCATCCTCTGAAGTTGCTCTTGTCGAAAAATCGCAATACATGATCGAGATAGAGCAATCCGAGTTTGGGTAGCTTCTGTTTTTTGTTCTTTTTTGCCATGGTGTGTCCCCTTTGGTAAATTTGTATTTTTATTACTCTTCACTTCAAGATTCCCGATCATTGTCGGGAATGACAGATTGAGCCAAATGTCATCCTCGGGCTCGACCCGGGGATCTTTGAGTGTAAGTGCTAATGCTTCTTTTTCTTTGTGGTCTTCCGGTCTATCAGATCAACGATCAGCTCGATCTTTCTCTCATTGAAGTCCAGCCCCATCTTCTCCTGCTCCGGTGTTGCAAAAGCCGGAATGCCGTTGACCTCGAGCACCACATACTCCTCACGCTCCATATCGTAGATAATGTCTATCCCCGCAATATCCGTACCGCATACTTTCGCCGCCTTGATCGCCAGTTCGATAATCTCGTCGTTGGGCTCACGCATAAAAACCGAACCGCCGCTGGTGACATTGGTGCGCCAGTCTCTTTTGCTCGCCTTTCTGCCATAACAGCCGACGAATTCACCGTCGACAATGTCCACCCTGAAGTCTGTATTGTCATACTTGACGAACTTCTCCACATAGAAGAAACGCAGGTCCATCTGGTTTAGAAACGGCAGCAGCATATCGAGCGTCTCCTGGTTCTCTATCTTCGTGAGCCCCACCCCGCCCCAGCCGTCAGTCGGTTTGTAAACCATCTTCTTCCACTTCTTCATGATGCGGTTGAGATGCTCCGTATCGTCACGGTGACAAAGCTGGAACTCCGGTGTCGGTATGCCATGCTGCTGAAGCAGAAAAGAGGTCTGGAACTTGTCTTCGGTCAGGGCAAAGGCTTCATAGGAGTTGATCGTAGGCATGATACGGCTGAGCGCCTGATACAAAAAGACCTGATACTGTGTCTGTTCCCCCGCATTGTAGGAGAAGAAGAGGTCAAGCTTGTCCACCTTTCGTTTGCCGTGGTAAATGTGCCCCTTTTTGGCAATCGCATGGCGCAGGTTCAAACCTGTGACCGTCTCTATACCCCGTTCTTTAAGCTGTTTGACCATCTTCTTTTCTATCTGCTCACCGCCGCCGTTGTGGTACATCCACATTCCGATCTTTCTACCCATTCGATCATCCTTGTATGCTTTAATCTCTTATTTTACTATATTTTATTAAAATATCTCGAGAATATCATAAAAATAGATGAGGGCAGTATGGACTTCAGTGAACTCAAAAAGATTGTCGAGATCAATTCATGGACAAAGAACAAAGAGGGGGTTGAGAGAAACGGTGACATATTCGCCTACTGGCTCGAAGAGATCGGCTACGATCTCGTACGCTATCCCAGAGAGGAAATCGGCGACCATCTGCATCTCATTGCACCCCAAAAAGAGGGTAAGAGACTGCTGCTTCTGGGACACCTCGATACGGTTTTCCCACCGGATACATTTGAAGCCTTCAGCGAAGATGACGAATGGATCTACGGTCCTGGGGTCTGTGACATGAAAGGCGGCAATTATGTCGCCCTGCAGGCGCTTCGCAATGTCCACAAAAAATTCGAAGCTATACACAATATCGACTTTCTGCTAGTCAGTGACGAAGAGACCGGCAGTGACGACAGCAAACATCTCTCTACCAAACTGGCACACGATTACGACTACTGTATGGTCTTCGAAGCGGCAGGCGTACATGACGAAGTGGTCATCGGACGCAAAGGGGTCGGTACCTTCTTCATCGACATCGAGGGTATCGCCGCCCATGCGGGAAACCACTATGACAAGGGAGCCGACGCCAACCTTGAAGCAGCGCTCAAACTCCAAAAACTCGTCGCCCTTACCGATCTTGAGAAAGGGACTACCGTCAATGTGGGGAAAATGCAAGGCGGCATCGGTGCCAACACCATCTCCCCCAAAGCCCACCTGACCTTCGAACTGCGATATACCACCACCAATGAACGCGACCGTGTACTTGCCGCCATTGATGAGATCGTTACAACAGCCTATGTCACAGGCACAGAGTCGAAACTCAGCGGCGGCATCCAGCGAGATGTCATGCAGCCTACCCCCGAACAGGCTGCCTTTGTAGAGAAGATCAACACCCTCTGTCATGTCACCCTCCCCACCGAACAACGCGGCGGGGTGAGCGATGCCAACATCATCGCTTCACAGGGTGTACCCACTCTTGACGGCTGGGGTCCCTACGGTGACGGAGACCATACCGTACATGAGCGCGCTTCCAAAAAGAGCTTTGAAGAACGCATTACCTTAGTCACAGAGATATTCGAGCATTTCCTGAAAGGTGAGTTCGAAAACTGATCACGCATCCACATCTGCCAGTGTCAGGGCAAACAGCACATTCACACGATGCTCAAGCAGGACTTTCTGTGCCTCCTGTAGCGTAATGCCTGTAGTGACGATGTCATCGACCAAAATGACATCAATACCACTTTTGCCGCAGTAGACAAAATCTCTGGGGTTTTTCAGTCTGTACTCCAGCGACTTTCCCGAATAGTTCACCCTCTTCCTTGCCCGCAGTGCATTATGCAGTACAGTCACTCCCGGCATCTTCATCGCATGGGTCAATTGTGCCACATGAGAGTAGCCGCTGCGTACACTCTCATCAACACCGACAACATACACCACTCCTTCGTCATGTTCTACAAACTCCCGCATAAAGGGCGTAAACACCATCTTTCCCAATGCTTTGTATATCCGGTAGCCTTCAGGTTTGTGCTTGGTAAGCAGCAAGGATTCAAGCGTAGCGTAACGGTAAAAACTGATGACATCGAGCGTCCCCACCGTGCGGGTTTTGATGTTTGGTCTAAAAAGGGTCTGCCGGCAGTTTTGACATATGATGTTCCAGCTGAGTTTGCCACAGGAAAAACATCGCATAAGACTATCCCCGGTTGAAGAACCACATGATAAATGAGAAGAGTGCAGAGAGAAGCAGCATCGAGGTAATGGGGATAAAGACGAAGGTATGCTCCCCTTTGTACTTGATGTCTCCGGGAAGATTGCCAAACCATGAAAGCAGCCCAAACTTGTAAGCAACTCCTGCCAAAATGAGTCCGATGCCGATGTAGATCAGTGTGTTTCCCATCTATGCCTCCACAATCTGTTCCAAGGCTTCAAGCGCTCCCACCGCCAACCCTATCTCTGCTCCCTGCGGCTCTCTGGGGTTGATGCGGATCAGCGGCACACCAAAGTGTCTTGCCACATCCTCACCGGTCATGCGCACCGTAGGAACCGCTGTGCCTGCACCCATTTCGATGATGGCAAGTTTCGCTCCGCCCTCTTCAAGGTCGGCAAGCCATTGCTGCAATCGCCTGCTCTGCGCATCGGTACGGCTGCTCTCCCAGCCCCAGTCACCGAACATCAAAATGTTGGGTCTGGCAAGCGCCCCGCAGTCAGGACAGCGGGGCAGCGGCTCCTGCGCTCTGAAGTCATCGGAAATATCGATACCGATAGATTCGGCAGACCAGATCTTGCCTTGACAGTTCTGCGTGCACTGAAGATAATGAATAGAGCCGTGACACTCCATGATGCGGCTCTCGTCAAACCCTGATTTTTGGAATTGACCGTCTACATTGGAGGTAAAAACAAAAGAGCCATATTTTTTAGTATCAGATAATGATTTGAGTATCTCAAATCCCCGATGGGGAAGCGTGTCACGATAGAGATGCAGTCTGTGTCCGTAAAATGCCCATGCAAGCGAAGGATCGTCCTTGAACCACTGGGGATTTGCCATCTCCTCGAAGCGCAATCTGAGTTCCTTCACTTTAGGGTAGGCTCGCCAAAACCCTTCCGTACCGCGAAAATCGGGCAGCCCGCTGTCCACTCCCATCCCTGCACCCGCAGTAATGAAAAGCGCATCTGCATCGGCGATCAACATGCGGGCTCTCGCTGTCAACTGTTCCACATGATCCTCCTATTTACGGAAAAGTTTCCACTCATATCCATAGATATCAGGTCTGAACTGTACAATACCCTCTTCATCAACCCATACGGTATGGTACTCCACATAGACAGGGATCTCTTCCTGCAGAGGGATCCATTTTGTCTTTCCCGGTTGGTAGCTGTAACCCAGTTCTTGCAACAGATCCATCGGTCTCTCCAGCCTGATACAC
>JAJRRK010000015.1 GCA_024279555.1 Campylobacterales bacterium
CCTCCCGGACATCATGCTACACCAGTCAAAGCCATGGGCTTCTGCCTTTTCAATAACATTGCAATCACTGCCAAGTATGCTCAGAAACAGGGTTATGAGAAGGTGATGATCATCGATTTTGATGTCCATCACGGCAACGGCACACAGGATACTTTTTGGGAGGATGATACAGTATTTTACATCTCTTCCCATCAGGCGTTTGCCTATCCGGGAACGGGTCTGGAAGATCACATCGGAGTCGGAAAGGGAAAAGGCTTTACCCGGAACTTTCTCATGATGCCCGAGAGTACGGACGAGTATCTGCTCGATATTTATAAGAACGATATCCCTCCTCTTGTGAAATCATTCGATCCAGACATTATTTTGGTCTCGGCAGGGTATGATCTGCATGAAAGTGATCCGTTGGCAACATTGAACATTACGACAGAAGGCATACGGACAATGGTCAGATGTATCCTTGATTATGCGGATGTGCCGTTTGTATTCTTTCTAGAGGGCGGCTATGATGTTAAAGCATTGGGTGAAAATGTCAAAGTGACGATAGAGGAGATGCTGCGTGCATAATGCACACAGCAAATAGAGTAAAGGGGTTATTTGACTGCTTTTTTGAGTGATCTTTCGATCGTATCGGGGATGCTTGAGATCTTCATAAACTCGCCCATGGTCAGCAGCGGATAGGAGATAGCAAGGTAGTATTTCGCATGGAGTGCATAGGCAGTGCCGTTTTCAATCAGAACAGTATAAGGGAGTACCAGCGCCTTGTCTTCACCGATGGTACTGATGAAACTCTCAGCCCCTTTTGACATCTTGACACCGTAAAGTGTAGCTCCGTTATTCAGCTTGAGTGCGAAGATCTGCTTCTTTCCTTTGATGCCTTTGGCCCCTTTTTTAAGTACGAGCATATCTTCATAGTAAGGCATTCCTATCATAAAATGGTAGCCGGCAAGTTTGCTTGCAGAGAGTGCATCTTTGGTAGGGGTGAGTTTGCCAAGTGCTTTGGAAAGCGCTTTGGTCGTACTGCTTGCTGTGCCGGCATTGTAGTCTTTTTGAAGAAATGCTTTGAGCCAGTAGGTAGGGTTGGTCGTCAGTACGGTTTTGACCTTGCTGTTGACCAGTACTTTCTGTATCGCAGCAAATCCTCGTTTTGGTTTGCTGGCAGCACTCTTGAGAGCTTTGTTTGTGACCACAATCACCTTGAGATAGTCTTTTTTTGCAGGAGAATAGGTAGTGAGCACCTGGAAACCTGCTTTTTTCAGCTTGGAGGCTACTGTTTTGGCATCAGCATAGGGTGCATTGTAGTAGGCTGCTTCTTTTGCCTGTACTGCCGCAGAGGCAAAGAAAAAGAGTGTCATCGCTACTGCGATCTTTGAAAACATTTTTGTCATGTACATCCTTTTGTTTTATTGTTCATAGATTTTGTCAAGATTTGACAATAGAGAGTATTGTGTCATAAAAATATTTATATTTTCATTAATTTTCTAAATAATTTACACTTATTCACATAGATAAAATAATTCATTAAAATTGATATAAAAATAGTTATTTTTATGCAAACAGTCGTTATAATGGGTGCCATGGAACCATATAAGATCAAAAATATTGCAGGACATTTGTCTAAAATGTTTCTGGGTAACCCTTTGACACCCATTTTAGCTATTGCTATTTTGCTACTGGGATTCATTTCGTTGAATACCATGCCCCGTGAAGAGGATCCCCAGATTGAGGTGAGTGGCGGTGCTGTTGTTGTCGCCATGCCCGGTGCCTCTCCCAAGGAGATCCTCAATGTGGTCATCAAGCCTCTGGAGCGTCGTATTCGGGAGATCAAAGGGGTTGAACATATTTATGGCACGGCGATGAACAACTTTGGTATGGTCAATGTGCAGTACTACATCGGTGAGAACCGCGAATCTTCCAACCTCAAGCTCTATGACAAAGTGATGCAGAACATGGATCAGCTTCCCAAAGGCACCATGCCGCCGCTGGTCAAACCTTTCGATATCGATATCGACATTCCCATTCTCACAGCAGCCTTTTATCATCTGCCGGGTGTAGAGCCCAATGTTGTGGAGCTTTACCGTACCATCAGGGAGCTTCAGCAGGAGATTAATGCACTTGAGAATGTCTCCAAGACGACCCTTAAAGGGGTCAAGCGACCGCAGTTTAATGTACTCATCGACCTGCATAAACTCTCTGCCTATCATATTTCACTCGGGCAGGTTGCTAATGCCATCAAGTCTATCTCCACAAACGCCCCGATGATTGATACGGAGAACAATATGGGCAAGCTGGTGGTCTTCGGTGTGGAGAACGCCATCGATACGGTAGATGACCTCAAGGAATTGATCATTGCGCAGTACATGGGATCGCCGATTTACTTGAAAAATATTGCTACAGTGGAGTACAGTTATGATATACAGAACTATCAGGATGCACTGATCAACTACCAAAAAGGGATGGATGTCGATCCTGAAAAGATCAGAAGAGCAGAACATGAAGAGGATGAGGCATCACAAGAGGATGGGGACAAAGAAGAGCACACACCGGTGTTTGAAGGGCAAAAAAACCAGATCACGCTGACCGTTTCCAAGCTCAAAGGTACCAATGCCGTACTCATTGCCCAAGAGGCAATCAAAAAGATACAGGAAGCCAAAGCTGACTTGAACAAGGCAGGCGTAGGCTTTATCATTACCCGTAACTATGGAGAGCGTGCCAATGAAGCGGTCAATGAACTGGTGCACCATCTTGAGATCACCATTTTCATCATTATGCTGATACTTATCCCTTTCCTTGGGTGGCGGGAGTCGATGGTGGTGACCGTCGCCGTACCGATGATTCTGGCAACGACACTTTTTATTGCCCAGTTGACCGATCAGACGATCAACCGTATTACCCTCTTTGCCTTCCTGCTCTCACTGGGGCTTATTGTTGATGATGCCATCATCGTCATTGAGAACATTCACCGTCGATTGCATCTGGATATTGAGAAGAAAAGTGTCAATGAGATTATCGTACAGGCAACCGATGAGATAGGCCCCTCCACCAACATTGCGACCATCGCGATCATCCTGACAATGGTGCCTATGGCGTTTGTCGGAGGAATGATGGGACAGTTTATGAAACCCATTCCGCTCAATGTACCTGTAGGACTTGCCGTTTCGCTTTTTGTCGCCTATGTCTTCGCTCCGTATATGGCGAAAAAGTTTATCAATTTCCGAAAGATCAAAGCGGAGGTGGTAGCCCACCGTATCGCCCATGAGAAGGAAACGAAAAAATCTGGACACAATGCTGATGCACAAGGGGAGGAGAAAGCATGAAGTTCGAAAATTTCCTCTTTGAGATCCTTGAGAGCAGAAAAAAACGGTGGATCGTCATAGGTTTGGTGCTGGCAGCCCTGATGGGTTCGATGATGATGATCCCGACCAAACTAGTTTTGGCAAAGATGCTGCCGGGCAAAAGTGCCAATACCTTTACCATCTACATCGACACGGCTACCAATGCTTCCATCAATGAGACCAGGCAGGTGGCCGAGTGTGTGGTACATGAACTGGAGAAGGAACCGGCAGTAACGGATATGGAGATCTTTTTGGGGCAGGGGGCGCCGCTTGATTATGCAGGGCTTGTCAAGGGGAGTGCCTTCAAGCGTATGCAGAATCAGGCTGAAGTGGTGGTCAATCTGACCGACAAACATCACAGAGATGAACCTTCCTTCAAGATGGTACACCGCATACGCCCGACCATACAGAAACGATGCGGTACGCTGGTGCCCTCGACCAGTATCCGCTTTATAGAGATGCCATCAGGTCCCCCGACGCTTGCGACCATTGTAGTGGAGCTCTACTCCAAAAACGACGAGATGTTGCGAAAAATGGCAAACAAAGTGGCTTTCATTCTTGGTGATACGGAAGGGTTGGTCGATGTGGATGTGATGATGGACGATATCTATACGACCTATATACTCTCACCTAACAAAGAGAAGATCATCCGAAGCGGTTTGAGTGTCGACCAGGTCAATCAGATCATCTATCTTGCCTTCAAAGGGATGCCTGTGGCGGTGAAAAATACCAAGAATCAGCAGGATCAGATCCCGATTTTTGTCCGTCTTGGGGATGATACACGCATACTCAGCGGAGAGAGTAGGCGTTCACTCGAAGATCGCCTCTCGGCATTACGCCTGATGAACAGAAAAGGTATGATGGTGCCTCTCATAGAGGTTGTCAGCATTAAAGAGGTACCATCTAGTCCCACTATTTTTCGTAAAGATCTCAAGAACATGGCGATCATCACTGCCGAGTGTGATATGGTCTCTCAAGTCTATCCGCTGCTTGAAGCCAGAGACAAAATGCTGGAACTGCTCAAGTCTGAGTACAATGTCACCAAAGTGCCGGGGATCACCACCTATATGTTCGACCTGAATGTTGTGGACAAGAAAACAGGTGACAAACTTCTTATCCGATGGGATGGGGAGATGAAGGTTTCACTCGATACGTTCCGCGATCTTGGTGGGGCGTTCATCGCTGCACTGATACTGATGTTCCTGCTGATGGTGGTCTACTATAAATCCTTTGCCCTCAGTGGGATTGTACTTGCAGGAAGTTTTCTTTCTATCATCGGGGTGATCGTCGGGCACTGGATCACCGACAAGATCTCGCTTGCGTTTGCCGATGTGAATTTCTTTCTGACAGCAACATCGCTGATTGGGTTCATATCGCTCATGGGGATCAGTGCGCGTGGATCACTGCTGCTTATTGATTTTTCACGCTCTTTGATGCAGGAGGGGCACGAAAAGAATCGCGCCATTGCCATTGCGACAGCAACCCGTGCCAAACCCATCCTTATGACCGCCGTGGCGATCATTTTGGGGTCTTTGCTGCTCTCGACTGACCCCATCTTCGGTGGACTTGGTATCGCACTTATTTTCGGTAGTATTGCAGCAACAGTGGTAGCACTCTTTTTTATTCCTGTTCTGATGGCAAACGCCAAGGCGATGGATCCGCATGTGCAAGAGGAGTGTGAAGAGGATCTGGATGAAGAGAAAGAGGGTACTTGGTGTATTCTGACTAACAATATCAAATCTCTGATTTTCCGTAAAAAGAAGAAGTGTGAGGAGGAGTGACAAAAGTGTAAGCAGTATGTCATTCCCGACTTGATGGGAATCTTCAATTGACACGTTTAGAAGAATGAAGTGTTTATCTTTCTCGCTATTCTCAACCCTCTTATTCTCTCACCAGCGCCTGATTATATTCTATCTCAATCTTTGCATACATACCCGGATAGATCTTTTTATGGTCTTTTTTGAATGAGATACGAATGGTAAAAGTGTGGGTCATAGGGTTGGCACTGGGGACGATGGATTTGATGCGTCCTCTGCCTTTGTAGTGTATGGCAGGGATTTCGAACTTGACGAAGTCGCCTTCATTGACTTTGATGAGATCGGCTTCGGAGATCTGCGCTTCGATCTCGAGGTGATTCAGGTCGACAAGTACCATCACAGGGAAGCCCGGCATGACCATGTCTCCCACATGGAGATTTTTTTGCACAATGATGCCGTCACTGGGTGCTTTGACCTCCAGATAGTGTGAGATCACACTGATCTCTTTGACTTTCTGAGCGGCATTCTTGACGATCGCCTGCATCGCTTTGAGCATCGACTGGGTATGTTCTGCGGTGATAGAGAGATTTTCACTCATATCATCAAAGTTATAAGTGTCTGTTCCATGTTTTCTTAACAAGGCTTTTTCTCTGCGTATCTCGTCGAGCTTACTGCGGTAGACATCGGTAAGTATCTCAGCCTGTTCCAGTGCAAGATTGGCTTGTTCTTTTAAAATATCAAATTCTGCAGAATCCATCTTAAATAGCGTATCTTCCCGTTTGACCTTGTCACCGATCTGGACGAAGACCTCTTTGACATATCCCATATAGCGCGCACCGATATATTTTTGATTGTCTGAGACGACTGTACCAGAGATGGTAATGTGGTTTGCAAAAAGTCCGCCGGTGAAAAGTACTGCAAAAAGAAATCTCTTTTTCATGATGACTCCTATGATATATTAATTATTGATAAAAAGAATTTATTTTAATGAATATCCTTTATATTCTATAATAAAATGCTTAAAGGATGAAAGGGGAAAGAGATGTTAAAGAGAAATTCTCCCCAAATGGGGAGAAAGGGCTTAGAATTTGTAAGTTAGCTGGAAAGAGAGGCTAGACTCTTTGTGGTCAGTCGAAATATTTGCATTTGGTCCAAATAGTGCAGCGATATCATAGGTTTCACTTGTTGAGGGTGAATATACATATGCCAGATCAAGAGAAAACTGTTTACTGAATTCATATGTACCACCAACTGTATAATGATCTTCTGCTGTTGCTGGGAAACCAAGAAGATTAAACATATTTAACGCAGCTGCAGTTGGGCTAGTTGCTCCATTTGCAGCCTCAACAACAGCACTTGAAGCATGATTGTATCCAAGTCTCAATGCCCAGTTATCTTGTGTATATTGATACCCTAGAGCATAGACATCTTGGTCATCCCATCCAAAGTCTTGGTAGCCTTTTGCGCTTGACCACTTGATTCGTTTATAGTCAAAGGCAAATGTGTGTTGACCCATTACGTATGATAGACCAATACCATATTCAGCGGGTTGCTCTAATGTATCATTATCGGGAAGTGAAATACCGAATGGTGCAGTTGCTGTAGTAAGCTGGTTTGTATAGTCCATCTCTATTGAGGACTTGTAAACAGCACCAAGTGTTAGTCCATTGTTAAAGTTATAAGATGCACCGAATGTATATCCAAAACCAAAGTCTTGAGCCAATCCTGCACCTACTGTACCACCAAAGTTATAGTTAATATCAAGATTTCCATATTGCATGATAGGAGAGAATGCAATACTCAATCCGTCAATTTTGTATGCAATAGGAACTGCAAACTGCATCAATTGGAGGTTGGTTACCATTTGGAAATTGTTTAATGAACCAGGGGTTGCAAATTTGCTGTAATCAACCCCCATTCCCGCGGTTCCCCACATACCGATACCGATGTACCAGTTCTCTGTAAGTTTGTGTGCCAACGAAACTTCAGGAATCATATTGATATCTGCATCACTTGAATATGATTGGTCTGGACCGCCAGCAGTAGTAATTTGGCTTGTAATATCTGGCATAAAGATTGTACCGCCAAATGATATCTCTGTTCCTTCAACAGTAGTGATCATCGCAGGGTTGCTTAGAGTAGACTCTGCACCGTGACTCATACCGATACCGACACCCCCCATACCTCTTGCTTTGGTACCGACTGCGATAAGTGTATCTCCATTGGTGGCGTGTAGTATAGTGGATGTCACAAGTGACAGTGCAACTCCGGAAGAGAGTTTTGTAAACGTATTTGTTTTCATGTATTTCCTTGTTAGTATTTTTTGTGATGCTAGTATAGGTTAAAAAATTATGAATGTCAAGTATTTCTATAGATTTTATGATTTTATATCTTTAGGTTATAATAAGGATTATGAAACATAAAGTGAGTAGTCGATCAGCTGAATTGAAGTATTGAATTTGATCAAAATAAGAGTGGGGAAGAGGTTTAAGTCTGCCAGATATCAGTTATCCGGCAGGAATGAAGGTAGAGGTGATAGTAAGAAGTGTTAAATTTTGCTCAGTACAAATTTTTCCATTTCATCAACGACTTCATCAAGTGTACGTTCACCGTTAATGACACTCAGAAGTCCTTTCTCTTCATAGAACTTCTGGATGGCAGGTAGAGGTTCTGTATAGATCTTCATGCGGCTGAGGAAGACTTCTTCATTGTCATCACTTCGCTCTTCACCGGGGGCTGCTTCGGCACGACGACCAAGGATGCGTTCTCTGGCAACTTCTTCACTGACACGTACTTCGATGACGGATACCAGATTGATATCGTCTTCTTTGCTGACCAGCTCGTCAAAGGCAGTCATCTGCTCTTCACTTCGTGGGTATCCGTCGATGAGTATGTTGTCCACCGGAGCATTTTTGATAGCGGAGACGATGGTATTGACGATGATATCAAGGGGTACAAGTGCCCCTTTGGAGATGTAGCTGTCAATCTCTTTGCCAAGCTCGCTGCCGCTTGCTACCTCTTCACGGAGCATGTCGCCGGTAGAGTAGTGCACGATCTTGTCTGGATGTCTTTGGGCAATGATGCTGGCATCAGTCGTTTTTCCGGAGCCGGGTGCTCCGATGATGAGAAAGAGTTTTTTCATAAATATTTCCTTTTACACGTAATGGTTTATACTAATATATTTTAGGTTGTAGTTTGCTGTCATTCTGAACTTGAGCCAGGATCTCTCCTTGTTATGGGAGATTCCGGCTCAAGCCCGGAATGACACAGATGTTACGCTGTCGGCGTTTGGCGTATGCGGAGACTCAACTCTTTGAGCTGTTCCGCATCTACCGGGCTTGGTGCCTGTGTCAGTAGACACTGCGCACGCTGGGTTTTCGGGAAGGCAATGACATCACGGATGCTGTCTGTTCCTGCCATAAGCATGATGAGTCTGTCAAGACCCAGTGCAAAACCTCCGTGTGGCGGCGCACCGAATTTGAGCGCGTCAAGCAGGAAGCCGAATTTCTCCTGTGCTTCCTCTTCGGAGATACCGAGCAGTTTAAAGATCTCTGCTTGCATATCCTCCTTGTGGATACGGATGGAACCGCCGCCAAGCTCCGTACCGTTGAGCACGATGTCGTAGGCGATCGACTCGATCTCTTCGATCTCCTCGAAGTCAAGCGATTTTGGCTGGGTGAAAGGGTGGTGAAGTGCTTTGACACGACCGTCCTCTACCTCGAACATTGGGAAGTCAACGACCCAGAGGAACTCGAAAGTATCTTCGGGGATGATCTCCATCAGCTCCGCAAGATAGATACGGAATCGGCCCATATAATCAAGCACCACTTTCTTCTCACCTGCACCGAAGAAGACCACATCTCCTACTTCAAGACCGCAGCGGTCAATGATGGCTTGGAGGTCATCTTCGTTGAAGAACTTGGTCAGTGGTCCTTTGAGCCCATCCTCTTTCATCTGGAAGTAGCCCAGACCCTGAGCGCCGAACTTGCGTACGTAGTCTTCAAATCCCTTCATCTGGCGCTTGGAGAAGATGTTGTCACCGTTTGGCACTTTGAGCGCTTTAATGCGGTTCTTCTTCGGCATGGAAGCGATTTTGGAGAAGATCTCGTTGTCGCAGCGCTCAAAGATGTCGATGACATCGACCATGGCAAGGTCGTAGCGGAGGTCGGGTTTGTCAGAGCCGTACTTCTCCATCGCTTCGTGGTAGGTCATACGCTTGAAAGTAGAAGGGATGCTGAAACCGCATTGGGTAAAAATGTCGTTAATGAGTTTCTCTGCCACCTCGATGACATCATCTTCCGTACAGAAGCTCATCTCGACATCTATCTGTGTGAATTCAGGCTGTCTGTCCGCACGGAGATCCTCGTCGCGGAAACACTTGGCAATCTGGAAGTATCGGTCAAAACCGCTTACCATCAGCAACTGTTTAAAGAGTTGCGGAGACTGAGGCAGGGCATAGAACTCACCGGGGTGTACACGGCTGGGTACGAGGTAGTCACGAGCTCCTTCAGGTGTGGACTTGGTCAGTACCGGTGTCTCCACTTCGAGGAAACCGAGTGCATCGAGGGAGTTACGTGCTGCAATAGTCGCTTTGGAACGGAGTTTGAAGATATCGTAGGACTTCTGGCTGCGAAGTTCGAGGTAGCGGTATTTCAGACGTATCTCTTCATTAACCTTTTCATCATTCAGATCGAATGGCATCGGCTTGGAGCGGTTCTCTATGACGAGTTTGTCTACGACGATCTCGACTTTTCCTGTTTTGAGGTTGGGGTTTTCAAGCCCTTCTCCTCTGGCGCGTACCTTTCCTGTGGCGATGAGGACGAACTGGTCACGCACCTCTTCGGCCATCTTGTGGGCATCGGCATTGTCGGCAGGGTCACAGACAAGCTGTACGACTTCGTCCTTGTCACGAAGGTCGATGAAGATAACGCCTCCGTGGTCTCTGCGGCTGGCAACCCAGCCGGCTACGGTGACTTCCTCACCGATATGTGTTTCATTGATCTCGGCACAATAGTGTGTTCTCACAAGCATTCCTCGTAATGGATTAAGTGCCGCGATTATAGCCAAAAGTAGTTTAGGGCTACGA
>JAJRRK010000165.1 GCA_024279555.1 Campylobacterales bacterium
GATGTCAAAGATGTACTCCTGCTCGATGTAACACCTCTGAGCCTCGGTATCGAGACGCTCGGCGGTGTGACCACCAAAGTCATCGAGAAGGGTACGACGATCCCTGCGAAGAAGTCTCAGATCTTCTCTACCGCAGAGGACAACCAGCCTGCAGTAAGCATTCACGTTCTCCAGGGAGAGCGTGAATTCGCCAAGGATAACAAGTCGCTCGGTATGTTCGAGCTTCAGGGTATCCCGCCTGCACCAAGAGGGGTACCTCAGATCGAGGTAACCTTCGACATCGATGCCAACGGTATCTTGACGGTATCGGCAGTCGATAAAGGTACAGGTAAATCTCAGGAGATCAAGATCACCGGTTCGAGCGGACTGAGTGAAGAAGAGATCGAAAAGATGGTTCAGGATGCCGAAGCGCACAAGGCTGAGGACGAAAAACGCAAAGCGATCGTCGAAGCGAAGAACCAGGCAGATGCACTCATTCACCAGACAAGAAAGTCACTCGATGAGCTTGGTGAGAGCTTTGACGCAGGCGAGAAAGCGAACATTGAAGCGGCGATTGCCGACCTTGAAACCGTACTCAAAGACGAGAACGCGACCAAAGAGCAGATTGACGAGAAGGTCAAGGCGCTTACAGAAAAGAGCCATAAACTTGCCGAAGCGGTCTATGCCAAAGAGCAGGGCGGTGCAGCACAAGGCGGCGCCGATGCCGGCAAGAAAGCAGACGATGACGACGTCATCGATGCAGAGGTCGAGTAAGACCGCTGCATGAAATGCGACCAGTCGCATGGGCACTCCGCCGAGGAGGTCTCAGCGACAGCGTAGCTTACCGGACTTTGTTCGGGAAGCGTTCTAAAAGATGACAAGACGACGTCATCGATGCAGAGGTCGAGTAAGACCGCTGCATAAGTCTCTCATCCCCGACTTGATCGGGGATCTTGACTTTGAAATATCTATAGGTTAAGATTCCCATTTTCATGGGAATGACAAAGTCATATTACTTCCTCCAAAACAGAAAGCCCGGTCTCCCGAAAGGGAGCCGGGCTTTTTTTATGCCGATTTTTTTGCGCGGAACCGAGACTTTTACCCCCGGCAGTATGGTTGTTTAAAAATCGAAGGGCTGGAAGACCATGACCCAGAAGTTGGTGCTCTCCTTGCTGAAAGCAACATCGAATCGAACAGGAACACCCGCTGCCAGAGCACGCAGTGAGACACCGGCATCATATTTCATATCTTTGAAAAGGTCGGTACTGTAGTTGCCGTTGACACGTCCCGCTTCAACGAAGGCGACCAACTGCAGCCAGTCGATGGAGACAGGGGTGTATTCGTGGAGTGCTTCGTTACTTTTAAAAGGGTTCCAGTCAATGATGGCACGGTACTCCGCTGTCCCGTAAATGACCGCTTTGTCGGAGAAACGGTAAGTATTGTATCCACGCATACGGAACATACCGCCCAGTCTGGCACCTTCCCATGGCGGCGGACGGTGTGCATCGATGGCATTTTGGTTGTTGGTCGTTCTGTTCCATGAGAAGGAGTAGCCTGTCCAGAAACTCATGGCAAGTACATTCTGCTGTGTATTGCTGAAAGTGGGAAGATCGATGTAATGATTGTATTTGAACTCAAGAAAATCCCATGTCTCTTCAGAATCACCCCAGCCGAAGTCCCTGGAGTATTGTACATTGAACTGGTAGCCCCGGGAAGGGTTGAGGTCGAAGTCGGTATTGTCATGGTCTATGAAGAAGCGCAGACCGTTCGTATTCCAGTCCTGTAGCCCTCTGGAAGAGCGGTCTATCCGTGTGGGGTCGGTATTCGGAATGTAGTTGTCAAAAGTGTTATGCTCATAGAAACCGGTGAGTCCAAGTGAAGTACGACCTGTCACGAAAGGCGTGCCGCCCCCATAACTCTCCCTTCCGACTGCAAACCCGTTCCTGAGTATATAATGTCCTTCAGGATTGTCAAGCCCATCACCCAGGGGAAGGACATACTTGAGTGTCAGGTAGACGAAGTCAACATTTCCGGAGGACTCAGTGTACTTGTCATCACTTGAATCATTGGTGTGGTCGTAGATATAGTAGCGGCTTTTGGGGAAGTTGCTCTTCATCCCCATGGCTGAAAACAGCAACCGGTCTGTACCCGGGATGAGGTAGTCGAATATCGCCGCAAAACCGCCGGAGAAATTGGAGGTGTCGGGCTGCCCGTTGGTGATGATGTCCTGGTCCGCACCATAGAAGAGTGTGGCGATGGTGGTCGTTTGCGGCTGCAGGAAGCCCTGCTTGATGACCCCTACTCCTCCGGCTAGTCCAGTGGAGTCTGTCGAGAAGAGATACGGAAGCCAGACCATATCCTTGCTGGTGGGTTTCTGTGGTGTTTGAGCGGTTATATTGGCATCGCCGAGATCCCCGCCGGCACAGAGAGGTTGACCTAAAAGCAGTACAGCGGCAAATATCGAAATGAATATGTGTTTTTTCTTTTTCATAAAGGTATTATAGGTTAAAATATATTACATCATGGTTGAGTAAAATTTGATTTTATAATAAAGAAAATAAGGAATAGAATATGCAGATAGAACAGTGTACGACTCTCGAAGAGGCAAGGGCGAAGATTGATGAGGTGGATGAGGAGATCGTCAA
>JAJRRK010000166.1 GCA_024279555.1 Campylobacterales bacterium
CATCTATTGCAGGTACGATCGATACACTCGAAGATCTCAAAGAGAACGTCGTCATCGGTCGTCTCATCCCTGTAGGTACAGGTATGATCGATCAGGATGAGGTCAAACTCACCGCTTCAGATGCATAGTTTGTAGCTATTATCCTATGCAGGTCCTCCCACCTGCATAATCCCCCGTTATAATTTCAGAAAAACCAAAGAAAATCTCGGTATAATACACCTCCATTTTTCTACCGTTACACGATTTTAGTGCATATTTTAGTGCATTGGGATGGTTTAACGACCAGATTCAATTCGCTCACAGAGCAAATAAACAATATGAGAAAGGAAACGATTTGCCAACCATTAACCAGTTGATTCGTAAAGAACGTAAAAAGGTGATCAAGAAGTCAAAATCACCAGCGCTTGAGAGTTGTCCTCAAAGAAGAGGGGTATGTACAAGAGTATATACAACGACTCCAAAAAAACCAAACTCTGCTTTGAGAAAAGTAGCGAAAGTCAGACTGACATCAGGATATGAGGTCATCTCATATATCGGTGGTGAAGGTCATAACCTTCAGGAACACTCCATCGTCCTTGTACGTGGCGGTAGGGTTAAAGACCTTCCAGGGGTAAAGTATCACATCGTTCGTGGTGCGCTTGATGCCTCAGGTGTTGCAAACAGAAAAGTTGCAAGATCCAAATACGGCACTAAGAGACCTAAGTAATCCAGCCTTTATTGGTTCGGGTGAAGTTGTCACGTTCGCGTGAAACAGATAGGTTGAGTTTAGCTTAGTAATGAGCTTGAGCAGGTATTCATCGAGAAACCTTCTGGGATGATACTTGAGTAAATGACATTGACCGTTAAAGAGCGGCTATCCGCGAGAGCCAACTGCTGAAGTTGACACAGCGTCAGCATAGCAGATGAAGCTTTGCTTTAGATGCGTCAATTAAATTGAAGATAAAAGGAAAGAGATAATGAGAAGAAGAAAAGCTCCCGTCAGACCGGTACTGCCAGATCCAGTATACGGCTCAAAAGTATTGACAAAATTCATCAACGCAGTGATGCTTGATGGTAAAAAGAGTGTTGCGCAAAAGGTTGTTTACTCTGCGCTTGAGAGAATTGAATCAAAAACAGGCGAAAAAGCGATCGACGTGTTCAACAAAGCAATGGACAATGTCAAGCCTGTCATGGAAGTTAAAAGTAGACGTGTCGGTGGTGCCACCTATCAGGTGCCTATCGAAGTAAGACCTGTCAGACAGCAGTCTCTGGGTATCAGATGGATCGTCGATGCGGCAAGAAAGAGAAACGAAAGAACGATGATGGAGCGTCTCTCCAACGAACTGATGGATGCTGCGACTGAAAAAGGTGCTGCGTTCAAGAAGAAAGAAGATACATACAAAATGGCAGAAGCGAACAAAGCATTCGCTCACTATAGATGGTAAGGAAGTAAAGTATGCCTAGAAGTCATAAACTTGAAGATGTAAGAAACATCGGTATTGCCGCGCACATCGATGCGGGTAAGACAACAACGACAGAGAGAATCCTCTTCTATACAGGTGTTGAGCACAAGATTGGTGAAGTTCACGATGGTGCAGCGACTATGGACTGGATGGAGCAAGAGCAGGAGCGTGGTATTACCATTACTTCTGCAGCAACGACTTGTGAATGGAGAGGCAAGCAGATCAACATCATCGACACTCCGGGCCACGTTGACTTCACCATTGAAGTTGAGCGTTCCATGAGAGTGCTTGACGGTGCGGTTTCCGTATTCTGTGCGGTCGGTGGGGTTCAGCCACAATCTGAGACAGTTTGGAGACAGAGAAACCGTTACGGTGTTCCATCCATCGTATTCGTCAACAAAATGGACAGAACCGGTGCGGACTTCTTTGAAGTTGAAAGACAAATCCGTGACAGACTCAAGGGTAACCCGGTGCCTTTCCAGCTTCCTATCGGCGCTGAAGACAACTTCGAAGGTGTTGTTGATCTTGTCAAGATGAAAGAGATCGTATGGGATGAAGATGCTGCAATGGGTTCAGCATACCATGAGCAGGATATCAGACCTGAGCTTCAGGAAATCGCCGAAGAGTACAGAGAAAAGATGATCGAAGAGATCTCTTCTGTCGACGGTAACGAAGAACTCATGGAAAAATATATGGAGGGTGAGGAGCTTACCACTGAAGAGATCATGAAAGGTCTCAAAGATGCGACTATCAACATGCACATCGTTCCGATGACATGTGGTACGGCGTTCAAGAACAAGGGTGTCCAGACACTGCTTGATGCCGTTGTAGACTATCTTCCGTCTCCTGTTGAAGCACCACCGATCAAAGGTACCCTTATGGACGATCCGGACACAGAAGTGATCGTAGAGTCTACTGATGACGGTGAGTTTGCATCACTTGCATTTAAAATTATGACAGACCCGTTTGTCGGACAGTTGACATTCATTCGTGTCTACAGAGGTTCTCTTGAGTCAGGTTCTTATGTGCTGAATTCAACCAAGGGGAAAAAAGAGCGTGTCGGTCGTATCATGAAAATGCACGCGATCAAAAGAGAAGAGATCTCTGAGATCTACGCTGGTGAGATCGGTGCGGTTGTTGGACTGAAAAATACAACAACCGGTGATACACTCTGTTCCGAAAAAGACAAAGTTGTTCTCGAGAGAATGGACTTCCCGGATCCTGTTATCTCTGTTGCAGTCGAGCCTAAGACCAAGGCTGACCAGGAAAAAATGGGTATTGCACTGGGTAAACTTGCTGCAGAAGATCCCTCTTTCCGTGTCTCTACAGATGAAGAGTCTGGACAGACCATCATTTCGGGTATGGGTGAACTACACCTCGAGATCATTGTTGA
>JAJRRK010000167.1 GCA_024279555.1 Campylobacterales bacterium
TCACCACGTGACTCTTTTGATGACGCGTACAGAAAATTCAAAAGACAGTGTGACAGAAACCTTATCGTAACTGAAGCGAGAGCAAGACAGTACTACGAAACACCGACTGAGAAGAGAAAGAAAGAGAAGATCGCTACACGCAAAAAGATCCTCAAAAAGCTTTTCATGCTCAGAAGATACGAGTCAAGACTCTAATCTACCTACTTTACAGGGCTTTTGCCCTGCTACCCAATTCTACTTTTCCATATAAACCTTTTCAAACCCGTTTAAACTCATTACATCTTATCCAACTTTTTGATAAAATGATCCCAACTATTTCGCAAAGGGTTCACCATGACATTTACCGCACCGCTACAGGAAAACGCCATCAAGATTATGCTGCTTGGTTCGGGAGAACTGGGCAAAGAGGTCGCCATTGAAGCACAAAGGCTCGGCATCGAAGTGATCGCCGTAGATAAATATAAAAATGCGCCTGCCCATCTGGTTGCCAACAGAAGCTATGCCATTGACATGCAGGATGAGGCAGCAGTACTTGAGGTCATAGAGAAAGAGAAGCCCTCCTACATTCTTCCCGAAGTGGAAGCCATCTCCATCTCCGCACTCTTTGAAGCGGAAAAGCGCGGCTACCATGTCATCCCCAATGCCGAAGCAGTCAACAAGACGATGAACCGTAAGAATATTCGTGTCTTTGCTGCGGAAACTCTGGGACTCAAGACCAGCAATTATGAATTTGTTACGACCCTTGAAGGACTCAAAGCCGCAGCCGAGCGTATGGGCTTTCCCTGTGTGATCAAGCCGGTCATGAGTTCTTCGGGACACGGACAGAGCATCGCCAAGAGTGCTGACGACATTGAAACATCATGGGAGATCGCCAAAGAGGCGCGTGGAGATGCCAGTGAGCTTATCGTCGAGGAGTTTGTACCGTTTGATTATGAGATCACCCTGCTGACCGTGCGTAATGAGACAGGGACAGTCTTTTGTGAACCCATCGGACATGTGCAAAAAGACGGTGATTTCATCCTCTCCTGGCAACCGATGCCCATGAGCGATGTTGCGCTGAAAAAAGCCCAAGAGATCGCCAAAACGGTCACTGACGGTCTATGTGGACGGGGCATTTTCGGGGCACAGTTCTTCGTCAAGGGTGAAGAGGTCTACTTCTCAGAGCGCTCGCCACGCCCGCACGATACAGGCATGGTTACGCTCATCACCCAGAGCCAGAGCGAGTTCGCACTGCATGTGCGTGCCGTGCTGGGACTGCCGCTTGACTTTACCTTCTACGGTGCAGGCGCATGTGGCGCGTACAAAGCTAAACATGAGAGCCATACACCGGTACTTGAGATCCCCGATGATGCCTTTAGCGCCAAGAGTTTCGTGCGGGTATTTGGCAAACCGGAGTCACATGTGGGACGCCGTATGGCGGTCAGCCTTGTGCTTGACGACGATGTGGAATCCGCCAAAGCACGCGCCACACAGATCGTTGAACAGATCGATGACCACTAAACAATTCACCCTTACCCTGCCACCGGTGCGTCGGGGAATGCACCTCATCACCGACTTGGTAGAAACGAAAATAGAGGGAGCCATCACCACCGGTCTGGCACACCTTTTTTTGCAACATACAAGCGCATCGCTTACCGTTAACGAAAATGTCGACCCTACCGTTCGCAGTGATGCCGAGAGATTTCTCAACGACCTTGTTCCCGAAGACTACCCCAAATTCCGTCACACCTATGAGGGCAGTGACGATATGCCTGCCCACCTTAAGAATATGCTGCTTGGCACATCATTGACAATTCCCGTCAGTCACGGTAGACTTGCTTTAGGCACATGGCAGGGGATCTACCTTTTCGAACACAGAGACCATGCCTCGGGCAGAACCATCATCATTACCCTGCAAGGAGAGTAACATGCGCAAACAGATCGTCATACTCGATGCCGAGACCCTCGGAAAAGACCTCGACCTCACACCGTTGGAGAAGTTCGGCGATGTGACCAAATACACCAATACTATGCCTGACGAGACACTGGGGCACATACGCGATGCCCACATCGTCATCAGCAACAAAGTTGTGCTCACAGAAGAGATGATGCAGCACGCTCCCAAACTTGAACTGGTCTGTATCGCAGCAACCGGTATGAACAATATCGATCTAGAAGCGGCACGGAAACTGGGAATCGTTGTCAAGAATGTCGCAGGCTACTCCACCCAGTCGGTCGTACAGCATACCTTTGCCATGCTCTTCTATCTGCTTGAGCACTTGAAATATTATGACTCTGTCGTACAAGACGGGCGGTGGAGTATCTCCGGACTCTTTACTGATGTAAGTCATCCTTTTTATGAGATCGCAGGCAAAAAATGGGGGATCATCGGCTTAGGAGCCATTGGCCGTGAGGTAGCCAAAGTCGCTACTGCATTCGGCGCAACGGTCAGCTATTACTCTACAAGCAGCGAAAACAGCAATCCAGACTACATCAGCCAACCACTTGACGTTCTATTGAATACCAGTGATATTATCTCTATCCACGCGCCGCTCAACGATAAAACCTACGGGCTCATTAATGAAGTCAACCTTCCCTTACTCAAAGAAAAAGCGATTCTCCTGAACCTTGGACGCGGGGGGATCGTCAACGAAACCGATCTTGCCTATGAGCTTGACCGGCGTGAGATCTATGCAGGGTTGGATGTCCTTGAAAAAGAGCCGATCGATATGCAGAACAGACTGTTGCAAATCGAACACAAAGAGCGCCTGCTCATCACCCCACACATCGCCTGGACCAGTATCGAAGCGAGAAAAAAGCTGCTTGAGGGTATTGTGGCAAATATCAAAAACTATCTGGAAGGAAAGTAGTTATGGGTTATTGGTTACTGGTCATTAGTTATCGGATAAAAGCATTGCGAAGCAATGCATACCAACACTCTTCACTCACATCCAACAAGGCAAAGCCATGCTGGATGTGTTAGTCATCGGTTCCGGCGGTGCCGGGCTCAGTGCCGCACTTGCCGCCAAAGAGGCGGGAGCCTCGGTACTGGTAGTGGGCAAGATGTATCCGACAAATTCACAGACCTCCATGGCACAAGGAGGCATGAACGCCGCCCTGGGGAATGTGGAAGAAGATCATGTCTCTTTACATATTCAGGACACCGTCAAATCCGCCAAAGGGCTATGCGATGAAGATATGGTACGCCACATGTGTGCCGACGGACCAAAGACCATCGCGTGGCTTGAGTCCATCGGTGTACCATTCTCCCGTCTTGACAACAACAAACCGGGCATCGGAAGTGTCGCACAGCGGCAGATGGGAGGAGCGTCTGCCAAACGCGCCTGCTATGCACAGGACTATACGGGACTCAAGATACTGCATACGCTTTACGATACCTGTCTCAAGGAAGAGATCGCATTTCTCGATGAACACTTTCTGCTGAACCTCATTGTCCCTGAAGAGACTGTTAAGGGAGCAACATTTCTCAATATCCGTACCGGTGAGGTCGTTCAGATCGATGCCAAATCGGTCGTGATGGCAACTGGTGGGTACGGTGCCGTCTACCACGGCTACACTACCAACATGTACGGCGCGACCGGAGACGGCATTGCGGCGGTGCTGCGTGCCGGCGGTGCGGTCAGTGACATGGAGTTCGTACAGTTCCACCCGACAGCGCTCAAGCACTCCTGCATTCTGGTCAGCGAAAGCGCCAGAGGAGAGGGCGGATACCTTGTCAATGACAAAGGAGAGCGTTTCGTTGACGAACTTAAACCGCGTGATGAGGTGGCGCGTGCTATCTTTACACAAATACAGAACGGTCACCGTGTCTTTCTCGATGTCAGACATCTGGGTGAAACAAAACTGATGGAGCTACTCCCGCAGGAGGTAGAACTGTGCAAACTGCATGAGCATGTCGATCCGGTACACGACCTCATCCCCATCAAACCGGTGGCACACTACTCCATGGGCGGTATTGATGTGGACGATGCGCTGGAAGTTGGCGGTATCAAAGGCTGTTTTGCCGTAGGCGAGTGTGCCAATACCAAAGTGCACGGTGCCAACAGACTGGGAGGCAACAGTCTTCTTGAGATCACTGCACTGGGGCGCTTTGCGGGAGAAAATGCCTACAAACATGCCGTCTATGCCAGCAGCAAACCCGCAGACGGGACACAGCTGCAAAAAGACAGCGCCGAGATAGAAGCACTCTTTGCCAAAGAGAGTACGGAGAGCTTCTACCCATACCGTGAAGCGATGGGAACGCTTTTTTATGAAAAAGTAGGGATCGTCCGTGACAATGCCCGGCTTCAGGAAGCCCTCGATGAGCTAATTGCCATGCAGGTCAAACAGAAGACCATGGGACTTACCGACAAGAGCAAAGAGAACAACCAACACCTCATTGAGTTTCTGGAGTTTCAAAACGCACTGCTGTTAGCACCGACGATCATCTCATCCGCATTGGCAAGAGAGGAGAGCCGCGGCGCCCACTGGCGAAGCGACTTCCCGGAAGAGAATGATGCATTTAAAAAACATATTGTCTTGCAGTGGAAAAGGGAGAATATATGATATGTGTTACCCGTAGGGTCGGTTTACTGACCACTGATGCATATTTGGTTGTGATGGTCGGTAAACCAACCCTACAAAGGATATCTAAATGCAGATAAAAGTACTTCGAAGCGAAACCAGTACCCACCAGAGCTACACCCTGCCTGCGGGAGAAATTCCGCTTCTGAATGCGCTGATGTACATCAAAGAGACGCAGGATGCCACGCTCACCTTTTCGGCAGGATGCCGTGCCTCGGTCTGCGGCACCTGTGCAGTGCGGGTCAACGGCAGAGAAGAGCTTGCCTGCGCCTACAAGGTCAAACCGGGTGACATCATCGAACCCCTACAGTATCATCCCGTACTGCGAGACCTCAAGGTCGATAAAGACAAAGCCAAAGAGACACTCAAGAGGGGAGCGACATGGCTGCACAGCTTCCAAGAGAGTCTGTTGACACATGAGGACGAAAAGCGCACAGAGAAGCAGACTGATTGTATTCTCTGTGACAGTTGCTACTCCGCCTGTCCGGTTTATGCGGTCAATCCGGACTTTTTAGGCCCATTTGCCTTGACACGCGCCTACCGATACAGCGTGGACAAACGGGAAGTAGACGAGAAAAGTATCATCGATGCGGTACAGACAAACGGAGTATGGGACTGCACACTATGCGGAGAGTGTACCGCTGTCTGCCCCAAAGGGATCGACCCGAAGATGGATATTACCATGCTACGCGGAGAATCGGTCAAACA
>JAJRRK010000168.1 GCA_024279555.1 Campylobacterales bacterium
CGCAACGATGTTCTATGACTTCAAAAAAGGGATGAACGTTACGATCCTCAAGGTGGGAGAAGGCGACCCGCTTATTTTTGTTGAAGGAACACCTGATCTGACACTTGGCGGGTACATCGGACCAAAAGAGTATAAAATACTTGAGTCGATCCATCCGGAATTGACGGATGCTATTGAGTTTGGATGGTTCACTTTCCTCTCCAAGCCGTTCTTTAAGGTGCTGCTCTGGCTCAATGATATGATCGGCAACTGGGGATGGGCAATCATTCTCTTTACCCTGCTTGTCAAACTGGTACTCTTCCCTCTCTCTTACAAGGGGATGATGTCCATGCAGAAGCTCAAAGACCTTGCACCGAAGATGAAGGATCTGAAAGAGAAATACAAGGACGATCCGGCGAAGCTCAATATGAAGATGATGGAGATGTACAAAAAGCACGGTGCCAACCCGATGGGCGGCTGTCTGCCGATGCTGCTTCAGATCCCTGTCTTCTTCGCGCTTTACCGTGTACTTTTGAATGCAGATGAACTTCAGGGTGCGCCATGGATCCATGGTTGGATCGACAATCTTGCTGCCGCTGACCCGTACTATGTTCTTCCTGTGCTGATGGGGCTTACCATGTGGTTCCAGCAGAAGATCACACCGAACAACTTTACCGATCCGCTGCAGGAGAAGATCTTCCAGTTCTTCCCTGTACTGATGGCATTGATGTTCATTATCATGCCGTTCCCGTCAGGTCTGGTGCTCTATTGGGTGACCAACAATATCTTTACGATTGGTCAGCAGTATGTGATCAACAAAGCGTACCAAAAGCATAAAGCCGAAGCGGCAGCAGCACACAAAAAAGGAAAGGAGAGCTAAATGACAAAGGTTGAAGCACCTACCCTTGAAGAGGCGTATGAGCTTGCCGCGACACAACTCTCCTGTTCCGTAACCGAACTTCAATACGAAGTAATTCAGTACCCTTCCAACGGGATCCTCGGACTTTTCAAGAAACAGGCTATCATTGTTGCGACCAGCAAAGCAGTTTCTGCTTCAGAGCCGTTGGAAATGACAGTATCCGAACCGGCGGAAGATCCTGCTTCTCTTGAAGAGGAAGCTGCATCTGAGATTATCACGACACTGCAGGCGGAGATGACTGAAGAGGTTACAGTGGCGGAAGAGCATGTTGTTACAGAGAAAGAGCCGCAGCTTGCCGATGACAGCATCGTAGAAGGTTTTTTTGAGAAAGAGACAGCAGCTGAAGAAGAGCC
Organism: Campylobacterales bacterium; assembly: GCA_024279555.1. Classification (GTDB taxonomy): domain Bacteria; phylum Campylobacterota; class Campylobacteria; order Campylobacterales; family Sulfurovaceae; genus Sulfurovum. The sequence goes on from JAJRRK010000168.1 coordinate 1,252, forward strand.
GTTCGTAGATGTGGAACTAGCACAGAGCATCGAAGAGAGCCTCAAACATCTTTTTGAAGTCTCCTGCTTCGATATCGATGTGGTGGAAGTGGATGTCGTGGACAATACAGCACTCATATTCATAGATGGTGAGGATGCTGCACTGCTCATAGGCAAGGAGGGGTACCGCTATAATGCACTCTCTTATATGATCTTTAACTGGCTGCATACAAAGTATCAGCTTTATATCAAACTGGAAATCGCCGAGTTTCTTACTTCCCAGCAGGAGATGATCAGGAACTATATTCAACCGGTCATTGAAAATGTAGAAAAATATGGCAAAGGAAAAACCCGTTTCCTCGACGGGATATTGGTGCAGATTGCCCTTGAACAGCTTCGTGAAGCCTTCCCTGACAAGTATGTTGCAGTAAAGACCGGAAAATCCGGTAAGAAATTCGTTGTCATCAACGAATTTCACTCGAAGTCTCATGGCTGACACCATCACTGCGATTGCAACAGCGCCCGGTGTCTCCTCTATATCCATCATTCGTATCAGCGGAGAGCAGGCGCTCTCCATTGCACAAAAGATCTCCAAAAAGAGTGAGATAAAACCGCGGTACGCCTATTTAACCCCCCTTTATAACAAAGAAGATGATCTTATTGACCAGGCGATCCTGATCTATTTTGTTTCACCCCACAGTTTTACCGGTGAGGATATTGTTGAATTTCAGTGTCACGGAGGTCTGATCGTCTCACAGGAGATACTCGATACAGCCCTCTCGCTGGGGGCACGCTTGGCTGAGCCGGGTGAGTTCTCAAAACGGGCTTTTCTTAATGGCAAGATTGACCTTACCGAGGCAGAAGCAATCTCAAAACTTATCGAAGCGAAGAGTGTTGATGCTGCAAAGATTCTTGCCAAACAGATGAAAGGGGAATTGAAACACTTTGTAGAAGAGAGTAGAGAAGCCTTGCTGCGCTCACTCGCCTACTCGGAGGTGATGATCGATTACGCCGAGGAAGACATTCCTGATGATATCATGCTCAGCATCGTTTCACAGCTGGAAAGCTTGGTCGATCAGATCACACATATTGTCGATGCCAGCCATCGTAGACGGGGACTCATAGAGGGGTTCAAGGTTGCCATCATCGGAAAGCCCAATGTGGGGAAGAGCTCACTGCTCAATGCGCTGCTCTCCTATGAACGTGCCATCGTCAGTGACATTGCAGGTACGACACGCGATACCATAGAAGAGCAGGTGCGTATCGGATCCCATATTATCCGCCTGGTCGATACGGCAGGTATTAGAGAATCTGAGGATACGATCGAGAAGATAGGGATAGAACGTTCGATGAGTTCGGTAGAGGATGCAGATGTGATCATTGCTCTTTTTGACGGCTCGCGTCCGTTTGATGAAGAAGATGAGAAGATTCTCTCGATTGTGACAATGTTGAGACAAAAAGATGTTATAGTTGCGATCAACAAATCCGATTTACCACAGAAGCTTGACAGGGATGCATTTGAAGCGTTCGATCCCATAGAGGTAAGTGCCAAAAAGGGTTTCAAAAAATTGACAGAAACACTCGAGAAACTGTTAGACGGAATTGGTGAGGGTGAGGAGATGATGCTTATCTCCGCCCGACAGATCGAAGCGGTCGAGAGAGCCAAAAAAGCGATATTGGAAGCGAAAGAGCCGCTGATCAGGGGAGAGCTGGAATTTTTCTCCTATTATCTTCAGGAGGCGGTCAAAGCGATATCGTCGATCTCGAAGCCGTATGACAGCGAAGAGGTTCTGGACAAGATGTTCGGTGAATTCTGTTTGGGAAAATAGATGGAATGGTTTAAAAAACTGATGGAATCGGAGGATAGGGAAGTATTCCTTCTGGGGCTTCTCGCACTTTTTACCCTCTGGTTTATCCGCTCTACGATCAACTACTATTATGGGCAAAAGCGTAAGCTGAAGCATATGCACCGTTTTGCAAAGGAGGGTGATCTGGATGCACAGCGCCAGCTTGCCAAGCGTTACCGGAAAGGTGATATGGTCAAAAAGAGTTGCGATCAAGCAGCTTTCTGGTACCAAAAAGCTGCTTTTTCGGGTGATGAAGAGGCAAAAGGCTTTTTACGGCAATTTTTCGAGAGCCACAAAAAGAAGTGTTGAGTTAAGGGCACCTATGATGAGTGGTGCTCTTAATACTTCTATTATATAATACAATTAAAACTCAAGAGGATAAAACAGTATGAAAAAGACCTATAAACTACTATTGACGGCACTTTTCTCTCTCTGGTTTATGACCGGATGTGTACAGCGCGGACTGCCACAGCTTCCGGGAGATCACAGTGGATACGGACAGGGAGGCTGGGGAAGCAGCACTGAAGAGGAAGAGGAGAATATTGATATTTCCGATATTGACCAAAACCTGACTGAAAGCGGAAGTGATATTTCACAGGAGGCACAGAAAGTAGCACGTATTCCTTTCCCTGTAAGTGAATACAACCGACTTGCGCGTACCGGGAAAGGGACGGTCAAAGGGAAGATCTATGTGACAGACGGGTATGACAGGAAGGTTTTCGGCAAAGCGACACGGCTCTATCTGAACCCAAAGACAAGTTACTCTGACCAGTGGTACCGCGAGAGCTACATTGGTGGGCACAAGATGCAAAAAGCCGATGACAGGCTCTTTAACTATCTGCGATTTACCTCTTCGGATGCCAACGGAAACTTTGCTTTCTATGGTGTCCCTACAGGAAGCTACTATCTGATAGGTACGGTCAAGTGCGGACAAGAGTGCGGTTACGAAACCCCCAAAAATATCCGTATCGCTACCATCGTAAAAGTCTCCGGAAATCAGGTTGTAGAGAAGGATCTTGTCGGCAATATGTATTAGTCGATGACCCTGTCATCGGAGCTTTAAGGTTTGATGTGGATAACCTGCAAAACACATTTACGCAGGATACGCCTCCTCCAGTTTCGTATACAGCGCTTTTGGCGTGATCTCCGGTTCCTCATCCAAAATACGCTGCATCGTTACATTGTCCTCTTCTTTATTCCAGGTTTTAACATAGGTTCCCTCTTTGTAGCCGTGGTCCTGTCTAAACTGGTTGAGGATATTCTTTCCGATGTAGAGTTTGTAGAGGCTGTCGAGATTGAGACCTGACTGCATCGCCACATCGAAGAACTGCATGACAAGTTTTTCGGTCGAGCCGCCACAGAAGAGGGTGCGCATCAACTCCTCGACCACTTCTATCTGTTCATAGTGATTTTTTTCAGTCGGTATATGCGGGGCTTTGAAATCCTCAAAGTTTGGCAGGTTGACAATGTTGTCCGCCAGCTCTTCAATGGTGCCAAGCTCGCCCATCTTGTAGTCGCTGAGTGCCTGTGACATGATAAAGTGCCAGATGTCCACCGCTTCGATCTTGATGTTCTCGTAGTCGGGCTCGGCATCGATGTTCTTCCAGTGTTTCCACGGGTAGCTCTCGATCAGCTCGGCACACTCAAGGTAGCTGCACCGTTTCCAGTCGATGAGTTTGCCGTGTTTGGTCATACCGTGTTCCCACCCCTTGCCGTTAGTAGCATCGTTGAGCTGCTGCTGGAGTTTGAGCATTTGGAGGATCTTGTTCATGGTTGTTTACCTTGTAATAATGACTTTACGAAATCATACCAAAAAGCCCCTCTTTAGCACCTTTTGAGTATAATAAACCCCTTATTTTACCCTTTTAAAGGACACCTTTCATGTCACAACCAGTTGAAAATTTAGATGAAGTGCTCAAGAATCACAAGTTGAGCAAAGAGGAGTACGAAGATATCCTGCGTATTCTTGACGGGCGGCATCCAAATATCGTCGAGATCGGGATTTTCTCGGCAATGTGGTCGGAGCACTGTTCGTACAAGTCGAGCAAAAAGTATCTCAACGGCTTTCCTACCAAAGCGCCGTGGGTCATTCAGGGACCGGGTGAGAATGCCGGGGTCATCGACATCGGTGACGGGATGGCAGCGGTTTTTAAAATGGAAAGCCATAATCACCCTTCCTTCATCGAGCCCTTTCAGGGGGCGGCGACAGGGGTAGGCGGTATTTTGCGTGACATCTTCACGATGGGCGCGCGACCGGTAGCCAATCTCAATGCACTGCGTTTTGGCAAGGTGCGTGGCAATGATGAAACAGCCAAATACCAAAGACACCTTGTCCGTGGTGTGGTCGATGGCATCGGGAGCTACGGCAACTGTATGGGTGTACCGACCATCGGTGGTGAGGTGAGCTTCGATGAGAGCTATAACGGTAACATTCTTGTCAACGCCTTCTCTCTGGGGCTGGTCAAGACCGATGAGATCTTCCTCGGTGTGGCATCGGGTGTGGGTAACCCGGTGATGTATGTCGGCTCCAAAACAGGGCGTGATGGATTGGGGGGAGCGGTGATGAGTTCGGACTCCTTTACCGAAGAGTCCAAGTCCCTGCGTCCAACCGTACAGGTGGGTGACCCCTTTACCGAAAAGCTGCTGCTTGAAGCGTGTCTGGAGCTCTTCAAAACCGATGCGATCGTAGGGATTCAAGATATGGGTGCGGTAGGACTGACCTCTTCAAGTTTCGAGATGGCAGGCAAGACCGGTGCGGGTCTTAGAATGGACCTTGACAAGGTACCCGCACGCGAAGAGGGGATGACCCCGTACGACTTCATGCTCTCTGAGTCACAGGAGCGTATGCTCATCTGTGCCAAGAAGGGCAGGGAGCAGGAGATCATCGATATCTTCGAGAAATGGGAGCTTGATGTGGCGGTCATCGGTGAAGTAACCGATACGGAGAGAATGGAGCTATTCTGGCACGGGGAGAAGGTGTGTGACATGCCGATCGCCCCTGTGAGTGAAGAGGCGCCGATCCTTGATCGTCCTACGGCACGCCCCACCTACCTTGATGAGATAAACGCCAAGAGTGTTGATGATTTCGCACCGGTGGCAGATCAGGAGGCGTACGAAAAACTGCTTGCTTCTCTCGAAGTGGTCGATAAGGCATGGGTCTATAACCAGTATGACTCCATGGTACAGACCAATACCACGAAGCATCCCGGAAGTCTTGATGCCTCCTGCATCCGTGTAAAAGAGAACGGCAAAGCTTTGGCAATGAGTTCAGACTGTAACCCGCGATACTGCTACATCGACCCCAAAGGCGGTGCGGCGCTGGCAGTGGTAGAGTCGGGGCGTAATGTTGCCATGAGCGGAGCACAGCCACTCTCCATTACCGACTGTCTCAATTACGGAAACCCTGAAAATCCTGAAGTGATGTGGCAGTTTGCCCAAGGGTGCGAGGGCATCAAAGAGGCATGTCAGGCGCTCAATACCCCTGTAGTTTCGGGTAACGTTTCTCTCTACAACGAAACCAACGGTGTCTCTGTCTTTCCGACCCCTGCCATTGCCATGGTAGGGCTCAATGATGACCAGAACAAAGTACTCCCTTCCCATTTCCAA
>JAJRRK010000169.1 GCA_024279555.1 Campylobacterales bacterium
ATCCAAACGGCATCAACAATATGGACTTTGAACTACAGTTTACACAGGACGGGCAGGCACTCCACCTTGGCAATACTGCTATGATGTCACATGGCTGTATCCATGTTGGCAGACAGGACATCGCGGCACTCTTTAAATGGGCACATGTCGGTATGCCTGTCGTAGTCATGCGGGGACACTACAGGCAGTTCCTCCAAAAAGAGGTCGAACAGTTCAAGGAAGACATCAAAGAGTATGATACGGAACACGGTGAACATACCGACGTCAAATAGTCCCCTCCCCGGTGCAGATCATCGCTGTAGCGTTTTCTGTTCTTCGCCCGCTTTCCAGATACGATAGCGTACCTCATACCCTTTTGGCACATAGACCACCGTTCCCAATCTGCTGTTGTAGCGCAGAAGTGATTCCGTATAGACAGACAGGAAACGCTCCTGCTTTGGTTCCATGCATGCCATCATTGTATGCGGTCCTTCATGGATGTTACTGAAGGTATAGTAGTGATATCCCCACCCTTTCAATAGCTTCTTCTCTATTTTGGCGGAAAGCCCATGCATATTACAGTCCGCCGATATCCTCTTTCCTACAAGCAACTGAAGTCTGTAGTCATTCTCGTTCTCTTTTCTTGGTACCTCGATCACAAAACGGTTCTGTCTCTCTGATGCCTGTGGGAACATATGGTAAGGGTCTTTAGGGGAAGTGTCGGCCGCTGTCAGTTGTACAGCAAAGAGTACGGCTGCCACTGCAGCCGTAAATTGTTTTGTCATAGTATATCCTTCAAGTCATATTATCCCATCAGTACAGTCATCCGGCGAAAAAATACAGGATTTTAACCATCGGGAAGATAACTGAAGTATACCGTAAGTTCACAGAGAAAGAGAATGCTGCCTCTTATGCTTCTTCGGAAAAGTACTCTTCCAATATCAAGGGAAGAAAACGGATCGTCTTGCGTGCCTTGTCTATCTTGGGCTGAAAAACCTCCGCACTGTGGGGAAAGCTCTCCATCAGTTCTTCATAGATGGCAATCTTTTCTTCCATATGATTCTCCAGAGCATCGAGGACTGCTGCCATATTCTCACGGCTGGTCGCATACTTCATCAGCAACTCGAACATACGCTTGCGCGGGTGGATTGCCATAGAATCCCCTGCAGCAAGCGCAATGTCCTTGATGTCCCAACGAGAGATATAGATGCCGCTCACAGAGGGGGCAACCAATTTGGCATAAAGAGCCTCTGTATAGGAAGGGTAATCCTGAAGGTCAAGCTCCTCGTCGGCCTCACACTGCCCGTCAGGACAGAATGCCGGCTGACCTCCGGCAAAATTCTCCAGGTTCAGGTCATTAAACTCTTTTCGCAAGTCATTCATATCTCTATCGCTCATCATTTCTCCTTTAATTCTCTATTAACAACGGAATTTCATCTACATCGATCTTCGCATCAAACCACCTGTTAGCGATCAGCATCATCTTTGCTACAAACAGGATCTGGTCATCCAGAAATTCCGGTTTCATGAAGAGGGCTTTGGCTTCATCATCAAAACAATAGCCGTGTATCTTCCCTGCTTCTATCTCGACAAAATCTATGCGCTCCTCACGCTGTGCAGTTTCATTAAGGTGATCACAGTATTGTAAGGCTTTATTCTGGAACTCTTTTTCGATCATCATTTTGTCCACTTTGGACTGTGCTACATTCTGCATCGTAAAATCAAAGTGTTCATCTGTAATATTCAAGGCGATCGCTGTAGCGTTGATACCCTGATGCTTGAGTATCTTGTTGAAATACTTCCTCGTATATCCTGTCTGGGCATTGTAGCCCAGAATGGTACACAGAAGTGTGTCAGGTTTTATCTCTTCAGGTCTCATTATTCTGCTCCATTTTCAATGCATTCTCATGCAGAAAGATCGCCTCTTCCTCTTCGATCAGACAACGGGGGCAGGTCTGTTCCCCGCCAAGATAGGTGAAGGGGTTGCCACACTCGTTGCAGCGTTTGATGCTGAAGGTCGCCAATGTTCGCTGGGTCGGTTCAAAGAACTCTTTGACCTCGAAGCCCGGTTGCAGCTGGATAGCATCGGGTTCGCACACATCATGACAGAGACGGCATTTGACACAGAGCATCGCATCGAAGTGGATGAGCGAGAATTTCTTGTTGGAACTGAGCGCTCCGGTAGGACAGATACGGTAACAGATCTGACAGTTGGTGCAATCTTCATTGACGAACTTCTGAGAGACAAAAGAGACATCCTCCTCCGCCAATATCTCATACTGTTCCGGTTTTTGCGCATGCTTGAGGGTCGTAAAAAGTATCTTGCGCTTGTCCGGCAGGTGCTTGTCTCGGATTTTCTGTGTCATCGACGGATCGATCTCGAAGTGGTGAAGTTCATCCGCCTCTACCGCTTCTTCGAACTCCTTCTTGTGTTTGACAACCCCTTTGAGAGAGGTGGTGTTACGCAAAAAGGCTCTTCTGTCTGCTGCAGTTTCCCTGTTGTCATCCCGAACCCGATTCAGGGTATCACCGTCAGTCTCTGTAGATTCCGGATCTAGCCCCAAATGACGGTCACTTTCCACATTGATCTCAAGCTGTTTGTCCGAAAAGGAGGAGAGTATAAAATTCGCCTCTTCGATACGCCCTGCGATCTCATTGAAAAGTACCGTCCCCTCTTCATAGTCGTTCAGATCAAGGGTGACAGGGGTTTCACTTGCCAGTGCCAGAGAGATCAAATGCTCCACGCTGAGCACAGAGAGGCAGGGCACATTGACCTTCCGGGAAATAAGACGTATTTTCGAATCGAGAAAGGTAAAGAAAAACTCTGTTACAGAGAAATCGGAAAGCGAAAAAGCCTCCGTAGGACACACGCCCACACAGGCAGCTGCCTCCACACCGGTCCCTTTGGCAAACACAGGAAGCTGCTCCTCAATCTGCACCAGTCCGTCAGTCGCTTCGACACATCTGGTACACTGCGATAACTTGCTGGTCGCCCGTACACATTTGGTGATATCAAGGTGAAGTCTCATCACTCCTCTTCACCTATATCGGTACAATAGTTCTCCTGCTGTGCAACGACATATTCATAGTCACTGAGCAGGAACTCAAGTGTCAGCTCCGTACCGTCATGATAAAGCGGAGTACGGGACTCACGTTTGGCATTGATGAGAAACATCGGCGCCCACTCGAGCAAGTGGTCACGCAGGAATCCTCTCTGAACACTGAGCAGTTCACAGACACCTTCGAGATCATTCTCTTCGAGTGCTTTTTTCTGTGCGACACAAAGCATATACATGAACTCAAGTTCCACACCGATGTGATCCGGGCTTACCACTCTCGCTTTTTCAAGCTCTACCCGGAAATCGAGTGCATTGTACAAAGAGAGCACAGGATTGTCACCGCCACTCTCGATCATCTGATCCTCACGGGTATAGAAACTCTCATACGGAACCAGATGCATAATGAAAAGGTTGGCGAAGTCAACATTGTAATACTTGTCTACCAGCTCTTTTTTACTCAGCTCTGTACGCTTCTTCCAGTCACGGTAGTTGGGCAGCAGTGCCAGCAATCCTTCATCTGCCTCTATCTGATCGAGGAAAGGCTCATCAACTTCGATCATCATCAGCCGGGAGGTGAGTGCATAGAGTGCAATACGGTTGTCTATCTCTTCTAACATCTTCTTCATTGTTTCACTTTCTGTCATTGTCGGTATGCGCGAACTATACCACTTTCAAGATAAATAGTACATAAGGTAGAGATCTATCTGGAAAATTGTATAAAAGGGGGACAGGAGATACCATCCCCCAGGAGAGGTGGAGGGGACTTACGCCTTGATATCCACCGTATATGCCTTGAGTGTCAAAGGCACAGCCGGTCGCTTCATATGAACCGGTCTTCTAAGCGTATCACCTTTGGCCAGAGGACGAGTCAGCTTGTCTCTCCATGCCTGATAGACTTTATAGTTGTTTTCATAGTTGACATAAATATCGCCGATCTTTTCTCCTGATCCGGCTTTTTCGATACGCACTTTCTGATGCCATGCATGGTTACCTGCGATCGGATCCGGATGTGACGCGGCAACAGCATTCTGCCATGCTCCGCTGAGTCCGTCCCACCAGATATTGTCGAGGTCTTTGTTGTACTCTTTGAACTGCCATGTATCTCTACGTGCCTGCATACCTTCATCAAGCCCCTCTGTCGGCTTGAGTGTACCTACTTTACCATCCATTGTCATGTCATAAAGCGGTGCACCCAATCCAAGGACACCGAGCTTATGCTTGAAGCCTGGAATGTCAACTGCATTTTTGAGCTTCCATCTACCGGCATGGTGTGAACAGGCAAGTACACCAGGCATTGTTGCCTCTGTAGGGATCGCCATAGCAATGAAGTAACCGGACTCAAGACCCGAAACGGTATCTTCAATAGTCACTTTGATCGCATCTCCACGCTTGATACCCATACGTTTTGCATCAACAGTATTGATCCATACAGGGTTATGGTTCTGCGAGATCTCCATCAGGTGTTTGGAGTTGACCGAACGGGTATGGATATTGTACGGCAGTCTGAATACCGTGTTGAGTGCAAATTCATTGTCCTTTTTAATAAAGTCATGGTGTACCTGAGAAACAAGATGTACATACTTTTTGCGTTCCTCTTCACTTCTTGGGTAGAACGGTACAGCATACTCAGGCCATTTCCACTGTGCGAACC
>JAJRRK010000170.1 GCA_024279555.1 Campylobacterales bacterium
GACTTCGCACTATGCAGGAAGAGCGTACTTTTTCCTGAGAGCCTACCCTCTTCGGACATGGAAGTACCGATGAAGTTTTTGATCGCTTTCACCAGTGAATCGGTATATTCCATCTCTTTGAGTGAATTGTCATGGTAGTCCATGACATCTTCTTTCATGCCTTCGATATGCATGATCCTTTTGAGCTTGGCATTCTGTTCGTTGAGTATCACCTCATAAGTGTTGAGCAGTTTAATCGCCTCATTCATATGGGCATCGACCTTGTCCATCTCCGCTTTACAATCTCCTTTGTGCTTGGCATACTCCCGTGCCTCTTCAAGCTGTTGTTTGGCAAATGAGAGATTGCTTTTAGCACGTGATCCGACGCGCAGACCGTAAATGAGTCCCATAACAAACAAGGTGACAAGCACAACAAATCCACCCCCTAAAAACAGGTCAGGTTTACCGCCAAAGAGTGTCGCATACCATCCAAATACCTGAGTGGCTGTCTCCTGACTGGGTACTTTGGTTACATCCAGCGTTACACCCGTTTTTTCCGTAGCGAAATAGGTCAATCCCGCAAAGGTAACAGCACCCCCTATCAGTGCCAGAAGAAATGAACTGAACTTGCCGCTGGATACATCGCGTACATAGAACGGCGGTACCTCATCTTTGGGTTCAAAGACAACTGTATCTTCTTCCGTTTCATCCTCCTCACTGCTCTTGTATCCGAGTTCATTGAGTAATGCCTCACTCTCATCCAACGCATTCTCTTTAAGCGACGCTTTGGCATCCTGATAGCTTTTAAGATCCTCCTCAAGAAGCAGTTTACATGCATCGAGCTGCTTCTCAGTATCATTAACAATGTGTTTTGTCTTGGTGATCAGCAACAGTGCCGCATCGTGCTTTTTGAGGTTGTCTATCTGTTCCAGGGCATCATCGTCCAGAGGCTTGTCTCCGGTGGGCTCTTCATTGCTGCTCTCCCCCTCAACAGATTCCTCTGCCTCTTCCGTGACAGCCTCGGTGGATTCAGCTGTGTCTGTCTCTTCTACCGGTTCTGTTTTTTGCAGTGCTTCACGCTCTTGTGTCTGCTCTTCCACTTTCTCTTCATGCTCTTTCATATTACCTGCTCCTTCATCCATTATTTCAATCAACTTGCACTATTCCTCTTATTTTATCAAAAAAAAATCATAATTGTTTAATCTGTATCAATTTTTTACCACACTTGGATATAATCTAAAAAATTTTACACTGAGGAAATATTTTGGGTATTCTTGTTGCATTACTGGTCTTGTCGGTGCTGATCTTCTTTCATGAGCTCGGTCACTTCACGGCAGCACGTCTTTTCGGTGTGCAGGTCGATGTCTTCAGTATCGGGTTTGGCAAACGGCTCTGGACGAAGAAAATAGGCAGTACCGAGTGGAGTCTTTCCGCCATTCCTCTGGGCGGCTATGTAAAGATGAAAGGACAAGATGATGCCGATCCGACCGCCAAAAGCTTTGATGCAGACAGCTACAATGCCAAAAAACCGTGGCAGCGCATCATCATTCTGCTGGCAGGACCTTTCGCCAACTTTCTCATGGCGTTTCTCCTCTACCTTGCGATCGCCTATATGGGTGTACCTAAACTTTTGCCCTATGTTGGTAATGTGAGCAAAGATGCGCCCGCATTCCAGGCAGGACTACACAAAGGGGACAAGATCGTCATGATCAACGGTACCAAGATCACATACTGGGAGGAGATAGGCAAACAGATCAATGCCTCCGACGGACCGATTACTCTCGTGATAGAACGGAACAATCAGCCCAAAACGATCACCCTGAGCCCCAAGATCATCGAGGACAAAAACATATTTGGAGAGACGATTAGCCGTAAGATCATCGGTATCAGCCCTATGCCAAAACAGACGACTGTAGTCTACGGCTTCATCGACGGCTTCAAGTATGCGTGGGATGAGACCGTCAAGGCAAGTACCCTCATCTTTAAAAGTGTCCAGAAGCTCATCACAGGTGCTGTCAGTACCGACCAGCTTGGAGGCATCATTACCATCGTCGATGTCACTGCACAGGCAAGTCATGCGGGCATACTGGCACTCTTCTTTTTCACCGCACTGATCTCTGTCAACCTCGGCGTACTCAACCTTCTGCCTATTCCCGCACTTGACGGCGGACACATCATGTTCAACCTCTATGAGATGATCACCCGCAGAGAACCCAACGAACAGATCATGTACTACATGACCGTCACCGGATGGGTACTGCTGGGCGGGTTGATGATGCTGGGACTCTACAACGACATCAACCGGCTGATGGGATAAATGAAGCTTCGCTTCAAATGAATAAATCAACTACCCCGACCCAAGGGTACGGGGTATGACGTTGTTATAAATTTATCATCGGGACATAACCCTCGATAAATTATTATTTCACAAGGTACGACCTAAAGGTCGGGGAATTATTCCCGCTTAAAGATTAATAATGAATAATGAATAATTTTGGTATGCTTTTCTAACGAAAAGCTTCTATGGGAGAATAGAACATGATATTAGACAAAGAGCACTTAAGAGCCAATCTCGATGAAGTGATCTGGAACATTGAACAAGCACGCATTACGGTCAGCGAGCATCATATCGTCAAGCTGGTGACAGTCGCCAAATATACCGAGGTGGAGAATATCGCCACACTCTACGAACTGGGGCAGAGGGCATTTGGTGAAAATCAAGTACAGCAACTGCGAGAACGCATGGCACAACTGGAGGAGCTGCCGCTGGAGTGGCATATGATAGGACGACTGCAAAAGAACAAGATCAACAACCTCATCGACCTTCGCCCTGCCCTGTTACAGTCACTCAACTCGCTCGATCTGGCACAAGAACTGCAAAAGAAGCTTGCTGCCAAAGAGGCGAAGATGCATTGTCTGCTGCAGATCAATTCTTCGGGAGAAGAGACCAAAGCGGGCGTCTCACCCGATGAAGCGGTTGAAACCTACTTGAACATCAAAGCAAATTGTCCCGACATCACCCTCAAAGGAGTCATGACCATCGGTGCCCATACAGATGATGAAAAAGAGATACAAAAAAGTTTCGAGATAACACACAACATCTATGAAAAACTTGAAAAAGAGGGAGCAAGCATCTGCTCGATGGGAATGAGCGGGGATTATGAGTTGGCGATCAAGTGCGGATCGAACCTTGTGAGGATCGGATCGGCGTTATTTAAGGCGTAGGGTTGATTGATCACGCTCCCTACGAAGCTTCCTTCATCTGACACTTCTCACACACACCATACAGGTTAACTTGACGTTTGTGAAGGTTGAAATGCTCTTTCTTGCTTATGTCTTGAAAAATCGTATCGGTCTTTTCTCCACATATCTTGTCTTCCACCATACCACACTCGGTACAGATTAGATGCATATGATCGGCTTTAGCCAATTCATACTTCGATTTCTTCCCAACAATAGGAACTTCGACCAGTACGCCCTTCTCCATCATCAGAATGATGTTCTTGTATATGGTTGCAAGAGAAAGTGAGGGGTGCACCTTGCATACCTCTGCGTAGATGTCATCGACAGACATATGCCCATATTTATCCACTACGCTGAGAATATTCATACGTTGGAAGGTCGCTTTAAGTCCGCGCTCTTTCAACATTTGGGCATAATCAATCATCACTGATTCCTTTTTGTGCTTCATATATGGCTAAATATACCACAGTTTACTTAGGCATATATAAAATATTATCAAGATTCCCGCTTTCGCGGGAATAACGTGGAAGATTACAGCTCTTCAGCGTGTTTTGCAAGGTACTCTGCAACACCGTCTGCATCAGGTTTCATCGCTTCATCACCTTTTTGCCAACCGGCAGGACATACTTCGCCGTGCTCGTTGGTAAACTGCATTGCATCGATCATTCTAAGCATCTCGTCAACATTTCTTCCAAGCGGAAGGTCGTTGATGACCGCATGTCTGACTGTACCGTCAGTGTCGATCAGGAAAGAACCTCTCAACGCAACCGCTTCATCAAGCAGTACATCGAAATCTCTGGAGATCTGCTTTGTCAGGTCTGCTACCAGCGGGAAGTTGATACGACCGATACCACCCTTCTCTACCGGAGTCTCTCTCCATGCGAAGTGTGAGAACTGGCTGTCTATAGATACACCGATAACGTTCACGCCTCTTTCCTGGAACTCGTTGTATCTGTGGGAGAACGCGATGATCTCGGAAGGACATACGAATGTAAAGTCAAGAGGATAGAAGAATACGACGGTTCCTTTTTCTCCGAAGTTCTGGTAAAGGTTGAAATCCTCTACGATCTGTCCGTCAGCGAGTACCGCTGTTGCTGTAAAGTCTGGTGCTTTTTTGGTTACTAACATGTTTTTTCCTTGATGATAATTTTTATTGTTTGAGTATTATATCCAATCTTTTTTAAATCGAGATAAAATTACTCCGAATTAAACGGCAGAAGTCCGAAGCGTCTGATGAATCTCTCGTCAATATCGATGAGTCCCTTCTCCTGAAGGGTATCAAGTACCGCTTTGGTACAGAAAGTATCGCCCGGCCATTCGCGCTCAAAACCGTCAAGCTCCCCTTTATTGGTTGCATCAACGGCGATGATCTCTTTGAGTTTGACATCGCGTTGCGCGTCGATGTTGTTGACCACACGCCAGATGAGCATATAGGGGTCATTCAGGTCGTTGTTGGCATGATCGACGATGATCGCCACTTTGATATGCCTGCTAAACTCACGCAGCTTTTTCATTAACTTCTTTTGAGAACGCGTTTTGTTAATGGCTATCACACATACAGGGTTCTTCGTGTGAGCCATATACTGTTTGAGCGTAATTATGTCAGCGTCTATCTTCTGCAATCTTTCAAGCAGCACTGCATCACTCAATGGTTCTGCAACACCCTCTGCTACCGCTTCACCGGTTGCGTCGATGCCGAGCTTGCCTCCGACAAACTGCCTGGAGGAGGAGTGGTCAAGATGATCGACAATGCCTTGGGTGATAAGTATCTTTTCGGAGTCAAGACGGTTGAGTACATGTACTGCAAACGCTTCATGATCTTCCAACTCGGGCGCATCTTCTCCTACAAAAATAGCATGTTTGACAAAACTCATCTGCCCCACGCCCCAAAAGGCATGCATGAACTGCTGTGCATGTCCGGGGTAGTGCACCTGCATCTTGGCGAGTATAAGGTTGTGAAACACCCCGTTTTCAGGCATATAGTAGTCGATAAGATCGGGTGCCATGGGCTTGAGCATCGGCAAGAACACCCGCTCGGTCGCCCACCCCATGTACTTGTCCTCAAGCGGCGGTTTTCCTACTACCGTTGCGGCAAATACAGGGTTCTTTTTCATGGTGATGGTCTCAACTTCCATCACGGGAAACGGCTCTTTGAGCGTATAGTAACCGGTATGATCCCCGAAAGGCCCTTCTATCTCCATCTTCTCAGGATCGACAAAACCTTCAATGACGATGTCCACATCTCTGGGAATGTAGATGTCATTGGTGATCGACTTGACCAGCTGGGCATTCTTGTTGCGCACAAAACCATAGAGCAGCATCTCGAACATCCCGTGGGGCATCGGCGCCTGTCCGCACCAGATGTAGAGCGGGTCTCCCCCAATGGCGACGGTGACTGGCATCTTCCTGCCCGCTTTTTGGTACTGGTCGAAGAAGTGTGAGGCGTCCTTGTGTATCTGCCAGTGCATCCCCAGTCTGTTCTTATCATACTGCTGCAGACGGTACATCCCAAGGTTCTGCATGCTGCCGTCAAGACTCTGTGTATAGACCTGCCCCATGGTAATAAACGGCCCGCCATCCTCTTCCCATGTCTTGAGAATGGGGAGCCTGTCCAGATCAACCTCCGCTTTGGGAACGATGACCTCCTGACACTCCCCTTTGAAGCTTAGCCGTTTGGGAAAGACATTTTTGAGCTTGAAGAGCTTGGGCAGCATCTTGAGTTTATCCACAAAGGCTTTGGGAGGCTTGAGCTTGAGCAGCTCTTCGATACCTTCTGCCACCTCATCGGGATGCTTGCCAAATATCTTTTGGGTAATCTGCTTGTTGGCAAAAATGTTCATCAGTACGGGCATCTCATACGCGATGCCTTTGGCTTTGTTGACAGGTTTGGTAAACAGTATGGGACGTGAATCTTCTTTTTTAACTTCTATGTAGGCAATATGAGGAATCTCAAGCTCCACATCGAGCGGTTCGTCTATGATCTTCAGATCGCCATTCTCTTTGAGCCACGCTATGACATCTTGCATTGTTCTGCCTTGTTTTCTGTAGTGGAGAGATTATAGCAAAAAGTCAATAATAGAAGGAGGATGAAATTTATAAGATATTTTAATGCTATACTGCTTCTGGTTTTTGCCAAAAAACCATTCACTTTGAAAGGGAAGAAGAAGAGTGAAAGTAAGGGGTTTCTCCTCCCCCTACTCCTTTTGGAGCCGCTTACTGCGGCTTATGACAGAACCACCAATCAAAACATTCATAGTTCTCAAGGCGTTCTTTTGCCGTTTTTTCATCCGTTGCAGGCGGGATGATGACATGGTCACCTACCAATTCGTTCTGCGGCCAGTTTGCCGGAGTGGCAACTCCCTCAGCATCGCTTTTCTGCAGCGCTTTGACCGCACGGACGATTTCGGAGATATTTCTACCGATCTCCTGCGGGTAGTAGAGGATCGTTCTTGTGACACCCTCAGGGTCTATGATGAATACCGCACGCACCGTGTTGCTTCCCTTGGCGGGGTGCAGCATACCCAGCGCTTCTGCAATCTTGTCATTCCCTGCAATAATAGGGAAAGTGATCTCTACATCGAGCTTCTCTTTGATCCACTCCATCCACTTGATGTGGCTGAAGACCTGATCGACTGAGAGCCCTACAAGCTGGCATCCGAGTGCATCGAACTCATCGATATGTTTTTGGAACGAAACGAACTCCGTGGTACATACCGGTGTAAAATCCGCCGGATGCGAAAAGAGTACCGTCCATTTTCCTTTAAGGTCACCGGGGAGCTTCATTGCTCCGTGTGTGGTCTGTACTTCCAGTTCGGGGAATTTTTCTCCCAACATTGGCATTGACATGGTTGTTACCTCCTTATGGTATGGTTTAGTATAGCCTAATTTGTCTCTTTGGTCAATTTCTTTGCCGCAACACCTATGGAAAAGAGTGCCACCCCGTCAAAAAAGAGGCTGATCGCAGCATATATGCCGACCCACAGCAGTGAGCTTACCGGCCACCCTGTCATAATCAGTACCGCCAGTACAATGGAGATGAGCGCATTGACGATGTGCATCCACCACCACTTGTGGGGCTTATAGTCCATTGCGAATCCAAAGCTTGAAAACGCATCAACAAGCAGATAGACAGACAGCATGACCGCAGCCACCGCGACACCTTCTACAGGAAAGATGAAAAAGAGCATTCCCGTAATGAAAGAGAGTATCGGCTTAAGCCAGGCGCTGAATGAACGCTTGTAACTTTTGTAGGTAATGTACCCCTGAATGATCGCACTGGTGATGAAAAGCCATCCCAACAGTGTAACCACAACCAGGGACATAATGGTCGGAGCAAAAACCCCTACACCACCGACGATCATCATCAATATCCCTGCGATAATCGTGTGTGTACTGAATTTTTGCAGTGTTTCCGTGTCAAAGAACATTCGAATCGATGTCATTTTGACTCCTTTAGTATATGAATTTTTTACTTCCGAAGAAAGTTTAGCCAAGAAGACTAAACCGGCAATGCAACTTTAGTTGCCTTTGGAGATATTTTTTTCCTGCTACAATATGCCTGTAAGACAAACCATATTAATCTAACAAGGAGACAGGCTATGGAAAAAGCACTGCAAACCATGCAAAGCGGTATTGAAACATTTATGAAAAAAATGGATGAGACTGAAAAGAAGATCGAGCAGATAGACAAGAAGATCAAAGCGCTCCGAAAAGAACTTGAGCCCTTAGAAGTGTCTATTCTTGATATTTCGTCAAAACTCAGAGAGACAGAACACACACTGCATCAAAAACTCAACAAGGTCAAACGTGTACGAAGGCTATACCTTAACGCGAAAACGGATAGAGAGCTGAAAATGTACGAAAAAGACTACAACGATCTGATGAAAGAGGTACACAAACTCGACAAAACCTACAGTGATCTGAAAGAGCAGTACGCAAAACTGGTACAAAAAGAGGAAAAACTGCTGAAAAAAGAGATGGATCTCGAAGCGCAAAAAGCAGAACTCTCCCATGAAAGAGAGCGCATGATGAAAGAAGCCACACGACTGATGAACAGACTCTCTTCAAAGATAAGCCGTACGCACACAGTCTAAAACACTACAGTCTTTGGGGCATTTCGTCCTTGAAGGCAATCTTCTCCGCTTCCGCCAACAGATCGAGCGCTCCGCGTTCGATCATCTTCTGCGCAAGCATATCCCCCAGAATATCTGCTTCATCTATGGAAGACTCCATCGACTCATGGAGTATATGCGTGCCGTCGGGGTAGCCTATCATCGCCCTGACCGCCACCCTCTTTTCTTTCTCGCCCTCCACGATCACTGCATTGACGGCTACAGGGGCGGAACATCCCGCACCGATAACGGAGATGAAATCTCGCTCTACTTTGGTACACAGGAAGGTATCCTCATCGTTGAGTGTCATGGCGATCTCTCTGACACGGTCGTTGTCGGCAACAATCTCAATACCCAGTGCCGCCTGTCCCATAGGCGGGATAAAGAAGTCGAGTTTCTGCACATGGGGAATATCTTTGAGCAGATCGAGACGGTGAAGCCCGATATATGCGAGAATGATTGCATCATACTGCCCCTCTTTGAGTTTGCGCAGGCGGGTGTTGACATTGCCCCGCAAATCTTTCACCTTGAGATCGAGGCGTTTCTCAAGCAATTGCATACGCCGACGCAGCGAAGTCGTCCCTACGACCGCACCTTCAGGAAGATCGTCAAGGCTTTTGTAGGTATGCGAAAGAAAGACATCGCTTTGATCCTGACGTTTGGTAATGGCACACAGTTCCAATCCCTTGGGAATATAGGTAGGCACATCTTTGAGAGAGTGTACTGCCATATCGGCATTGCCTGCAAGCATCTCATCCTCGAGCTCTTTGGTAAAATGACCCTTGCCCCCAACCAGTGCCAGAGGCTTGTCAAGTATCTTGTCTCCTTTGGAAGTGATCTCGTTAAGTTCTACTGTCACCTCGGGAAATGCCGCTTCGATCCGTGCTTTGATATGATACGCCTGCCACAACGCCAAAGCACTTGCCCGCGTTGCAATCACTAATTTTTCCACTCACTCCCCTTTGTCATTCGTTTCTGTCTATTTTATCGGGTACGCATAAAACAGACAGAAACGAATCTACATCATACAGTTTTGGTCGATAAATCGACCCTACACAAATTTTCACTCTTCACTTTACAAAAAGCTTATTTAATAAGCTTTTTGTAACCGTCTCTCATCTTGTCCCACTTGCCGTCAATATACACAGTCGGTGTACCGCTGACCATCATACGGCCGGCAGTATCTTCATCCGCTTTCATCGCGTCAAGTAGTTTTTTATCTTTCAGCTTCTCTTCTGTGATCTCATATCCTGTATGTTTTTTCACAGCAGGCAATATCTTTTTCAGATCGGTCGTTCGAGGATCGATCTTCAGGGAGTACATCTTCTCTACGACATCTTTTTTGCCCTCTTGTTGCGCCTGGTGCATGATCTTTGTCAATGTACCCGAAACAGGGTGAATTCTCAGCAATGGAAGGTGATAGTAATAAAGCGCGATCGTATCGGGATGTTCCTTCGCTGCTTTCATGATCTCCGGTACGACCTCCTGACAGAACGGACACATCGGGTCTGAAAAAACAATGATCTTGTGCTTGGCATCTTTGTTTCCGTAAAGCAAATGGGCATCGTCATACATTGAATCGGGTACAGTCGGCTTGATCTCGTTTCGGTAATCTCTGCCTGTTTTGAGGTTGACAAGATGACCGGTGATCAAACCGTCCTTGATGAACATCGTCTCAGGCACATGAATGTCTTTCTTCTGGTATTTCAGATCCATCGTCGTCAACAGGATATCCCATCCCGGAAGATCTTTATGTGTCGTCGACTCAATGACCGTAACACCCTTGACTTCTACCTGCGGGTTCTTTACGATATTGCGTTTGACATATTTGACCAGCAGTTTGTTATCGGGCACACTATTTGCGCTCAATGCGATCGTGGCTATCAACGTGCTCGTCAATAATTTCGACATCAATGACATCATCATCTCCTTTGTGATTTTGAAAAGTATTTGGTTGTTCGGGGGTAATTTTAGCGACAAATTGTAAATAAACCGTGTAAAGCAGAGAAAGAAGCCCCAGAAAGTCACTGAAAACCCCCGGGATGATCAGCAGGATTGCCCCCAGAAAATAAGAAGTGGTCGCATCCTGGAACTTTCGCAGATCGAGTTTTCCTACCTGCAACGAATACATATTGCCCATGAGCGCATAGGGGGAGTTCTTCAACAGTCCCGAACCGATCATCATCGTCACGATCGTCCAGAGCGTCGCCCAGAGTGCGCCGATACGCTCGAGCATATCCAGTGATATGTAGATCTCAAGAAAGAGATAGGGGATCAAAATCAGTAAGAGCATAGTCTCTCTTCTGCCACAGTGATGATCTCATCGGCTGCGACCTCCTCTTTGACCAGTCCCTCCCGGGTAACGAACTCCACCAGCCCGTCAGAAAGCTTCTTCCCGATGACCACTGCATGGGGAATTCCGATGAGTTCATAATCTTTCATCTTCGCACCAAAGCGATCTTTTCGGTCATCGAAGAGCACTTCGATACCCTTTGCCTGCATTGCCTCATACAGCTTCTCTCCCAGTGCCAGTTGCGCTTCATCTTTGATGTTGGAGACAATAATGTGCAGCCTAAACGGTGCGGATGCTTCTGTCCAAATACACCCTTTTTCATCATGGTGCTGCTCGATGATGGCAGCCAGCAGACGGCTCACGCCGATACCGTAGGTACCCATCTCCATCGGCTTTGCCTTGCCGTTTTCATCAAGAAATGTACAGCCAAGCGGTTGGGAGTAGCGCGTACCCAGTTGGAAGATATGCCCTACTTCTATCCCTTTGGTATAACGAAGTCTTCCGCCGCATTTGGCACAAGTATCACCCTCCTGCACGGCTACGATATCTTCATACAAGGCATCGACCCCTTCCAACGAGACGCCTGTCATATGATAGCCCACTTCATTGCCACCGCAGATCATATCGGATGCTCCTTTGAGTGTCTCATCGATGACAACCCGGACACCTGAAGGAAGACCCATTGGACTCATATATCCCGGAGTCAAGCCTGCTTCTTCTAATTCTTCATCATTCACTTCTATCAGTTCATTCGCATCGACGGCATTGCACGCTTTAACCTCCTGCAATGTATCGGATCCTCGGATCACAAACAGAACAATCTCACTTTTGCCTTCGTCATAAAGCGCTCTCATCGCAACGGTCTTGAGCAGATAGTACGGATCGACTTTGAAGTGTGCTACAAGATCTTCGATGGTGGTCACATTGGGCGTATGCACCTTTTCGTTTGCCAATGTCGGTGCCGGTGCCTCGCACACTTTTTCCTGACGCACTGCCGCTTCGATGTTGGCACCATAGTCGCACCCTTCACAGACGACAATGGTGTCTTCCCCGCTGCCTGCAAGTACCATAAACTCCTTGGAACCGCTGCCGCCAATGGCACCCGAATCTGCTTCAACCACACGAAACTCCAGTCCCAAACGGGTAAAAATGCGCTTATAGGTCTCTTCCATCAGGTCGAACTCCCGCTTCATGTCTTCTTCCGAAGCGTGGAAACTGTAACCGTCCTTCATCAGAAATTCGCGTCCGCGCATCAGCCCAAAACGCGGTCTGATCTCATCACGGAACTTGAGATTGATCTGATAGAGATTGAGCGGCAACTGCTTGTAGCTCTTGACACTTTGGCGTACCAGATTGACCATCATCTCTTCATGGGTCGGTCCGAGTACAAAATCGTTCTCTTTTCTGTCCCTGAAACGCAGCAGTTCTTTACCGTATTTCTCAAAGCGGCCGCTCTCCTGCCAGAGTGACGCGGGAGTGACAAAGGCAAGGCTCACCTCCTGGCAGCCGGCTTTGTCAAGCTCCTCTTTGACGACATTGCGTACCTTGTCAAGCACCCGCTTGCCAAGCGGCAGGAAGTTGTAAAGTCCGCTGCCGCCTACAGATTGAATGAATCCGCCGCGAATAAGGAAAATATGGCTGGCGAGTGTCGCATCGTTGGGGGTCTCTTTGGTGGTAGGTACTAAAAGTCTGGAAAATCTCACGCGCTGTATCCTTTGGTATGGTGATCGTTTTTATATTGTTTGAAATCGATATGCTCGGTGTCGATGTTAAACATCTTCTTGACCGCTTCGATGCAGTTGGCGTTCTTCTTCTCAGTCGATGAACGGCGCAGGTTCTGTGTCGGGTCGTGCAGGAAGCGGTTGAACATCTGCTGTGCCATCTTGCGCATATTCTCCTCATACTCCTTGGGAACGAAGCCTTTTTTGAGTGCACGCTCCATCTCTTTTTCAATGGCGGCGGAGACATGTTCCCGCATCTGCTTGATCACCGGCTCGATGGAGAGTGCTCTCAGCCAGGCATAGAACTCGTCTGTATACTTCTCTACGATCTCCTGCGCACGGATCGCCTGCTCCTGACGCATGGCATGGTTCTCATTGGAGATGGAGCGCAGGTCGTCGATGCGGAAGAGTTGAAGTTTGGGCAGATTCATATCGGCAATATCTCTGGGGATCGCCATATCGAACCAGTAGCGCGGCAGGGTCTCGTTCTCGATGAGCGCCTGCGTAATGACCGGATCCGGCGAAGAGGTCGC
>JAJRRK010000016.1 GCA_024279555.1 Campylobacterales bacterium
CTACTTATATCTGCGAAGGAAAAGTGCCATGAAAGTGCTCGTCTCTGCTCTTGAACCCTCCTCGAACCTGCATCTGCGTGAAGTGCTCAAGCATGCACCCGACATTGAACTCATCGGTATCTTCGACAAACGGATAGACCGCGGAACACCGCTGTATGACATCACCGAGATGGCGATCATGGGGGTAGTCGATGCCCTCAAGAAACTACGCTGGTTCTTCAAGGTCGCAGATGAAATGGTGGCACTTGCCGCCGAAGCGGACAAGGTACTGCTGATGGACTCCTCGGGTTTCAACCTGCCGCTTGCCAAGAAGCTCAAAGAGCGCTACCCCGACAAGGAGATCACCTACTATATCCTCCCACAAGTATGGGCGAGCCGCCCCAAACGGGTAGAAAAGCTGGAGAAGTACTGCGACAACCTGCTGGGTATCCTGCCTTTTGAGACAACCTACTACCCAAGTGGCAAAGCGCAGTATGTCGGACACCCGCTGCTCGATGAGATCACAACGGTATGCAAACCCGAACAGAACAAAGGATGCGTCGCCTTTCTGCCCGGTAGCCGCAAGAGTGAGATTGAACGCCTGATGCCCATCTTCCTTGAAGTGCGCAAACAACTGCCCCAAATCCGTCCACTGCTGGTCATCCCGCCACACTTCACACGCAACCAGATCGCCAAACTCTACATTGGAAATCGCAATTTCGAGATCCTCCGTAACACACAAGAAGCGCTTGAGCGCGCCGAGTTCGCCTTCATCTGTTCAGGTACCGCCACCCTTGAAGCCGCGCTTATTGGCACACCCTTTACCCTTGCCTATATTGCCAAGAAGCTCGACTTTTTCATCGGGACAAAGATACTAGGCATCAAACAGGTGGGACTGGCAAACATCATCCTCACCCACTACAACACCACCACCCTGCACAAAGAACTACTCCAAGAGGAGGTCACCGTTGACAATCTGCTGGCAGAATACTACAATACCGACCGTAAAAAATTCGCCGCTAAAGCAAAAGAGCTCAAAGCGTACCTCGGACACGGCAGTTCAGAAAATGTTGCGAAGATACTTTTGGGAATTAGGAATTAGGAATTAGGAATTAGGAATTAGGAATTAGGAATTAGGAATTTTACATCATGAAACATACAAGTCAACCTCATCATCAAAATAAAAGCACTGCAAAGCAGTGCATACCGACACTATTCACTATTCATTCTTCACTCTTCACTGCACCAACAAGGAGTACCACTTGTTAGTGCACATCTGCTGCGCCGTCGACAGCCACTATTTCCTCCAAAAACTCCGCGAGGACTACCCTGATGAAAAACTGGTTGGTTTCTTCTACGACCCCAACATCCATCCCTACTCCGAGTACTACCTGCGGCTGCTCGATGTGAAGCGAAGCTGCAAGATGCTGGGTATTGAGCTCATCGAGGGTGAGTATGACACCCAAGCATGGCTTGAAGCGGTCAGAGGACTGGAACATGAGCCCGAGAAGGGCGCGCGCTGTGCGGTCTGCTTTGACAGACGTTTTGAAGTGAGTGCACAGAAAGCGGCAGAGATTGGTGAGCAAACCCTTACCTCCACCCTGCTCACCTCACCCAAGAAGTCGCTCAAGCAGCTCAAAACTGCGGGCGATGCCCTTGCCGAGCGTTTTGGCATCTCTTTTGTCGCACCCGATTACCGAAAAGCTTCGGGTACGCAGGAGCAGAACATCATGGCGAAGGAAGATCAGCTCTACCGTCAGGACTACTGCGGCTGCCTTTTTGGTCTTACCATGCAGCGAGACCAGCAGCAGAAACTCGCCGATGAGCTCTTTGTGCCTCTCTCTGGGCAGGTACAGCCCGAGTCTATTGAAGCGCGTATCGCACTCTATGAAAAACGGTGGCAGATCGAAGAGCAGGGAATCCCCTACAGGATCGTCAAACAACGATTCCTCAACTGGCGGCTCAAGTTCGCCACCCTGCGAGTACGCAAAACAGTCGTGGCCTCACATATCCTGCCCTACTCTACACTCAAAAACAGTTACACGCGGGGCAGGATAGAGTACGAGATCAACGGACTGCACTACATGAATCGTGACGAAGTGAAGTTCATGACACTCAAAATGTACAACAATCACTTGGGTACCGACTATACGAGTGTGACGGAGCTTCTCTTTAGCCCGCCTGCATTTGACACAGAAACCGCACTGCGTCCACTCCTTGGGTTGGATGTATACGATCTCTCCTGTGTTATTATTGTCGACGAGATCCCGACGAACAAGATAGAACTCCTGCTTGAGAGCGAGACCTACAGTGATGTGAAAGAGGTACTCATCACACTCTAACGAACTTTACGATAAAATAGCCAAATTTTATACAATAAAGGTTTGCACGTGTTATATAATGTTGTTGAAATTCAAGAGATACTTCCCCACAGATACCCATTCCTGCTCGTCGACCGCATTACCGCACTGACGGAAGGCGAATACATCGAAGGCTACAAGAATATCTCCATCTCCGAACCGGTCTTTGAAGGTCACTTCCCCGGACATCCCATCTATCCCGGTGTTATGATCATCGAAGGTATGGCGCAAGCAGGTGGTGTACTTGCATTTAAAAGTATGGACAACGCAACGCAAGAAGAGATTGCTAATAAAGTGGTCTATTTCATGAGTATAGACAAGGCAAAATTCCGTTCACCTGTCACCCCTGGTGACCAGCTGGTCTACAAGATCAATGTCATCAAGAATAAGGGAGCGGTATGGCATCTCGATGCCAAAGCCTATGTCGATAACAAAGTGGTCGCGCAAGCTGAGCTCAAAGCCATGATCGTGGATAAATAAGCGATGTCGTATATTCATCCGACCGCAGTCATTGAAGAGGGTGCCGTACTCGGTGAGAATGTCACTGTTGGTCCTTTCGCCTACATCGGACCCCATGTGAAGATAGGGGATAACACATCCATCGCTTCACATACAGTCATTGAAGGCTTCACCACTATCGGCAAGCGTAACCGCATTTTTTCCCATGCAGCGGTAGGTACTATTCCACAGGATCTGAAGTATGACGGAGAAGAGAGTGAGCTGATCATCGGTGATGACAATATCATCCGTGAATTCACGCTGCTCAACCCCGGTACCAAAGGCGGCGGTATGGTCACCAAGATAGGCAACCACAACCTACTGATGGGCTATGTGCATCTGGGACACGATGTGATCCTCGGTGATCACTGCATCCTTGCCAACGGTGCGACACTGGCAGGTCATGTCGAACTTGGCAATCATGTCGTCATCGGCGGACTGACACCGGTACACCAGTTTGTACACATCGGAGACTATGCCATGATCGGCGGTGCCAGTGCCGTGGCACAGGATATACCGCCATACTGTCTGGCAGAGGGGACCCGTGCCGTACTCCGAGGGTTGAATCTCACAGGGCTCAGACGGAAGATAGACAGAAATGAGATCAATGCACTCAAAAGTGCCTACAGGGAACTTTTCGAACAGGGAAAACCCCTGCAGGAAGTAGCACAGGAGCTTTTCGAATCTGAAGCATCTCCCCACGTCAAGTCTCTGTGTATGTTCATCAAGACATCCAAACGCGGTATTCCGTTTAACAGAAAATAGTATAATAGAATCAAAGAAATTATAGAGGATCAAAATATGTCAAATAAAGCTTGCAGCTTCTGTGCTGCCATAGAGAGTGAAGAGAACCCGCTTATAGCCGGAGAGAGTGCCTATATCTGTGCCAATTGTGTCATTTCCGCCTACAAGATCCTCTTCGGTGAGGAAGAGGAGCAGGAGAACAGCTATGACGAAGCCCATGTGCTCTACACACCCAAAGAGATCAAAACAATGCTCGATGAGTATGTCATCGGACAGGAAGAAGCCAAAAAACACTGGCTGTAGCCGTCTACAACCACTACAAACGTATCTTCAGAGAAACCGTGGAAGAGAACGATACACAGATATCCAAATCCAACGTGCTGCTCATCGGGCCGACAGGTTCGGGGAAAACACTGCTTGCGCAGACCATTGCCCGCTTCCTGAATGTCCCTATTCCATTGCAGATGCGACAAACCTCACAGAGGCAGGTTATGTCGGAGAGGATGTCGAGAACATCCTCACCAAGCTGCTCATGGCAGCAGACGGTGACCCCAAACGTGCCGAACAGGGGATCGTCTTCATCGACGAGGTCGACAAGATCGCACGGATGGGAGAGAACCGTTCCATCACCCGTGATGTTTCCGGTGAAGGGGTACAGCAGGCTCTGCTGAAACTCATCGAGGGGTCTGTCGTGAACATCCCGCCCAAAGGCGGACGAAAGCACCCCAACCAGGATTTCATCCAGATCGACACATCCAACATCCTCTTCATCTGTGGCGGTGCCTTTGACGGGCTCAACGATATCATCAAACGAAGACTCGGCTCCAACACACTAGGTTTCGGGCAAAAAAAACGCTCCAAAAAAGAAGAGGAGAATCTGCTTCATCTGGTAGAAGCGGACGACCTTGTCACCTACGGGCTGATCCCCGAACTGATCGGACGTCTGCATGTACTTGCCACACTGAGAGAGATCACCAAAGAAGACATGGTTCGTATTTTGGTCGAGCCGAAGGACTCTCTGGTCAAACAGTACCAAAAGCTCTTTGAAATTGACGATGTCGTGTTGACCTTCGAAGAGGAAGCACTCTCACTCATTGCCCAAAAAGCACTTGACAGAAAAACAGGTGCCCGTGGACTTCGCTCCATCATGGAAGAGGTACTTCTGGATATCATGTATGAACTGCCTGAACTCGCAGGCTATGAAGTGGTTATCACCCCGGGAGTCGTTGAAAAGGGTGCGAAACCACTCTATATCAAACAACAAAAAAGCGCATAATCAAGTAAAGGATCACTACACATGTTCAAAAAAATACTGGGAATGTTCTCCAACGATCTTGCCATAGACCTTGGAACAGCAAACACACTTGTCCTCGTCAAAGGACAGGGGATCAGCATCAACGAACCCTCTGTCGTTGCCATTCAGTATGACAAACACGGACAGCAGCGTATTCTTGCCGTCGGTCAGGAAGCCAAGGACATGGTCGGGAAGACACCTGGCAATATCCGTGCGATCCGCCCGATGAAAGACGGGGTCATTGCCGATTTCGAAGTGACCGAAATGATGATCCGCTATTTCATTGAAAAGGCACACAAACGTAAAGGATTCTTCTCTCCACGTATCATCATCTGTGTACCCTACGGACTGACACAGGTTGAAAGACGTGCCGTGAAGGATTCCGCAGAGAATGCAGGGGCACGTTATGTCTATCTTATTGAAGAGCCGATGGCAGCCGCGATCGGTGCGGGTATCCCCGTCAAAGACCCCAACGGAAACCTGGTCGTTGACATCGGCGGCGGTACGACCGAGATCGGAGTCACCTCACTTGGCGGACTGGTACAGAGTAAATCTATCAGGGTTGCCGGTGACCATATCGACCAGGCGATCGTAGATTATGTCAAAAAGAACTTCAACCTGCTCATCGGTGACCGTGTTGCCGAAGAGCTCAAGATCAAGATTGGTACTGCCATTCCATTAGATGAGGAACTTGTCACGACTGTTCGCGGACGTGACCAGGTAGAAGGAAGCCTTACATCTGTGGAGATAACCTCTGAACATATCCGTTCGGCAATGAAAGACTCGATCGAAGAGATCGCCGAGGCACTCAAAGATGTACTTGAGCATACGCCTCCGGAACTGGCAGGTGATATTGTGGAGAACGGTATTGTCCTTACCGGCGGCGGAGCACTGATCCGTGGACTGGACAAATACCTTTCCGATATCGTGAAACTGCCTGTTTACATCGCCGAAGATCCTCTGCTTGCTGTTGCCAAAGGTACAGGTAAGGCACTTGACGAGATAGATCTGCTGCAGCAAATGGCGTATGAAGACTAGAATCATCATCATCATACTCCTGTTGCTGATACTGGGAGTATTGCTCACAAGGAATGACGAGCGCATCACCAATACACTACTTAACATCATCAATCCCATCAAACAGAACTACAAATCATTCACACAGGAGATAGAGGACAAAGGTCACAGCTATCTCTTTCAGCAAGAGAGCATCGAAAAACTCGCAAAAGAGAACCGTATCCTCAGAAAAAGACTGCTGGAACAGACACACTACATCAAACAGGTTAAAGATATCTATGATGTCCTCCCCCGCCTGAGCAAACTTCCCGTCAAGAACATCGCACTGACAAGTACCATCTCCTATGTGAAGCTCAACAGCTTCTCCCAAATCATGCTTACCAAACCCAAAGGACTCAGTGAAAAGAAGATATACGGACTGATGCAAAACAGTGTCGTGGCCGGCATCGCCAGACTTCGCAACAACCAGCTCTATGGATACCTCACTTCAGACTCAAAGTGCCGTTTCTCTGTCTTTATCGGAGAAGAACAGGCACCAGGGATCGCTATTGGGCAGGAGAAGAACACGATGATCGTCAAGTTCATTCCCAAATGGCACAAGATCAAAAAAGGGGATAAAGTCGTCACTTCCGGACTGGATAATATCTTTTTTGCCGGACTGCCTGTTGGAGTCGTTACCAAAGTCGATACACAGAGTGCCTACAAGGTCGCATACATCAAAACCTATGCCGATATCTTCCATCCCAAAGTGTTCTTTCTCATCCAGGATGCACGTGCAACGCTGACAGAAGGCTTTGACCGTAGTGTTACAAAATTCAATGCACCATGTCCAAAACTGCTGATCCCGGAGGAGATGAACCTGACAGCCGAAAGCAATATAAGCATCCATGAAACCGACACATCGTTGGAGAGTAACCAGACCATGCCGACAGTCTCCAGTATTCCCAGCAGGATCGACCAGACGCAGGAAGAGGTAGTTCTGCCTGAGACACCGGAAGAGCATACTGTTGTTGAAAGCCCCAAGCCAAAACATGTTACCAGAAAACAGAGAAGAAAAAAAGCTGTTTCCCAAAGTTTAGACCTCTTCTAAAGCCCCTTTGTTAAGGGCGCTTTTTGCCTCTTTTGACTATAATATCAAACTAAAAATCAAAGGTATCTCTCCATGCCAAAACGCGAAGACATCAAAACCATTCTACTTATCGGATCAGGCCCTATCGTTATCGGACAAGCCTGTGAATTCGACTACTCCGGTACACAGGCAGCCAAGACGCTCAAAGAGCTGGGTTACCGTGTGGTACTCATCAACTCCAACCCTGCAACTATCATGACCGACCCTGAGTTTGCCGACCGTACCTACATCGAACCGATCAACGAAGAGGTGATAGAGCAGATCATCAAGCAGGAGAATGTCGATGCGATCCTTCCCACCATGGGTGGACAAACTGCGCTCAACGTTGCGATGAGCATGTATGAAAAAGGAATGCTTGAGGGGATAGACTTCCTCGGTGCCAACCCTGAGGCAATCAAAAAAGGAGAGGACAGACACCGCTTTAATCAGGCAATGGTCAAAATTGGGATGGATCTACCCAAAAGTGCCAATGCCTACAGCCTCGAAGAAGCATTGGAGCGTGCAAAAGAGATCGGTTTCCCTGTGATCTCAAGAGCCTCTTATACCCTTGCCGGAGGCGGTTCCGGTGTCGCATACAATATAGATGAGTTCAAACAATTAGCGAAAGAAGGGTTGGAAGCCTCTCCTATTGGCGAGATAGAGATCATGGAATCGCTGCTTGGCTGGAAAGAGTACGAGATGGAGGTCATCCGTGACCGTGAGGACAACTGTATTATCGTCTGTTCCATCGAGAACTTCGACCCAATGGGTGTCCATACCGGAGACTCCATCACCATCGCCCCTGCCCTGACCCTGACGGACAAAGAGTACCAGCGCATGAGAGATGCCTCTTTCGCCATCTTGCGTGAGGTCGGTGTCGATACGGGCGGGTCGAATGTTCAATTCTCGATCAATCCCGAGACCGGACGTATGATCGTCATCGAAATGAACCCGCGTGTCAGCCGCTCATCCGCATTGGCTTCCAAGGCGACAGGTTACCCTATTGCCAAAGTGGCGACCCTGCTGGCTGTAGGCTATACCCTCGATGAGATCACCAATGACATCACCGGTACCCCTGCCTCTTTCGAGCCGGTCATCGATTACATCGTGACCAAACTGCCGCGCTTTACCTTCGAGAAGTTTCCGATGGCAGACTCCACACTCACCACGGCTATGAAGTCCGTCGGAGAAGCGATGAGCATGGGGCGTACCTTCAAAGAGTCATTCCAAAAAGCACTCTGCTCACTTGAGACGGGACTGACAGGTTTCAACGAGATCAAATGTGACGATGAAACACTCGTTCGGGAGATACGAAGACCCAATGCCGAGCGCATGCTTTATGTCTATGAAGGACTCCGACGCGGCATGAGCGTTGATGAGATTTTCGAACTCTGCAAAATCGACCGCTGGTTCCTCTACCAGCTTGAAGAACTTGTTGAAGCGGAAAAAGCAATGGATGTCTCCGTGCTGACCAATGAAAGAGTTCTGCGTTCCATCAAGGCAGACGGATTCTCCGATGCGATGATCGCCGAGATCATCAACAAAAAAGAGGGACTCACCCTGACCGAGAACGACATCTACAATGCCAGAGAAAAGCTGGGCATCAAGCTGGAGTACAACGAAGTAGATACCTGTGCGGCAGAGTTTAAAGCGCTGACTCCCTACCTCTACTCTACGACCAATATCAGCAAACTACCAGAAAATTCTCAATCATCCATTCTCAATTCTGAATCTCAAGACCGTAAGGTTCTGGTCATCGGTGGCGGTCCCAACCGTATCGGTCAGGGGATCGAGTTTGACTACTGCTGTGTCCATGCAGCATTTGCCCTGGAAGACATGGGCATCAAGTCGATCATGTACAACTGTAACCCTGAAACCGTCTCGACAGACTATGACACCTCCGACATCCTCTACTTCGAACCGATCGATTTCGAGCATGTGCGCAATGTCATTGAGCTTGAAAATCCTGACGGGGTCATCGTTCACTTCGGAGGTCAGACCCCGCTCAAACTGGCGAAAAACCTTACTGCCATCGGCGCAAAGATCAGCGGGACTTCCGCCAAGGTGATCGATCTTGCCGAAGACAGAGAGCTTTTCAGTAATTTTATCAAAGAGCTGGGTCTGAAGCAGCCGGAAAACGGTACAGCCTTTGCCAAAGATGAAGCGATGGCGATCGCCAACCGCATCGGCTATCCTGTGCTTATTCGCCCGAGCTTTGTACTTGGCGGGCGTGGTATGCGAACGGTCTACAACGATGCAGAACTACGTGAATACCTTGATGAAGCAGTCTC
>JAJRRK010000171.1 GCA_024279555.1 Campylobacterales bacterium
GGGTGAAGAGGTACTCATTACCCCTGATGGTCCCAGAGGACCAAGACACAGCATGAGTGACGGTGCGGTGGGGATCGCGCTCAAGAGTCAACTGCCGATTTTTGTGATGAACTATCAGGCTTCCTCCTACTGGCAGCTTGGCAGCTGGGACAAGTTTGTCATTCCCAAGCCTTTTGGGAGTATTGATTTCTATATTCAGAGTCTTTCACTCGAGGGGATGGAGCTTGAGGAAGCCAAAAAGTATTTGAAAAAGAAGATGTTGGAACACACGATCATATAGGCTCTGCCTATATGAAGTGAAGAGTGAAGCATGAGGAGTGAGGAGTGAAGAGTGAAGAGCTGAATGGGTACTGTGGGGCGTTCCTTGATTATCTCCTTGATGTGCGTGGTTACTCGGAAGCGACGGTTGAGACCTACGAGATCGCTCTGCGTCAGATGGCAGAGGTGAGTCACTTCTATGAAGAAGAGGGGCAATGGGTGCTTGACATCACCCCGTTTCGTTTCCAAATCGTCAAGAACAGCAAGAAGACTATTGTCAAAAAGCTCTCTGCGGTGCGCTCACTGGTCAAATACATGGAAGACCAATGCCATCTCAATGTCAAGGTGATCTCGGATGAATCCATCAAAATCCCCCAAAGTCTCCCCAAACCCATCGAGGAGCAGTATATTGACGAGGTGCTGGAGAGAGCGACCATAGAAGAGAAGCTTCTGGTCTTGATGTTGTACGGGTTGGGGCTGCGTATTTCGGAGCTGAGCAGTTTGAAGCTTGCAAATATACGCAGCGGCTGGGTCGAAATACACGGAAAAGGCAACAAAGTACGCCAACTGCCGTTACTGCCGCAACTGCAAACGCTGATCACACTATATGTGGAGAACAGACATCCCAAAACCTATCTGTTTGAAAAAGGGAATGTTCCGATGAACAGCGCCCAGCTGCGCTACAGGCTCACTAAACTCTTCAAAGCCTCCGGCATCAAAGCCACCCCGCACCAACTACGCCACTCCTTTGCCACCCATCTGCTCAACCACGGTGCACGCATCGCCGATGTGAGCGAACTGCTAGGTCACGAGACCATGGCGACCACACAGGTCTATACCAAGCTTGGAAGTGTCAAGAAGATGCAGGAGTACATGAAGGCGCACCCGCTTGCGAAGAGAGAACCGAAGATATAATTTCGTAGGGTCGGTAAACCGACCCTATGGGATATTGGAGGGGGCAATATTTTCTTCAAAGAGATAGGGGCGTATTTTTGGCGGGATTTTATGGATGCGGCACAGTTCTTTAAATGTTTTGGGCATATCAACCTGAAGGTAGGGGGCAATGTAGAGCAGGTTGTCTTGCATCTCAACCGCCCATTTGCCGCCGATGACCAGACTCTCTTTTGTTTCAATCTCTTGTCGCTGTGGGGCAGAGAGCAGATAGCCAAGCTGTTTGAGTGTTATGTCGGCAGCCCTGCTTTTATAGCGCAGATCGTTTAACTTGATGATCCGAAGTTCTTTGGCTTCGAAGCAGGTTTCAAATCCCTCTTTAAGCAGTGTTTTGTCACGGTGCAGATAGTCGAAACTTCGTTTGATTCCTTCATGGTACTTTTCTATGAGCGCATCGGAGAAGTGTTTGCGGAAGTAGTTACGCTCAAAACTTTCATCGCTATTGCTTTCATCGACAAAGTAAGGGTGTCCATGCTCTTCAAGGTAGGTAAGCAGTTCGGATTTACTGTATGGCAGCAGCGGCCGTACAAGTGTATAGTTCTTCCGTTCGCTCACCGTTTTAAACCCGATGAGTTCAGAAAGTCCTGCTCCTTTACTCAAACGCATCAACATCCACTCAAGCTGGTCGTTGAGTTGATGCGCGGTTAGCAGATTATCGTAATGGTGCTCTTGGATGAGTGCTTCAAAAAAATTGTAGCGAAACTTTCGGGCATTGGCTTCGAAATGTGTTTCAAATTTGGGGGCTTGAACAGTATGGCAGGCAAGATTGTACTTATTTGCCAATGCTTGTGCATGTGTCACCTCTTGTTTGCTTTGTGTTCTGATGTTGTAATCGACAATGGCAATATCGAACGGGATATGGTTTTCAATGAGCAGAAAAAAGAGAGCGGAGGAGTCGATACCGGCAGAAAATGCTAAGAGATTCTTTTTTTCAGGTAGGAGGTAGGAGGTAGGAAGTAGGAGTGGATTAGGCATTGTTTTTTACAGTTTTTGTACTTGTGATAAGAAGTTTTAGAAGCTCTTCTGCTTCAGGTTCGATACTTTGGTACATTTTTTCACTGATATATTCTGACAGAACCAAGAGCTGCAGCCAATACTTTGTTTCATTGGCTTCTTTTAATGCTATAGTTAATTTGTGTAGGAAATCAGCTTTGGATTGTGCATACTGCGCTTCCCTGATAGCTGCACCAATGGCTGTGCCACTGCGTACAATCTGCTTTGATAGAATATACTCTTTTTGTTCTTTTTGAAGGTAACGTGAAAGTTTGATGCATCGCAAGGCAAATGATAAGCTTTTTGACAAAAGAATACTCTCCTTCACTCCTCCCTCCTACTTCCTACTTCCTCACTAATAAGTGTTGCCAAGAGTTGAGAACCCACAAGTTCCGTCACTTTGGCTCTATAGACCTTCCCGTAGGTTACTTTCAAGTCATTGGTGTCGTTGATGAGGATCTCACCATCGATATCGACTGCCCACTGAAGCGGTCTTGCCGAGAGGAGAAATTCGTGCTCATCGCTTTCACCGTCGATGATCAGTTCGATCTCTTTGCCTACCATCTTTTCAAGTGAGCCGATGGTGGATGCTTCGGCGATCTCACCTAAAATGACAGCGCGTTCTTCGATGATCTCCTGCGGTATCTGCTCCATCTCGTAGGCGGTGGTGCTCTCCTCGTTGGAGTAGGCGAAGGTGTTGAAACGGTCAAAACCGAAATTTTCCATGAAGCGGCAGAGTTTTTCAAAGCTCTCTTCGCTCTCACCGGGGTGACCGGCGATGACTGAGGTGCGCAGAAATGCATCGGGTTTGCTTCTCATATGTTCAAGCAGGGCGATGGTCTGCTTCTCGCCAAAACCGCGTTTCATCGTTTTGAGCACACGGTCGTCAATGTGCTGGATAGGCATGTCATAGTAGGTTTGGAAGACTGTGGAGTCGGCGATGTCATCAATGAGTTCAAACGAAGTGGTGGAGGGGTAGAGGTAGAGTATGCGAGCACTGCGTACCCCTTCGATCGCTTCGACTGCTTTGATTAAGTCTCGCAGTCCGTCTTTGAGACCCATGTCGCGTCCGTAACTGGAGCTGTCCTGAGAGATGAAGGAGAAATCATAGAAGCCTTCGTCTGCAAGCATGCGTACCTCTTTGACGATCGATTCGAGCGATCGTGAATGGAGCTTGCCTTTGAAGCTTGGAATGGCACAAAAGCTGCACTGCTGGTTGCATCCTTCGGCGATCTTGATATAGGCATGGTAGGTCGAGCCTGTGATCACCCTGCCACTCTCCTCTGTTGCCAGATAGACCTCTGGGCTGAAGGTGCTCTGCTTTTTTGCGATGAGTGCGTCGATTTTCTCATAGTCGCCCACACCGGTGAAGATGTCGATCTCGGGGAGTTCACGCATCAGCTCCTCTTTGTAGCGTTCGCTCAGACACCCCGCCATGACAAGCACGGAGTCTTTTTTGCGTGCATCGTGTAGACCCAGCACGGTGTTGATACTCTCCTCTTTGGCGGCATCGATGAAACCGCAGGTATTGACGATGATCACATCGGCATCGGTGTTG
This sequence comes from Campylobacterales bacterium, assembly GCA_024279555.1. Taxonomy (GTDB): domain Bacteria; phylum Campylobacterota; class Campylobacteria; order Campylobacterales; family Sulfurovaceae; genus Sulfurovum. The sequence goes on from JAJRRK010000171.1 coordinate 3,761, forward strand.
TCATCGGTGATCTCATACTCTTTGAGCCGCCCGAGCATTACTTCGGAATCGACGAGGTTTTTGGTACAGCCGAGGCTGACGAGGTGTAGTTTTTTTGACATGGCTATCCGTTAGAGTGGGGTGTTTGATTGGTGAAAGTATAGCATATATTGAAAAAAGAGAGGGTGAAAAGATGTAATGAGGTGACAGCTCCTCAAAGAGGAGTTGTCAGACGGGTTTACTTTGTACTGAATTTGTAGTCGAGCATTGCCCAAATCACACTTTTATCTCCGCCTCTCCAGTTGTCATCACTGAACCAAGCACCTTTGATAAGACCGCTTAAGCCTTTAACACCGGGGATTTTATTTTGATAAACGACATCCCATTCTGTACCATAGTCTGTACTCCCCCTATCGGAGGAGAAATCATGATAAATTGCTTTAAGCACACCAAAACCATCTGCCTTATAGCCGATCATACCGTTTAGGTCTACAAGACCATCAACTGGAGTAGCTGCAAGGAAGACATCTGCCCAACCATTATGTGCATGTAGTGTTGCAAGAGGGGTATAAAAAGCACCATTGCCATTATTACCAGCACCTAGTACTTCATATTGTGCACCTACGAGGAAACCACTGATATTAAGACCAGCTTGTATATTGTAGTAGTCTGCATCAGCACTGCCCGTACCATTTGTCGGATCATCTTGATGTGCGTACTCAAGACGATAATTGAGTTTCCCAAAATCCATTCCAATATTTCCGGTTGCTGCAATACCATAAGTATCAGCAAAATCTTCGATGATATAGTCATAGGCAGTGACAGTCAACTCAGGCATAAAGTGGTATGCGGCATGCAGAATGACAGAGTTGGTATCAAAGTCAAGCTCTTTGACCGTGTTGACGCGCCAAATATAGGCAGCAAGAAGATCAAGGTTTTCTACAGAATTATTAATGATTGCAGCAGCATCATAGGTTTGAGGCATCTGTCTCCAGTTGACCGTACCTACAAATCTTTGGTTATCAAGATTTACACCCTGTCGACCTGCTCTAATGAGTGTATCACCGAATTTGTAATCAAGATAGGCTTGTGTAATACGCGTCTGATCAGGATCTACAACTGTATCATAGAGACCAAGATTATTATCATCTCTACCAGTTGAGTAGAAGTCACCGCTTCCCATAACATTGGTGCCTTCCAAATAAACGGAAAGACCATCGATTTGCATAAAGTCAGCACCAATACCCAGTGTAAGCCTATTGGTAAACGCGTCAGCTTTGTCTGCAAGATTGGCTTTGTCGTCAACACCTTCATATCTCGGTCTGATCTCACCTTTAGCATAGATGTTGTTGAAGATCAGGAATTCTGCCGGTGCCGGCGCCTCTGTTTCGACGACTGGAGCAATGTCTCCACCCGCCATCAGCATTGCAGAAGCTGCAACTGAAAGTAGAAGTGTCTTTTTCATTTTTTATTCTCCTTATGTAAATGATAAGGAAATCATAACAAAAATAAAAATGAAATGTCAATAAAAATAAACAAACTGTTAACAAAATGTTAATATTCTTGATGTAAATCAAGTTTTAAATAGATTTTTAAGGTTGAATTCAGTTCCAAGGCTATTAATAATATGGAATATATTGTAAATGATTTATAAGTTTAAATAAGTGGTGGCGCCGGACGGAATCGAACCGCCGACACATGGATTTTCAATCCATTGCTCTACCAACTGAGCTACGGAGCCACTGCTGTGTTGAAGCGACTGAAATTATAGCTATGTAAGCTTAAAGATTATTTATAAATGATGCTTGGATTGGAAAATTGGTGGTTTTTTGCAGGTTAAGTATTTTTTCCGGGATTGACATCGCGGTTCCTGCTTCATTTACAGTTTTTTGACGAGATCAATGAATGTCTCTCCTCTATGTTTGTAGGAGTTGAACTGGTCGAAGCTGGCTGCAGCCGGGGAGAGGAGGGCAACACTCTCTTTTGTAAGTACCTTGTCTATCTGCGAGACGGCAGTTTTCAGGGTGCCTGCTTCCTGAAGGGGTACATTGAATTGCTCTGCCAGTGCTTTGAGCTTTTTGCTGTTGGTACCGATGCTATACACGGTAACATTTATGGTTTGCAGCAATGCAAAGAGTGGGGTAAGGTCGACACCCTTGTCGTCCCCTCCCAATATCAGATCGATATGTCGGTCACCGTAGCCTTTGACAGCCTGTATGGTCGCATCGAGATTGGTTGCCTTGGAGTCGTTGACCCAGAGCCTTCCTTTATTGTCTGTGAGCTCCTCCTGCCGGTGGGCATCACGGGTGAACCGGTTGAGCAGGTCATAGTCTGTTTCATCAAAAAGTACACGGGTGATGGCAAGCGAGAGCAGGGCATCCTGCAAGAATGCGCCTTTGTAGTTCAGTTTTGAAGCATCAAGCCTAAAGTAGTCACAGAGAAATTCATTGCTATCATACTCGATGATGAAGGCGTTGGTCTTGGGAAGGTTGAGCCCTTTGGGTACCAGTGCCAACTCTCCTTCCCGCATGGTCAGCAAAGGTCTTAGTTTGTCTGCTTCGTAAGCTTCTGGCGTACCGTGCCAGTCGAGATGGTCGGGTGTGATCGGTAGCAGCAGATAGATGTCGGGTGAAGCACTCTTGGTGTGATGAAGTGTAAAAGAGCTTGTCTCCAGCACCCAGATAGGCGCCTCTTTGGGCAGGTCTGCAAGAGGCGTACCGATGTTCCCACCACTGACCGCACCGCGTTTTTTTAAAAGATGTGTAAGCATTTGAGTTGTGGTGGTCTTACCGTTGGTGCCGCTTATCCAAATTGTGAACGGTTTGGATAGGTAGGAGGTAGGAGGTAGGAGGTAGGAGTGATTGTGGGTATTGCTTTGCGATACTCTCATGGGATTGCTCCCTGCTCCCTGCTCCCTGCTCCCTAAAAAGAAGTCGTATTCACTCATGAGGTGCTTGGCTTTTTGAATGAGGGGGTGCTTTGGCGGGAGGCTTGGGGTGGTGACTTCGAGCTGGCTCTCTTCGGGGTTGAATTCCGATGATGGTCTGATGGTGTTGCCTCTCTCGTCAGTATAGGTCTCTTTACAGTTGTCATCGAAGAAGGTACAGCCACCGCCGAGTTTATGTGCAATGGCTTTGGTAGTGAGTCCGTAGCCGAAGAGGGTGGGTTTCATGAAAAACTCCGTTTTTTGAATGAGTGATGAGTGATGAGTGATGAGTAACTGAAGGGGATATTTTGCATTATGGTTTTGCCTTTTTGGTTGTTTTGGTGCTTGCCACAAGAAGTTTGAGTAGGCTGTCTATCTCCGGAGTGATACTTTGATACATTTTGTCATTCAAATACTCTGAATGATATAAAAGATTGATCCAGTATTTAGTTTCATTGGCTTCTTTGAGTGCAATCATCAGTTTGTTAAGAAAATCAGCTTTGGATTGCGCATATTTGGCTTCCGCAATAAGTGCACCCACAGCAGTACCACTTCTCAAAACCTGCTTGGAAAGAATATGCTCTTTATGGTTAGATTGGAGATATTTACAGAGTTTCACAATACGCAAAGCAAAAGAGAAACTCAATTCGCTTAAAGGGTCGGTTCTGCTCGGTTGCTCATTGCTCATTGCTCATTACTCATTTTCTAACGGAATTTGAATGAGATGAGTGCCAGCATATTGGCGATAAAGGCGATCATCCAGAAGCGGATGATGATCTTGTTCTCCGCCCAGCCTTTGAGTTCGAAGTGGTGGTGGATGGGTGCCATGAGGAAGATGCGTTTGCCGCGTAGTTTGAAGCTGGCAACCTGCAGGATGACCGAAACGGTTTCGATGACAAAGATCAGTCCAATGAGTACCAAAAGCACCTCACTTTTGCCTAAAATGGCAAGATAGGCGAGGAAGCCGCCGATGGCGAGAGATCCCGTGTCCCCCATGAAGAGTTCGGCGGGGTAGCAGTTGTACCACAAAAAACCCATAAGCCCGCCGCCAAGTGCGGCAGCGAGGATCATCACTTCTCCCACCCCTTTGATGTTGGGGATGAGCAGATAATTGGAAAAGATGGCATGCCCTGTGACATAGACGATGATCCCCAGAGTAAAAAGCGCGATGATGGAGGGAACCGTTGCCAGTCCGTCCAGACCGTCGGTAAGATTGACAGCATTGGTCGTGGCAAGGAAGATAAGTACCCAAAAAGGAATGGCAAACCAACCCATATCAAAAAGAGGGGTTTTGAGAAACGGAATGTAGAACTCGGTCGGGAAACCTGCAAAGAGCAACAGTCCGGTCGCGGCAGCGGCAATGAGTGCCTGCAGTGCCATCTTCCCTTTGGGACTCAGTCCTTCAAGGTTGTCACCGGAGAGTACTTTGCCAAGATCGTCTTTGAGCCCGACCGCACCGAAACCAACCAGGGTGATGAGCCCGCCCCAAATATAGGGATTGGCAAGGTTGACGGTAAAAAAAGCAGCAATGAGTGTTCCCACAAGGAAAACAGCACCGCCCATCGTGGGAGTGTGCCCTTTGCTCTCGTGTGCTTTGACGAATTTGCTGATGGGCTGGTTGGCATTGCGTGCGGCTGCCCATCTCAAGTATCGGGGCATTAAAAGCAGGGTGAAAGCAAATGCGATCATGAAGGCGAAGCCGGCACGTACGGAGATATATCCGAAGAGGTTGATGTCAAAAAGCTGTGAGAGTGTATATAGCATCTGTGATTACTTTCCATTTAGGTTTAAAAAAGGTTATTTTACTATGATTTCACTAAAAAAGATAAAGAGCATATATAATGGATGTACAAAAGACACTACTGATTATTACCGACGGCATTGGTTACAAACCGGAGAGTGCCTGCAACGCTTTCAAAGATGCGCAGAAACCGACTTATGATGCCTTGGAGCATGTTCCCAAAGCACTGATATCTACCTATGGATTGAGCGTAGGCTTACCGGAAGGTCAGATGGGGAACTCCGAAGTGGGACACATGACCATCGGAGCAGGGCGTGTGCTCTATCAGGATCTTGTCAAGATTTCGCTGGCACTTGAAGACGGCAGCATTGAGCAGAATGAAGTGCTGAAGAGGGTGCTTGAAAGCAGTGACCGAGTGCACCTGATCGGACTGCTCAGTGACGGCGGGGTGCATTCGCATATTGCACATACCATCGGGTTTGCCAAATTGGCAAAAGCAAGAGGTAAAAAGGTTTTCTTGCATCTCATTACCGACGGGCGTGATGTGAGCCCTACCTCTGCCAAGACCTACATCGAGCAGCTCGAAGCGATCTGTGACGAGGATATACAGATCGCGACACTCGGGGGACGCTTCTACACGATGGATCGGGACAACCGCTGGGAGCGCGTGGAAAAAGGATACCGTGCCATTGCCGAAGCGACACCGAAGACCGATCTGGGTCCGATCGAGTATGTGGAAGCAAGCTATGCGAAGAACGAGACCGATGAGTTCATCGAACCGGTTGCGTTCGCAGGGTATGAAGGGATGAAAGAGGGCGATGCGGTCATTGTAACCAATTTCCGTGCCGACAGGGTGCGTGAGATCACTACTGCACTGGGTGACCCCGACTTCGATGCCTTTGAGCGGAAGTATATTCCGCTGCATATTGCGACCATGACACAGTACGATGCCTCTTTCCCTTACCCGGTACTCTTTCCCAAAAAGGCGCCGGAGAATACACTGGCTGAGGTGATCAGCAGGGCAGGACTGCGCCAACTACATACGGCAGAGACGGAGAAATATGCTCATGTGACCTTCTTCTTCAACGGGGGTATCGAGGAGCCGATGGTGGGTGAGAGCCGCGTGCTCATCCCCAGCCCCGATGTGAAGACGTACGATGTCAAACCGGAAATGAGCGCACCTGAAGTGGGTGAAGCGGTACGCAAGGCGATGGATGAGGCGTACGACTTCATCGTGGTCAACTTCGCCAACGGGGACATGGTAGGGCATACCGGTAATTATGAAGCAGCCAAACAAGCAGTACAGGCAGTCGATACGGAGCTGGGGAAGATCATATCAAAAGCCAAGGAAGAGGGCTATGCGATCGTGCTGACCTCAGACCACGGCAACTGCGAAGAGATGTGTGACGGGCAAGGCCATGTGCTGACCAACCATACGGTAGGGGATGTCTGGTGCTATATCGTCGCCGAGGGCGTAGAGAAGGTAAAAGAGGGCGGCGGGCTTAACAATGTCGCACCGACAGTTTTGAAGCTGATGGGGCTTGAGATCCCCGAAGAGATGGATGAACCACTTATCGGCTAATCGGTGGTTTCTCCTGTCATTCCGGGCTTGACCCGGAATCTCCTTGTATGCCAATTCGGTTTTGGTAGTTGAAATAGATTTTGGTACAATGATGATTATGGAATCTTTTGTGCAAAAGCGCCTTTGGCATCAAGCGCTCCGACACGATGCAAATGCAAGCGCCCTTCGGGTTGAGTGCATCGTTTGTCGCACTTAATGCCAAAGGCTTGCCAAAACAGATTTATACAGTATATCTAAGGGTATCAAAATGGAAAAAAAAATTAAAGAGTCGGTAGGGACCCTGCTGGCGCATATCATCAAAGTGGACAACCGGGACATTGAAAAGGAAGTGCCGCTTTTCTGTGAGATCATGGGGCAGAATTTTAACTGTTCGCATGAAGAGGCGGAGGCGTTTCTTCGCGAGATCGTTCAGAAAGATTACGATCTTGACAAGCATATCGACATCATCAATCAGGCGTTGTGCGATGACAAGATATCGAAGTATCACCTGCTTGAACAGCTTAACCACATCATCTACTCCGACACGATCAGCGAAGAGGATTACAAAATATTTGAGGATATCAAAGAGCGGTTGTTCAAGTGCTAATTGTGTTGTAGAGGGGAGTGTTTTGTGACAAACCTCCGGTGTATCTCGAACGCAAGATCCCTGCGGATTGGGGAAAATACTTGTCGGCTTGCCACAAAACACTCTCACAATATACATAAAATAAAGAAAAAAGGAAACAGATGAAATTCACAGGAAACAATGTATTGGTCACAGGGGCAAGCAGAGGGATCGGAGCGCAGATCGCCAAAACACTGGCAGAGATGGGCTTGAAGGTATGGGTAAACTACCGCAGCGGTGAGGCCGAAGCGGATGCGGTCAAGGCGGAGATAGAAGCAGCCGGCGGCAAAGCGGAGACCATCGGCTTTGATGTCAGTGATGAAGCGGCGTTCATTGCGGCGATCAAAACTATTATTGAAAGCGACGGTGAACTGAGCTATCTGGTCAACAATGCAGGGATTACCAAGGACGGTTTGGCAATGCGTATGAAAACAGAGCAGTTCATGGAGGTGATCAACGCCAATTTGACTTCTACTTTCATCGGATGCCGTGAGGCGCTCAAAGTGATGAGAAAGAAGCGTTTCGGTTCTGTTGTGAACATCGCATCCATCGTCGGTGAGACAGGCAATGCCGGGCAGACAAACTATTCGGCGAGCAAGGGCGGGACGATCGCGATGACCAAAAGTTTCGCTATTGAAGCAGCCAGTTCGGGTATCCGCTACAATACAGTGACACCGGGATTCATTGCCACAGAGATGACCGATGTACTTAAAGATGAGGTCAAAGAGGCGTTTACGGCGAAGATTCCGATGGGACGCTTTGGAGAGCCAAGAGAGGTTGCTGAAGCGGTCGCTTTCCTGCTCTCTGACCATGCCTCCTACATTACGGGTGAAACGTTGAAGGTCAACGGCGGGATGTATATGTAATGTCCGCTAGAGTGCTCCTCCTCGAAGATGACCGGCTTTTCAATGAGACCCTCGAGGATTTTCTCGAAGAGGAGGGCTTTGAGGTGCATACGGCGCTGGATCCCTACACGGCGCTGGAGCTAAGTTACAATCATACATACGACCTCTACCTGTTCGATGTCAATCTTCCTTACGAGAACGGATTTGATCTGCTGGAAAAATTGCGTCAGAGCGGGGATGTGACTCCGACGATCTTTTTAACCTCCCGTGAAGACAAAGCTTCACTCAGAGAAGGGTTCACCAAGGGTGCGGACGATTATATGCGCAAGCCGGTCGATCTGGACGAACTGCTGTTGCGCATACAGGCACTGTTGCGTCGTCAGTCAAGACAGGAAAAACTGGTTTTTGGAAAATACACACTCGATATGGTTGCCAAAACACTCTACTTCGATGGGGAGAAACTTGATATTACACAAAAAGCGGTCGA
>JAJRRK010000172.1 GCA_024279555.1 Campylobacterales bacterium
CTGTCAAGTGTGACGATCTGCTCTTCAAGCCTGTCGACCATTCTGTTGAAATTATTTGCAAGTAGACCAACTTCGTCATCACTGCTGACATCAGCCCGTATTGCATAGTTACCGTCTGCGATCTCCTGTGCCGTATCGGAAAGCTGGTGTATCGGTCTTAACTGCCTGTAAAGATACCATATTCCCAGGATCAGTGAAATAATCAATACGAAGAACGTCAGATAGATCATCTGCCCGTATACTCTGCGTGATTCTTCTTCCAGTTCATCTATATAGACAGAAGAAGCAGCATACAGCTTCAGTGACGGAACATAGCGCACCCAGGATATTTTCTCATAGACATAATGTCCTTTGTCATCAGGTTTGTCCCATTTGTAACGCAGAACACCGGTGCCTTTCGCAGCCTTGACCAAGTCATCATAGATAAAAGTACCCCTCCCCGGATTGGGTAGTGTTTTGAAATTCATACCGTCGATATTGCTGTTGGGATGAATGATCATTTTGTCTTCATCAAAGATATAGATATATCCTGTTTTTCCTATTTTGGTCTTTTCCATAATATCTCTCAACTTCTGGAACAGTTCCTTTTTTCTACGTGCTACCTCTTTTTGGATATCATCAATATACACACCGGTAGCGATGACCATTTTCCACATTGGACAATTCCGGCTGTAGGTCAATTTCTCATAGGGGGTCTTGTCATCATTATCTTTCATCCACCAGTAGCTGGTATATCCTTCGCCTTTCTCTCTCGCCACGTTCACAATAGAATGTGCAATGAGCTTGCCATGCATGTCTGCGATGCGGCTCATGTCTTTTCCTGCCGTAATATATGGATGGGAGAGCATCGTAGCATTGTAATCCAACACAAAAAGATAGTTGTTCCCTCCATAACGGATATGACGCAGCTTCTCCAGTATGTCCTGTTTCAAAGCTTCACGTCGCTCCGGTACAATGTACGACTCCCTATAGGTCTCTTTGAGCATCGAGTGGACAACATCGACAATATTTTTCATTTCCTTCTTATGCCGCAGAAGCGATGTCTGACGAAAACTCTCAAGATTTTTCCCCGCATGTTCAGTCAACAATACAACCTTTTCCAAAACCTCTTTGGCATTCTTTTCTTCCAGTGATTTGATCACCGTATCGACCCTTGGAAGCGCAACAAGTAAGATCACAGAAAGATAACCCGCCACCAACACCAGCATTGCAATAAGAAACTTTCTCAGGATCTTCGATCTGAACATTACACATCTCCTCGACTTCTTATTCCATTCTATCACAATTTTTTGCCAATACAAAATTTTCTCTTTGCCCTGAATAAAACCTGTATTGAACAGCGTAGTTTTTAGCTTTTCCTGCTATAATTCCACTCGTAACCAATCGGTTGCAAGCCAGTCTGTACCATAGACGATTACTCCATGCGGGAGTAGCTCAGTTGGCTAGAGCGTCAGCCTTCCAAGCTGAGGGTCGCGGGTTCGAGTCCCGTCTCCCGCTCCACCATCATTTTCCCAAACGATACATCCTTTTAACTTTTATCTGTCCCATATAGCCATTTTCAAACAAAAAAATATGACTGTATGACTACCCCATTCTCCCCAATTTGTACTATAATATAGGAATATAGACATCATTAAAGGAGCGGATCATGCGCAGACGTATCACCACCGGTTTCATCACGGCAGGCTTTGCCCTCTTCTTTCAGGGATGTGCCTTTGACAAAGAGCCTGAACCCATGCATGTGATCACCAAGAAGATCGTGAAGGTCGAGTCGTGTACCGGGAATTATCATGCACTCAACAAGAAGTCAGGTGCCTACGGACGCTATCAGATCATGCCCAGAACAGCCAGACACTATACCAAAAAGCTGGGTATCCGATACAGCGAGTGGAAGAAGCCCAAAAATCAGGACAGGATCTACCGTGCCATACTTGCAGACAATATCTTTGCCCTCAAACAGAAAGGTTACGATATCAATGCCTTTACCGTCTACGGCTGTCACCAGCAGGGTGCCAATGGTTTTGACAAGATCATGAAGAACCAGGGACTTACATCGAACTGTTACCAGAAACTCCGACGCAACCTACCCAGACAGTACAGGTGTGCCTCAAAAGAACAGTTGCGCAAGGTATGGATAGAGTATTGGAAAAGAAGAATGGAGACTATATAGGTCTCTTTTAACCTCCCACTCCTCTCTTTTTATAGCCATTTTCTGTAAAACTTGATCTACATCACTTGACCCCAAAACCTTTTTATGCTATAAATAATACAAAATAACTCCGAATTAGGAAAACCCATGGCACAAGAAGAGATAAACAAAGCCGTTTCGGGTGAGTATGCACTCGGTTTCGAGATCGATATCGAAACCGATGTGGTACCGCCCGGACTGAACGAAGATACCATTAAATTCATATCGAAGAAAAAAGAGGAGCCCGAGTGGATGCTCGAGCTGCGTCTCAAGGCGCTCAAGAAGTGGGAACAGATGACCGAGCCCACATGGGGACATGTCACCTATGAGCCGGTGGACTACCAGTCCATCTCCTACTATGCAGCGCCCAAGACAGACGGACCTGAAAGCCTCGATGAGGTCGATCCCAAGATCCTTGCCGCCTATGAAAAACTCGGCATACCGCTTGAAGAACAGAAGCAGCTTGCGGGGGTGAAGGTCGCTGTCGATGCGGTTGTTGACTCTGTTTCGGTCAAAACGACCTATCAGGAGGAGCTCCAGAAGTACGGCGTGATCTTCTGCTCCATTTCAGAGGCAATCCGCGACTATCCCGAGCTCATCAAAAAGTATATGTTCTCCGTCGTACCCATGACGGACAACTTTTTCGCTGCGCTCAACTCTGCAGTTTTTACCGACGGGACTTTCGTCTACATTCCCAAAGGGGTACGCTGTCCGATGGAGTTGAGTACCTATTTCCGCATCAATGCACTCAATACCGGACAGTTCGAGCGTACACTCATTGTTGCCGATGAAGGCAGCTATGTCAGTTACAACGAAGGGTGTTCCGCGCCGATGCGTGACGAGAATCAGCTGCATGCCGCCGTCGTCGAACTGGTCGCCATGAAAGATGCGGAGATCAAATACTCCACCATCCAGAACTGGTATCCCGGTGACGAGGAAGGCAAAGGAGGCATCTACAACTTCGTGACCAAACGCGGGCTCTGTGAGGGTGAGAATGCCAAGATCAGTTGGACACAGGTGGAGACCGGTTCCTCCATCACATGGAAGTACCCAAGCTGTATCCTCAAAGGTGACAACAGTGTCGGAGAGTTCTACTCCGTTGCAGTCACCACACTGGCACAGCAGGCGGATACAGGTACGAAGATGATCCACCTTGGCAAGAACACCAGTTCGACCATCATCTCCAAGGGTATCTCGGCAATGAAGGGGCAGAACACCTACCGCGGACTGGTCAAGATAGGCGCCAATGCCACAGGAGCGAGAAACTACAGTGAATGTGACTCGTTGCTCATTGGCGATCAGTGCGGGGCACACACATTCCCCTACCTTGAGAGCAAAGATACACAAGGACAGGTGGAGCATGAGGCGACCACGAGCAAGATCAGCGACGAACAGCTGTTCTATCTGCGTCAGCGCGGCATAGATGAAGAGAGTGCGGTCAGTATGATCGTACACGGTTTTTGTAAAGATGTCTTCAACCAGCTCCCTATGGAGTATGCGGTCGAAGCAAAAGCACTATTGGAATTAACATTGGAAGGAAGTGTAGGATGAGTAAAGTTTTGGAAATTAAAGATATTCACGCAAAGATCGGAGAAAAGGAGATCCTCAAGGGACTCAACCTCGATCTGGAACCGGGAAAAGTACATGCCATTATGGGACCCAACGGTGCGGGTAAATCGACACTGAGCAAGACCATCGTGGGACATTACGATGTGGAGGTGACCGAGGGAGAGATTCTCTACAAGGGCAAGAGCATTTTGGACATGGAGCCTGAAGAACGGGCGCTTGAAGGTATTTTTCTCAGTTTCCAACACCCTGTGGAGATCCCCGGTGTGAACAATGCCTATTTTCTGCGAACCGCACTCAATGCCAAGCGTAAACATGAGGGGAAAGAGGAGCTCAATGCCGCAGAGTTCCTGCGAGAGATGAAAAAGTATCTCGAAATGCTCGGTATGAAAGCCGACATGATCAGCCGATCACTCAATGAGGGCTTCTCCGGCGGGGAGAAAAAACGAAACGAGATCCTGCAGATGCTCATACTCGAGCCGGATGTGATCATCCTTGACGAGATAGACTCGGGACTTGACATCGATGCCCTCAGAGCGGTATCGGAGGGGATCAACCTGATGAAGGACGGCAAACGAAGCTTCCTGGTCATTACCCACTACAGCCGTATTTTGGACTATATCAAGCCCGACTACATCCATGTACTCAAAGACGGCCGCATCATCAAGACCGCCGGACCTGAGCTGGTCGCACAACTTGAAGAGCACGGGTACGAGAGCATCGTCGAGGAAGCGTAATGAGACTGAGCGAACTCAAAAACAAAACCCTCCCCGAAGCGGCCGCGCTGCTTGGCGCCGATGAAAAGGCTGTGGCACTCGAACGATTTATGCAGATCGGACTGCCGAACAAGAAGAGCGAAGAGTACCGCTATTTTCAGGTAGAGAAACTGCTGGACAAAGCGTACCGTACCCTCACCTATGTTCCCAAACCCATCGAAGAGGCGGAAAAGATCGTCATCGTAGACGGCATTGTCACCCATGCGCCGCACGGCATGCGTGTCTACTACGAGCAGTGTCAGGCGATGGACATGACACATTTTGACCCCATGTACTATTTGGGGCACCTGCTCAGCCCACATGTAATCAAAATAGACCTCGACGGCGATACCGATGTGGAGATCGAACACCACTATACTCAAAGCGGTGCGCTCATTGCCTACCGCATCGTATTGATCAATCAGGCAAACCGTCACGCAACACTCTTTGAGAGTTTTCATGACGAGGGAGTCAAGGACGCTTTAGTCCTTTACGGTTATGACACTTTCGTAGCCCCGGACAGCACCCTGCGTATTCTCAAGAACCAGAAGATGGAGGCGGAGGGGTATGCTATGATCACCTCGCACCGTCTGCAGCTTGAGCAGCGTGCCAATGCCGTCATCAAAAGCTTCGACATGGGTGCGGGCATGGGACTACAGCTGATCAAGGCCGATCTCGACCGTTACGCACACATCGATGCGGGACATCTGCTCTACCTCAACGGTGAGGCACAGCGCGGTACGGTAAGCAAGATCATCCACAAGGGAGAGCACTCTACCTCGAACCAGGAGGCGAAAAATATCCTTGACGGTACCTCCCGCGGGATCTTCGATGCACTCATCAAGGTTGAGAACAGTGCCAAGTGGACCAAAGCGCATCAGAACTCCAAAGCGATCCTGCTGCATGAGAGAGCCTATATGGCCGCCAAGCCGCAGCTGGAGATCTACATAGACGAGCTTGAGGCAAGCCATGGTTCAACCACAGGACAGCTTGATGAGAAGCAGCTCTTCTACCTGCGTTCACGCGGCATCAGCGAGACCGAAGCAAGAAAGATGCTTGTGATCGCCTTTGCCAATACGCTCATCGAGCAGATCAAAGACAGCCGTCAGCAAGAGGTTATCAAAACAACATTTGAAGAGGCCTTCTATGCGGGCGAAAAGGATATGGCATGACCATTGAAGAGACACTACAGAAATACAAAGAGGACTTTGACCTCTTCATGACCCCCAACGAGAAGATGGAGTACATCTTCGACCTTGGCAAAAAACACACCACCCTCCCAGAAGAAGAGAAAAATGACGATACCTTCATCGTCGGCTGCGCCTCGCCCGCGTGGCTAGTAGGCGAATGCAAAGACGGCAAGCTTATTCTGCGGGGAGAAGGCACCTCCGAGATGGCAAAAGGCATGCTTACCCTGCTGCTTGACATCTTCAGCGACAAAGAAGTGGACGAGGTACTTGCCTTCGACCCACAGCGGCTGGGTGAACTGGGCATTGTGGAGCTGCTTTCTCCCGTGCGCCAGCAGAGCCTTGAAGCCTTCATCAAGAAGGTGTACGCCTATGCGCAGCAGTGTAAAGAGAACGAGAAATAAGGATTGCCATGAAAGACCCAAACGATATTCAATTTGACGACATCCCCTCCAATGCTGAAGAGATGGCAGCGTGGGAAGCGAAGTTCGGTAGTGGTGCCGGCAACCCTGTAGGCGGTGTGGAGAGCCGTTTCGACCGGACAGAGCAGCAGTGCCACAAACCGGAGAATGCCGAAGAGGACGGAGAGATGAAAGAGAAAGTCATCGAGCAGCTCAAGACCATTTACGACCCGGAACTACCCGTTGATATTTACAATCTCGGACTCGTCTATGATGTCGACTGCTGGAAGAACCCTACCAGCAAGCAGACCGAATGCAAGATCACCATGACGCTCACCTCTGC
>JAJRRK010000173.1 GCA_024279555.1 Campylobacterales bacterium
CTGATAGATACTCAGAACACCGTCAACATCATTCTCTTTAACATAAAGTGCCAAAAGTCTGAAGTAAACATCATTGCTTGTAACAATATTGAGCCGTCGGTGTGTTTCCAAAAGCTGTATGGCACGCCTGCGCTGTCCGGTATATTCATCCATGATCGTAGCGATACGCAACAGAACATCTTCGTTATTGCTCTTCTCATAGGCGCGTTGAAGCAGTGCCAATGCCTTCTTGAACTCACCCGAATAGAGATAAGGGTTCGCGGCAAGATCGAGGTCGGATGCCTTGTTTGAACGCTCCACAAGACATGCCGCTTCATCTTTGGCCTCTTTGACCTGTTGATTAGTCAAATAAAGAGGGATAAGCAACCGCTTGACATCAAGCATATCCGGATGTGTTTTGTCATATGCTTTGAGACGCTTGATACTTTCGGAAATATGTGTCCTGCCCAGCAGTGATGAAGCCATTTCACGGAAAAGGTACTCTTTCTCTCCCGTCATATCATACAGTTTTCCAAAAACCTGCCGGCTGTTCTCATACGCCCTGTACTCAGTGTAGAGCAATCCTCTTATGATCAGCTCATCTTCACTGATCATCGGCAGTTCTTTGGCATACAACACAGTACTGCTACCAAGGGTAAAGGCAGCCAATGCTGCCAAGATCATACGATACCGGGACACTCTTTTCTTACCTCATCTTCATCTTGTTTGAACTGTTCCCAGAAGGGAAAGGTACGGCACTGCAGAGGCCGCACAGGGTAGATGCTGCACCGTTGCTTCGTCTCATCAAAAAAGATGCAGGCGAAGTTGTCGGGTGCAAGCTGCTTTTCGACCAGTGAATAGCGGTGCTTCACTTTCTTTAGATACATTGTAGCAAATTCTTCCACCGAAAGGTTAACGAATGCCGCCATATTGACGATCTCCTCATACTTTGCCCAGATGTAACCACTCTCTCCCGTACAGCAGTGCCCGCCGCACGCTTCACAGGCGGAGGGATCGAACTTGAAGCTGTAGCCCTCTTTTTCAATCAATGTTTGTTCCATATATCCTCTTTTTCCCTATCTATTCTACATATCCGTGCAGGGTCGGTTCACCGACCAAAATATATCGTATATCACGGTCGATAAATCGACCCTACATGTCAAAGTCGCCCTTGATACTGTGGGTTTGTGCTCTCTCAAACGCTCTTGCTGCTTCAGGCAGATAGTTGCTCTGTTCATCAAAGACTACCAGCGGCGGCAGCACCTGCGTCATCGACTTGGAGTTGTTGCGTGCCGCGATCATGACCAGCTTGGATTCTCTCTCTATCTTGGAATGGACAAAGCGCACCTTTTCGGGGTTGATACCGTGCTCTTTCAAACAGTGCATCAACAGGTCGATCTGCTTGGCATCGTAGCAGAAGATGAACCACCCTTTGGGACGCAAAAAGGTCTTAACCCGCCGTATGAACTGCTCTATGGGTAAATGATGCGCATACCGTGCGATGTTTAAGTGCGTGTCTTCGCTCTGCGTTACCCTCGGGTCGTAAAAGGGCGGATTGGAGACAATGAAATCGAAGCGTTCCTCACTCTGTAATGCCGTAAAGTCCCCCAGATAGGGTGTTGCTTTCAAACTGTTGAGCGCAAAGTTGTGTACAGCATAGTTAAGCATCTTCTGCTGCTTGTCGATGATGTGTGTTTCCGTCTTGAAATCGCGTGTCAGCAGCAGCGAGATGATCCCCACACCGCATCCGACATCAAGCAATTTGCCTTTGGGTTTAAACTGCGCAATAAAGTCATACAAAAAAATGGAATCACTGTTATAACAGTATCCCGATGTCGGCTGATAGAGAAACACACATACTCCCAAAGTCAAAACTCTATGAATTTTACAATAGTTTGAGTATAATCGCGGTTATGAATGAAGAACGCCAAATAGATCTGCTCAATCCGCCATCGACAGACTTCAGTATGCTTGATTATGACTGCGCCTATCTTCCCGGACGGTCGGTACGAATGTACTACAAATATGTGCAAAACGCATCCAAAACCTTTGCAACGGCTGTCATTGCCAGAGGGTGGCGGCGGTTTGGCAAATACTTTTTTCATCCCACCTGCAATGGTTGTAACGAATGCAAAAGCGTCCGTATCGATGCAACAAACTATGCCTTTAGCAAATCACAGCGAAAAGTGATGCGCAAAAACAAAACCACACAGATTATCGTCCAAAAACCCACCCTTACCCAAACCCATATTGACCTGTACAACAGGTACCACGCCTACAAACATGAAAAAGATGGCTGGTCACACCGCAGTATCTCCCAGCGGGAATATCATGAAAACTTCGTAGACGGGGCGCATGATTTCGGTAAAGAAGTACTTTATGTGGTGGATGGGAAACTGGTAGGTGTCGACCTGATCGACATACTCGATGACGGCATCAGCGCTATTTACTTCTACTACGACCCTGACTACGGGCATCTCTCTTTGGGTACCTATTCGCTACTCTATCAGATCAAACTAGCACAGATCCTCGAACTGCCCTACATCTATCTGGGCTACTGGGTAGACGGCTGTAAAGCCTTCGCCTACAAACCCAAATTCCAGCCACAGGAGATTCTTGACGGATTTCCGCATATCTCCGAAATACCGCAGTGGGAACCGTGGAATGTGAGTGAGAAATTAGAAATTAGAAATTAGGAATTATAGTTTGCATTCCTACGCAATGCCTTTATTTAGATAACAGTTTTTCGAAGAAAAACATACCGACATTTTTCATTACTCATTACTCATTACTCATTACTCATTTTTAATTTCCTTGCCCATTTAAGGAACAACCGATCCGGATCGACCCGTTTATCCATCTCTTTTCCTTCTACGATCAAGCTTGAGAGCCACTTTGCCATCAGCGGGGCAAAGACAAAACCGCGTCCTCCAACACCATTTAAAATATAGATGTTTTTCAAATGCTTTAGCGTAGGCTTGGCACCACGGGTAATGTTGGGATGCTGATCAAACATATAGGGAACATCAATCACTCTCCCCACCAATGGGAAATAGTCCTTGCTTCCCGCACGCATCCCGCAAAAGGTCTCTTTGAGTATAAAGTCGGAACTGTCGACCATTTGTGCCGCCTGCTCTTCGAGCGTACGCAACGGCTCTCCGTCGCAGATCATACAGGGCTCTTTGGCTTTGACGTGTGTCGCCCCCAGTTTGATGATGCCGTTGATGTTGGCGGAGACGGAGATCTTTTTGTGCATACTCACATCAAGCAATAGTGTGCTTTTGTAGTCACCCCTGCTACCCCATGTACCGCGTACGCCCATGTAGCGCATATCGAACAAGTCATTTTGGTAGCCGGTAGAGAGCACGATGTTATGAGCGCTGAGCGTTGAGTGATGAGTGTTGAGGAGATGCCACTTCGTACCATCATAAGTGAGATGCTTAACATCAAACTGCTGGAAAGAAACTTGTTGCGCAATGGCATTGCAGAGTTCGGGTGCATCGCAAACACCGGCCTCTTTGAACAGAAACGATGCGTGTTGCTCTTTGATCCCGAGTTTATGAAGTGCCTCGGCATCTACCCATTGGTAGTCCATGTCGTTGTAGGCTTCATATATCTTGAACTTTTCGGCATCTTCGTCATCTTTGGGAATTCGTATCACGCCGGTCTGATGAAAATAGTCGGGGAAGTGTTCACGGTAAAAATCTTTGGCATAGACAAAGGCTTCATTGGTCAACTGCTGCAACGGCCCGCCCTTGCCGATCTTGGGAGAGACAAACGCCCCCGCCGCCCCGCTGCCGCCCGTTGCCGCCATACCGCTACGGTCAACCAGTAGTACCTTCTGCCCTTTCTGCTGTAATGCATACGCCGCACAGCATCCCGCTATACCGGCTCCAATAATAATAGTATCGTAGATTTGGGACATTTGGTAAGTACTTTTTTATTTGTCATTTTTCACTTTTTGTGCAGATGTGTAGTCGCCCATATTTGCGAAGCAAGGCGACGGAACATCGTCCGCCCAATTGAAAAATGACGCTTTTTTGCACCCCAAGGGCACTTCCTCCGAGCGCCTACTTTTTTCTAAAAAAAGTAGGAATAACCTCTAACACAACATAAAATTTATGGTTTAGTGAGAAGACACTAAACCGTAATCTCTTTAATATCCGCAATATCTCTAAAGGTCTTGTAGATCGACCCGATCATATGCAGCCTGTTTCGTTTGAGATCTTCCTCCTCTGCATTGACCAGTACATCATCAAAGTATCTGTCAAGCTCTCTTTTGAGCCCAAAGAGCGCTTCAAGCTTACTTTTGTAGTCAGGATAGTCACTGTGCAATACCTTCTGATAGGCATCGTACAGACTCACTTCGGCATCTTCTTTAAAGAGAGTGACATCAATGCTTAGGTTTCCATCCAGATCGACATCTTTAGAGATGTTCGCCACCCGTTTGAATGTCGCAAACTGCTCCTTGAAGGCTTCGTCTGCGACAATCTCATTGAGCGCAGCCACCTTTTTGGCGATCTCGTTGATGTCCCTCTCCCCTGAAGCCAATACTGCCGCAATCACAGACGGATTGGCATCGAGCGACTTGTTGATACGCTCGATGATGAAGGCTTTGAGCACCTCGGTATCGAACGCGGCATACTCTCCCTTGAGCAGTGCGATCATATCGTCGATATGAAACGGAATGTCGTTGTCGGTGACGATGCGCACGATCCCGTTGACCGCACGACGAAGTGCAAAGGGGTCTTTGGAGCCGGTCGGGATCTTACCCACAGAGAAGAGTCCCAGCAGTGTATCGAGCTTGATGCTCATTGCCACAATGGCAGAAAAGAGCGAACTTGGCAGTTGCGCCCCCTCACCCACAGGCATATACTGCTCTTTGATGGCACTATAGACCAGTGGGTCTTCACCCAGTGCCTTGGCATAGTAGTACCCCATGAGCCCCTGAAGCTCGGTGAACTCATAGACCATCTCACTCATCAAGTCTGCTTTGGCAAGTTCTACCGCTCTGTCCATCAGCTTCTCCAACTCGCCCGCCTCTTTACCCGTAGCCGCTTCGAGTTTGTCCATGTAGAGTGCCAGAAGTCTAAGCGCAATGTGTTTTTCGCGTTTGATCTTGTCAGCCAGTGTACCCAGCCCGTCGATGAACTGCACCTTTTCAAGCCCATCAGTGGAAAGCCCCTTTTTGAGGTCATGCTTGTAGAAGAAAAGCGCGTCGGCAAGACGCGGTTTAAGTACCCGTTCGTTCCCTGCGATCACCTTGGAGTAGTCATCGGTATAGGCGTTGGAGACCACCACAAACTTGTTGGAAATCTTACCCTTTTCAAAGACAGGGAAGTAGCGCTGATGCTCTTTCATGGAGGTAATGATCACTTCAGGCGGCAGTTCGAGGAACATTGCATCGAAGTTCCCTACCAGTGCCTTGGGGTTCTCGGTAATGGCAACCACTTCCGCCAGCAGAGCTTTATCTCTTTCTATGACAATACCGTGTTCCTCTTCAAGCCTATCGAACTGCTCAAGGATCAACGATTCCCGGGCAAAAGGCTCAAGCATCACTGCCCCCTCCTCCAGAATCTTCTCGTACCTGTCAATGGAAGGAACCTCTACTGCATCGTAACTGACCATACGGTGTACAAAAGTGTGCGTGCCGCTTGGCACACCAAAAAGCGTTACAGGTACGGATGTCTCTCCCAAACGTACCTGAAGCCAGCGTACAGGACGGATGAACTCATCATGCCTCTTCCCCCAGCGCATCATCTTGCCAAAAGACATCGAAGCGATCCACTTGGCTATCATCTCGCCCAGCAGACTTTCGGTAGAGGCACCTTTCTCCTCTTTTTTGAAATAGAGTACTTCTGTCTTGCCTTTTTGGGCACGCCCAAG
>JAJRRK010000174.1 GCA_024279555.1 Campylobacterales bacterium
CATCGTCTGGATGGCGTTCTACATTACCTATCAGCTCTCTGCGAGGATCCGCATCAAAAAGCGTGCGGCGTTGACCAGCTCTTTCATTGCATCACTCATCTGGTATCTTTCCAAAAGCGGTTTTGTCTTTTATGTGATGCACAACAAGACTTATACTTCCGTTTACGGCAGTATCAGCACTGTTCTCTTTTTTCTGCTTTGGATATATATCTCCTGGGCGATCTTCCTGCATGGACTGCGGTTTTGCTATCTGTTGCATAAGGGTGTGAAGATCGACAAGATATGATCACACAAAGAGGTAGAGTGCATATCCGGCTGCCAATAACAACAGCAGATAAAAGAGTTTACGGCTCCTGATCGCAGCAAACGACAAACCGATGTATGCAGCCGTAAGCCACCGGAGCAGCAGGTGTTCCGTCCCCTCTTTGGGCAGCATAAAAAGTCCCTGCAGTGTATTGTCGAAGAGATCGCCATACCCTATGAGATGCAACAGCATTGCCAGAGGATAAAAGGGAATAAAAAGCAGTGAAAGAAGAGGAGAGAGCAGCTGATAGGAGCTTGTAACGGGAAAGAACGTATGCACCACAGGCAGCATCAATACGAAAATCCCCAGAGGAATGATCCAAAGTGTAATATGCCACTTTGACCATCCCTCAAAATGGTGCAGCAGCAGATAGATGTAAAACACACCCGCTACGGAGAACCAAAATCCCAAAGAGACCAGCAGTGAAGGTACCAGCACTACAAGCAGTGCCAACACAAAGAAGAGAAATTCGAAGTTGAGTATCTGCACCCCGGCTACCAGAAGCAACCACCCCACACTCAACATCGCAAAGGCACGGAGCAAAGAAGGCGGCGCACCGACGAACCAGACATATACCCCTATGATCACCAGTGCCGCCAACCCGATGTCGATCAGGGCAAATCGGTACGGGAAATAACGTTGCTGCAACGGCTTATACAGGAGCCACAGCACGCCGTAAATCAACCCCCACAAGATCCCAAGATGAAAACCGCTGAGCGCGACCAGATGACTCACCCCAAGCAGTGCGATCTTCTCGCGAAGTGTTTTGGACAACGGTGTAGCAAAAAAGATGGCATTGTAAAACTGCTGCATCGACTCTGCAGTATGCTGTTTTATAATAGCATACTGGAGTGTATGGGAAAGTGTATTGGGCTGATTGGTGATTTGCTTAATGCGGCTTTTGACATAAAAGGTTCCAAGATAATCCCAAAACCCGATACGCTCATCAGGAAAAAGCTGTACCCTGAGCCGCTTTCCCAAAAGGTTTGCTTTGCGGTGAGTCGTAGTATAAAACGTCTGCCCCTCGTCACTGTGGAGTTTAAGCACCTGATAGCGAGAGTGTGCCTTATGTTTCTCATAGGCATTGCGTACCGAAGCCTCGGTAAAATAAAAGGGTTTGGAGATGAATTCCCGGTAGTTATGATACTCCCAACCCAGCCGCAGGAGAAGAAAAAAGAGAAGCAAAACGAGTGTCCAGAAAAACTCCCTTCTCTCCTCAAAAAGCTTCGGTTTCTCCACAATATTCTACCCGCTGCCTGCTACCCTTTACATGCTAAATCGGCGGCAGCTCGATATTGCCGGTGTTAGCAGGAATATCCCCCTCTTCATAAACCACTTCAAACGCCGGAGAGTGCGACGCATCGACAAAACGAGTGTAACGTTTTTGGAAGATCAGATCAACCGTACCTGTCGGCCCGTTACGCTGCTTTCCAATGATGAGTTCGGTCTCTTCTTCATTGTTGCGAAGCAGTGCGTCATATTTGTCCTGATACTCGCGAACCTTGTCGGCATTGCCGTCTGTTTTTGCTTTCTCCAGCTTCTCTTTCATCTCGTTGATCTTGTAGACCACGCCACGGTAGACGAAGAGAATGATATCCGCATCCTGCTCGATGGCTCCAGATTCCCGCAGATCCGAGAGCATCGGGCGTTTGTTGTCCCGACTTTCCAGCCCACGGTTGAGCTGCGAAAGTGCCAAAATAGGGATCTGCAGTTCACGGGCAAGTTGCTTGAGCCCCCTTGAGATCTCCGAGATCTCCTGCTGTCTGCCTTCCCGTCCTTCACCGCTCATCAACTGAAGGTAGTCGATGATCGCCATCGAGATCTCCGGATGCTGGGTCTTGAGCTTACGCAGCTTGGAGCGTACATGATGAATCGTCGCATATCCACCGTCATCGACAAAGAGTTTTTTACGGGAGAGTTCATCGGTCGCAGCAGAAAGCTGCTGCCACTGCTCATCACGCAGATCGCCTACACGCAGCTGCTGAAGCGGTATGGAGGTCTTGGCGGAAAGCAGTCTGAGCATCAGCTGTTCTGCGGGCATCTCTAGCGAGAAGAATGCCACGCCCTCATCACGCTCGATGGCCTTGAGCGCCATATTGAGTACCAGGGCAGTTTTCCCCATCGCCGGTCTTGCAGCAATGATGACCAGATCCCCCTTACCGAAACCGGAAGTTTTGTCGTTGAGGTTTTTAAAACCCGTATCGGTACCGATGAGCTTGGAGTTGCCCAGTGCCTTGAGGCGGTTGATCTCCTCCATCATTGCAAGCGTAATCTCCTTGGATTCACGGAAATCCGCACTCGCATCGTTCTGTGTGATCTCATAGAGTTTCTTCTCTACAAGGTTCATCACATCTTCGACCGGGAGATCATCTTCGATGGTCACTTTCTTGATCTCGGTCGCCAATGTGGCTAAAGCCCGTTTTGCAGATTTTGCTTTGATCTCCTGTAAATAGGCTGCGGTATTAGAGATGGGATTGGCAGAGAGCAGGTCGAGCATCGCCACCTCGTCGAACTTGCCCATGCTTTGTAGTTTACTTTTGAGGAACTCCTCGTCTATGGGCTTCTCTTCTCTGCTGAGATCCTCCATGGCGGTAAAGACATGCTGATGAAACGGCAGATAGAAGTCATGCGGGTTGAGCTTGGAGGCGATATCTTCATAGGTATCCGGGTCGAAGATGATTGCCGAGAGTACAGCACGTTCAATGTTGAGGTTGTACATGTTTTCCATCTACGCGTTCTCCTCGGCGAACTTCTCGACTTCTTGCACAAACCGATCTACAAGCTGATCTTCAGGCAGTCTTGCGACCACTTCGCCTTTGACCATGATTAGTCCTGCTCCTTTGCCGTAGGCAATGGCGACATCGGCGTGTTTGGCTTCTCCGATGGCGTTGACCACACAACCCATAACCGAGACATCCATTGGGGTTTTGATGTGGGCTGTCCGCTTCTCGACTTCGGCAACAGCAGAAACCAGATCGGCTTCGATGCGTCCGCAGGTGGGGCAGGAGATGATGTTGAGCCCCTCCTGCACCCGTCCGCTGTCCTTGAGGATGGCTTTGCCGACCTTGATCTCCTCTTCAAGTTCTCCCGTGATAGAGACACGCAGCGTATCGCCGATGCCCTCAAGCAGCAGTGCTCCCAGCCCGATAGCGGACTTCACCGTCGCATGGAAGATTGTCCCCGCCTCGGTCACCCCAAGATGGAACGGGTAGTTGTTTTTAGGACGCAGCATGCGGTAGGCTTCGACCGTTCTGTCCACATCGGAAGCCTTGAGCGAGACTTTGATGTCGGTAAAGCCGAGGTCTTCAAGGAATTTGATGTTGTACTCCGCAGAGGCGACCATACCCTCTGCCGTCGCGCCGTAGCGATCCTCGAACTCTTTCTCCAACGATCCTGCATTCACGCCTACACGGATGGGCAGGTTGCGCTCCTGACACGCTTTGACGATCTCTTTGATGCGCCCTTTCTCTCCGATATTCCCCGGGTTGAAACGGATGCAGTCTACCCACTTTGCCGCTTCGAGTGCCAGTTTATAGTTAAAGTGGATGTCGGCAATGAGTGGCAGCGAGATCTGCTCTTTGATCGCCTTAAGTGCCAGCGCATCCTCCATCTCCGGCACTGCCACCCGTACCATATCCGCCCCTGCAAAATGCAGCCGGTTGATCTGCTCCACCGTTTCGGCAACATTATGTGTATCGGAGTAGGTCATTGACTGCACAGAGATAGGCGCATCACCGCCTACAGCGACGTTGCCGACAAATATTTTTTTGGTTTGAATACGTTCTTTCATGATTTCCTAATAATTTTTCTGAGAATAGGGGCTATTATATGTTTTGTCCGATTTTATTTATTTGTTTTTTTATGCACTTTTCAACACAAAAGGCAGGTCGATGGTATGGCTGTTCTCTTTCACATTCAAGATTTCAATCGCCACCACTTCATTATTTTTGTTGTAGTCTACAATAACATCTTTCGAAGTCTCCTCACTCTCAACCACTTCATCGGTAGAGAGTACCACATAAATAGCATCTGTTTCTTCATCATATTTTATTGTCATTTGCAACCCTTTTTTTGCATCTTTCTATCAAAATATGTTGTGACCACCAGCGCTTTCAACGGATTGACCACAACTTTCAAACAGCGGTTGTCATATGTTTCTATCATGCCATAATAGTGTACTTCATCCTCTTTTATTTCAATGATCAAAGAGGGATCGTTCAGTACACAATAGACCCATTTTTCAGGGATATTTCTATTGCCCATTACATCTTTGGCATGTATACTCAATTTCATAAAAGAGATTATAGCATATTATTTTTCATACCTTCTCACGAAAATTCAACCGGGTCCATATCGATCTCTATCTCCCGACAGTCCACACTGTGCAACGCTTTGAGCAAAGGGACCCTGTTCTTCGCTCTTAGCAGTATCTGGAAGCGGTATTTGTTGGCGATACGTTCCACCGGAGCCTTGCCGTGTCCCACTATCTCCACCTCTTCGAACTCTTTGAGTCTTGTCACGGTATCGAGTGTGATCTTCCCTGCTTTGGCTTCCTCTTTATGGGAAATGAGGATGCGTGCGAGTGAAACAAAGGGCGGATACTCCGCCATTTCCCGAAAGATCAGCTCTTCTTTGATGAACCCTTCGTAATTGCCGATGAATGATTCAAAAAATCCCGGATCGGCCGTCTGCACCACTACTTCCGCCTTCTTCGCACGTCCGCTTCGCCCGGCGATCTGCACAAAAAGCGCCATCGCACGCTCCCTTGCACGGTAATCCGCCACACCCATAACGTGGTCCAGCCCCATAATGACACTCAGGGTAATGTCTGCATAGTCATGCCCCTTGGAAAGCATCTGCGTACCCAGCAGCACCCGGCTCTCTCCTTTGGCAAAGCGTTCGAGTGCTTTTTTGAGTTTGGTGGGCGTGGTGATGCTGTCACTGTCGAACTGCTCCACCGTGATCCCTTCGATGGTCTCGGTGATGATCTCGATGGCCTCCTGCGTCCCGATGCGCTCACTGCTCAGCGGCGTGTGCCCGCAGTGCGTACAGGTATCGACGATGGCTTCGGTGAAGTTGCAGTAGTGGCATTTGAGATGGCGGCGTTTTCGGTGCAGCGCCATCCCTACCGAACAGTAAGGGCAGGTATGTGTCTTCCCGCAGTTTTGGCAGTAAAGGTACTTGAAATTCCCTCGCGTTGGCAGGAACAGCAGCGATTGTCCCCCTGCATCATAATGCTCTCTGAGCGCATAGATGATCGGCGCAGTGATCCCGTCACCGGAGATGAAACGGTACACTTTGGTATTCTGAATGTAGGGTTTCTCCAGCCTTACCACATCGTACTTATGGTAACTCCCGAGACTGGGGGTCGCCGAAGCCAGCAGCACCCTGGCACCCAATTTCTGCCCCATCAGAACGGCGACATCACGTGCATGGTAACGCGGTCGTGTCATCGCCTTGTACGAGTCATCATGCTCTTCATCGACGATGATTAGTCCCAGGTCAGGCAGCGGGGTGAAAAGCGCCGACCTCGCCCCGGCGACAATACGCACCTTCCCCTCTTTGATCCCTTCGAGTATCTGCTCTTTCTTCTTCTTTGTGATCTTGGAGTGCCACATCGCCACAGCATCTCCGAAATACACTTTCAAACGCTTTTCCATCTGTGGGGTCAACGAAATTTCGGGCATCAGAAAAATGGAGGTTTTCCCCTCTTCCAGCATCTTTGCCATCAAAGCAATGAATATCTCTGTTTTACCCGAACCAGTCACACCGAAAAGGAGGGACTTCTCTTTTTGAAGAATGGCTTCAAACGCTTTTTGCTGTGAGGGAGATAACGTAGGGGCAGACCTATGTGTCTGCCCTTGGGATAATAGAGGTATTTGTATTTTATCTTCATCCAAAGGGTACCCACGAGGGGCACCTCTACGATAAGGCAAAAATAACGATATCGCTTCGGAAAATGATGAGAAGTAGTATTCAGAAATGAACTTGGCGATCGCCATCTGTTCATCGGTATAGAATTTGTCTGAAACAGAAAGTATCAGCTCCGTCTGAAAATCCGGCTGCTTCACTTGTGCAGTAACAACAGCATGTTTTTCCGTCGATTTGAGCGGGACTGCTACAACTGTACCAATTTCGACTGTTTCGGAGAAAGCATAGGTCAGTACTGGGGCGCTCGATTTTAAGAGCGCTACCTCATAGTAATACACAATTTACCTCCTCAAAAGCGGAACCAGCGCTTCAACGCGGAGGGACAGATGCTGTCATGAAAGATTATACGAAGATATGTTTTAGCTCTATGGTGTATTTGCATGCGCAAAGCATAGCAAAAATGGACTTGAAGAAAGCAAAAACAGCCTGACTACTGCTTACTCTTTTTCTTCGTCTCTTTCACCTTCACATCATTTTTGATGTTCTTCACAAGCGCAGGACCGACACCCTTGACCTTTTCAACATCTTCAAAGCTTTTGAACTTGCTCTTTTTTCTCGCCTTGATGATCGCGTCGGCTTTCTTGTCCCCAATGCCCTTTATCTGTACCAACTCTTCTTTGGAGGCTTTATTGAGTTCTTTTACGCTCATACCAAATGTCAGTGTCATGCCTGCTGCCAGTGTCAATGTAGCTATTTTTCTAAATATATTTTTCCTTTTTGGTTTGGATATAAAAAATAGTAGCATATTTTTCTTTAGAAGGTATCGTACCGATATTGCAGCTGAGACCTACTTGAGTATGTATTGGGTATAGACAAATGGTTACGGTTTTTGGTTGTCGTTGCTATCTGTCCTTCAAACTTCGGCTCTATTCTCGGTTCTATTCGGAAGAAAGTTTAAAAGTTCCAAATACAAAAATTATTGCAGTAAAAACCGCACCGACCACAAAAACAATACTTGCATCCACTATAAATCCTTTATCTCTTTTGTTTTATCTGAAATTTTAATAATAACCAACAATACGACACACAGCAAAACAAGAAAAAGAAATGAACCCGAATAAAAAATCCAATCAATTTTTCCCACATCGTATCTTTTTATGAGTCCACTCACAACAATGACAACCAATCCTATAGTGAGACTTAACCATATTCTCAACGTATTGAGTATCTCTTTCACTTCATCTATTTTTCCCATATATTAAGTGTATCAGAAAAACATTTTATTGTCAAAACTTTGAAAAAGAGAGTGCACCAATCAGAGTATCTTTACTTTTTGCTATGTTTTTTAGCACCCTTTTTCTTCGTCTTCTTCCTTTTTGATTTGGGTATCAAAAATGGTTGTATATTTTTCTTTAGGGTGTACCGATGTTCTTATTAAAGTAATTTTTAAAGATCACTCATCCCTGAAACACTACAGCTACCTTTTACCAATTTGTTCCCTGTTACAGAAAATGCACAAGTTGAACCATCCGGTGCTGTAAAGGTTAGCCCTGACCATCCTGAACTCAAACCGTAGTCGAGAAGACCTGGTACATCGGCAGCGGTAATGTCCGTAAAATCTCCTTTCAATATGCGTTTTTGCCGTTCCGTAGCTATGGCCGATCGCATCGCAGCCACTTCTGCCCGTGCCTTTGAAATGATAGCATCATCTCTTGTGGCAGCAAATTTTGGTATGGCAATTGCTGAAAGTATACCTATGACTACGATTACAAATACCAGTTCTATCATTGTGAATGCTTTGTTCATCTTGGACTCTCTTTTAGTTTGATAATGAACTGCTGTTCTATATATTTTTAGTATATCAGGATAAGGTAAAATAAATATTAATTTATAAATATAGAAGAATTGAAGGAAGGGATATAAATATGATCTTCCATACTCTTCTATGGAAGATCATGCAATTAGTTAGTTGGTATAACTAACACTTGTACCTCCAAATGTATGTGTACCATCTAGCTCACTAATCCCAGAACCAGCTACAGTAACATCATCAGTTCCTACTGTTGCTGTTACTGTGGTACCTGCTGCTGCCGCTGTACAAGCTGGTGAAGAAAAACCAGTCATACTCCCCTGTGCAGTATAATATGCACCTGCATCTTGCACACATGTCTTGGCATTTGCAATTTCTTTTGAAAGCTTAGCATCATCTCTCGTAGCTGCCAGTTTTGGAATGGCAACTGCTGCCAAAATTCCGATAATTACGATAACAAAGATCAATTCGATCATAGTAAATCCGCGTCTCATGATTAACTCCTGTTAATAAAAATTTTAGTATCGATTCAATAATCGACCTATCTAATAATAGACCTTTAGTGCTTAAATAAAAATTAAAGTTGGAAAATTAAGCTATTTTAAAAAATAATTCGATAAATTTTTATTATGTTTATAAACAATAGAAATGCTTTTACCATGATAGAATTGATCTTTGTTATTGTCATATTGGGTATTCTTGCTGCTACAGCACTACCAAAATTGGCAGCTACAAGAGATGATGCCAAGCTCTCGGCAGATATACAGAAAATGTCTAACTGCATTATGGAAGCGGGAACACTCTACACAGCACGGGGTGAAGACATTGCTGCAGGAGACGGGACGGTATGCGATGAAGTAAAATGCTATACCATCAATTTTGCGAATGATGGCATAGACTTCATTGTCTCTCTCAATCCTGGTGGAGCAGACTATTGTGCGCGAGTGGCCGAAGCTGGAGACCATCTTGCCAAGACCTACCGTTTCAAAGGCACACGTGTTTCTTACTGACATAATATTTGCAAAAGGCACATAAAATGGACAACTTTAAAGACAAACTATTTAACATTACCTCACTTCTTTATCTTGTCATCCTGTTCGTACCAGCAAGCTTTTTTTATACCTACCATACTATCTCTACTCTTGAGGAAGATGCCAAAGCTATATATTATAGCAGTACACTCTCGTCAGATACTACTTCAGATTCTGTTGATAATCATTTGAAATTTCTTTCGGTATGGGTAAAGGAGAACGCCTCTTCAAAATATTATGTTGGAAGTCAAGATTTGAGAACAGATTATGCTTTGCTTCGTAAATGCGCTAAAGCGCTTCAAAAAAAACATATTGACCCTGAAAAAAGAGAATATTGTATAGAACAAATGCATATGTTTGCGCAGGTTGTGCAAAAAATGGTCTATCTAAAGCACAACAGTGTCATGAACAGTTTCTACATCAGCATTCTCCTGGCAATGGCAAGTATTTTGATAGCGATCTTTCTGATGCGTCTCTACATCGACAGGCAGATCGCCAAACATACCATCTATGATAACGATACCGGACGCTACAACAAACGTTTCTTTGATGTAGAACTTCCCAAAGCACTTGCCCGTTCCAAACGGCATGACTATCCGTTTTCACTGACTTTTGTCAAGGTCGATACGGATGACAAAAATGCATTGCATGTTATTGGAGATTTGCTTGCCAATACAGTACGATCAGGAGATATAGTATGCCGGTATGACAGTCATACATTTGCACTGCTTCTGCCGTTTACCGGCATTGCGGGAGCTTCGATTCTTCAAAGTCGCATTCATAAAAAATGTGAAGAGAACGGGTTAGGCATCTCCTGCGACTATCATACCATAGAATATGATAGAGATTTGATGAGCCCAGAAGAATTTATACAGAAGATCACTCAAATTTAAAACGGAAGTGAAGACTTTATCGAAGTATGTCTCTTTAGGGACAGTTTCACAGTTTGGCTCAAAACAGGAAAAACTTGAGCTGTATGCGAATACTTGGTGAGGTTCAAGCGTTCACTTCTAAAGATGGGAGTATTGCTCCTGAGCCACTTTAAAAAGTTTCAGGAAGTAAAAACCTTTGAGAGGTTGATCTGTGTCTGGCATACCTCGGGCACATCGAACTTACAGATATCTCTTCTGGTGTATTTGTCAATATGCCGATACGTTCCGTCTGTGAGCTTGTAGAGGTCCGCCACTTCCGTGTTGGGTTCGACAATGAGGTAAAAAAGTACGCCCTGCTTTTGGTAAAGCTCTTTTTTGGTAGTGACATCTTTGAGTGCAGTCGCTTTGGAGAGAACTTCTACGACAATGGGTGGTGTTTTTGAAAAGAACTGTCCTTCAACTCTTTCACAAAAGAGTGCCACATCTGGTTGTACTACCGTACTTTCGTCTATTTTCCAAATCTACCGGAGAGATATAGACTTCACACTCTCTTCTTCGCAGCCCTGTATATTTGCATCGAGTTCTTTCCCGATGCGTGCAACTGTTTTTTGATGTAGAGGATAGGGAGCCGGGGACATCGCGTAAGGTACTCCCACAATGAGTTCCCAGCGATCTTCCCATGTTTTGTAGTCCTCGTATGTATAGTATTGAAACGAATCATAATCTATCGATGCCATGGTACACACCTTCTTGTTTTGATTATATCACAAAAACTACAATCCGTCCAAGGTCTCTATGAGCGTCTCTATCTCGTGCTCGTAGCTGGTCGCCTGTTTAGCGAGGCGCAGATAGGCTTTGAGCAGTTTGTCGGGTTTGTTGTCTGTGTGCAGGTTTACCCCCGCTTCCTGCAGATCTTTGTTGACAAAATCGGCAAAGTCATCTTCGAGTTTGATCTCGTAACGGTTGCCGCATACGGTCAGTCCAACGTGTTTCATTGTTCGATCCTTTGGGTATCGATCTCTTCTTTTTCGTTACGCCAGTAACGATTCTACCTGTGCGATGATCTTTTCTATCTCAGCATCTTTCTCGTCGAGTTCACGTCTCAACGCCTCGATCTGCTGGTCTTTTCTGTTTGAGAGCCCGAAATGTTCAGCAGTTCATTTCTAAGTTGTTCGTTTTCATGTTTGATCTTTTCATGATCTATTTTGAGTTGTGTGATCTTTTCTTGAAGTCGTTGTAAAGCGCTCATGATTTTCTCCATGGATTTTTTTCTTCGATATCATAACGTAAGAATGAAAAATTAGCAATTAAAAATGGTGAAAATATAGAGGGGTATTCAGGATGCCATGTAGAGAGGAAGCGGATAAGCTTTTTTACTTATCCTCTTTCGCCTGCTGGTAGGCAGCGTAGTAGGTACTGCCGTCGGCAAAGGTATTGACAGTGAGTTTTGAGAACTTTTCAAGATAGTCCCAAAACTCCCTGATGAGTTCGATGTCTACGTGCTGTGCTTTGTCGGCAAGTGCTTCGCGCATGGTACCCAGCCATTCGATCCGGTTGTTCTCGTTGATGGAGAAATCATCGTGGATACGGATCATGTATTCATTCAACTCCATCCCCTTGCTTTCGTCCTCATACACCTTCGGACCGCCGCAGATCTGCACGAAGAATTTGGTATTCTTCTCCTTGACCTTTTCAAACTCATCTTCATCCTGCGGAAAGAAGTGGGCGATCTTGCTCTCGTAGATCTTGTCGTAAAAATCGTACATCAGCTCTTTCATGCCTGCTTCACCGCCGATGGCATCGAAAAATGCCGCAGGGGGGTTCTTGAAATGTACGGGCGCGCCTTTTTCGACATTGGTCAGCGGAAGTGCCATGATCTCTTTGCGTGTTGCCATAATATGCCTTTATAAAGATTATGTAGCAGCATTATATCAGATTTGAAACAGTGGGTAGAGAGTAGAGAGTAGAAGGTAGAAAAAAAGAGAGGCGGTGAGAGAAAAAGTTACGCTTTTTTGTCACAGAACCTCTCTTGTATACACCCATAACTCTCAATGCGGCGGTCACGCAAAAATGGCCATATCTTGCGTACCTCCTCTCCGGCGTTGAGATCAAGTTCAACAATGAGAGTCTCCTCATCTTTACCAGCCTGTGCCAAGAACTCTCCCTGCGGTCCCACTGCGAAACTGTTGCCCCAAAAAGAGATCCCCTCCAGTACGCCGGAAGGGTCTTTTTCGCTGCCGACACGGTTGACGGCAATGAGCGGCAGACCGTTGGCGACGGCATGCCCACGCTGCACACTGATCCACGCATCGCGCATTTTCTGTTTCTCTTCAGGAGTATTCTCCTTTTCACACAACTCATCGACACGGTCGGTGGGGCATTCGAGGTAACCGATGGCAGTGGGGTAGATGAGCACCTCTGCACCCTTGAGCGCCATGATGCGTGCCGCTTCGGGATACCACTGATCCCAGCAGACCAGCACGCCCAGCCTGCCCACGCTGGTGTCGATGGGTTCAAAGCCCGTATCGCCGGGGGTGAAGTAGAACTTCTCATAGTAACCGGGGTCGTCTGGAATGTGCATTTTGCGGTACTGACCCGCAACGGTTCCGTCTTGTTCAAACACCACAGCAGTATTGTGGTAGATGCCCGCCGTGCGTTTTTCAAAAAGAGAAGTGACCAGTACGACACCGTGTTCTTTGGCGATACCGCTCCAAAACGCTACATCTTCTTTATAACTTTCGGCATAGTCGAAAAACTTCGTATCTTCACACTGGCAGAAGTACTCACTTTGGTGCAGCTCTTGCAATACAACAAGCGCTGCTCCGTTTTTGGCAGCTTGGGCGATCTTGGTGACGGTGACCTCTACGGTTTTGGCTTTGCTGCCGTAGTAGCGGTGTTGGATCAGTGCGGTTTTCATGGTTTCTCCTAAAAAGTGACTTGCATGGTTGAGCAGTGCAAACTGCCTCCCTGCTCAATCAGTTTGAGGCAGTTGACGGGAATGATCTCCTTGTCAGGAAAGAGCGTTTTAAATATCTCTCCTGCGCTCTTGTCATGTGGGTCGTTGTATGTCGGATAGATGAGCGCATCGTTGGTGATGAGGAAGTTGGCATAGGTGGCAGGCAGGCGGTTGCCTTGGGTGTCAAACTTGGCTTCACACATCGGCAGTGGCACAAGAGTATAGGGTTTGCCCTCTTTTGTGCGGAAGCTTTGCAGTTGTGCCTCCATTGCTTTGAGCGCTGCATAATGTTCATCTTGGGTGTCGTCACACTTGACATAGACGATTGTTTCGGGGTTGACAAACCGCGCCAGTGTGTCGATGTGGCTGTCGGTATCGTCTCCTGCAAGGTAGCCGTGGTCGAGCCAGAGTACGCGTGTGGCACCAAGGTATTGACGCAGCTTGGCTTCTGCTTCCTGTTTTGTCAACCCGCCGTTACGGTTGGGGTTGCATAGGCACTGTGAGGTTGTCAAGATGGTACCCGCCCCGTCACTCTCGATGGAGCCGCCCTCAAGTACAAAATCGATACGCTCAAGCGGTGTGGTGCCCATCAGCCCTGTTTTGTAAAGCGCTTCATTGACGCGGTTGTCAAGTGCTGCGTCAAATTTGCCGCCCCAGCCGTCAAAGGTAAAATCAAGCAGCCTCTTTTCTCCGTCCTCTTCAATGCTGATGTACCCGTAGTCGCGTATCCAGGTATCGTTTGTGGGCAGTTCCCAGAAGATCATATTATGTGTGGAGCAGAACATATCGGAGATGCGTTTTTTCTCTTTACAGATGATGTAAACAGGCTCCTTGTAGGCAATCGCCTGTGCGATGCGTATGAAAGGTGAGAGTGCGGCATCAAGCGACTTGGGGTCATCAGGGTTGTACCAGTCGGTCTCTTCATGCGGGAAGCTCATCAGCACACAGCGCTGCTTCTCCCACTCGGCA
Organism: Campylobacterales bacterium; assembly: GCA_024279555.1. Classification (GTDB taxonomy): domain Bacteria; phylum Campylobacterota; class Campylobacteria; order Campylobacterales; family Sulfurovaceae; genus Sulfurovum. The sequence goes on from JAJRRK010000174.1 coordinate 13,814, forward strand.
GGGACTCTTCTCATGAGAGATCCTCATGAGAAGAGAGTGATGAGTGATGAGTGATGAGTGATGAGTGTTTGTATGCATTGCGCTGCAATGCTTCTATTTTTGGACTGTTTTGGTGCATTTTATTCCCCATAATAAACGCTTTTCGTTAGAAAAGCATACCAGAACTCTTCATTCTTAACGCTTCACTAACCGGATTGAAGCAATTTCAATCCAACTCACACTTTCCGCTGACTTTGCCGTTCTTGCTGTCTCTGGCACTTTTGATCAGCTCTTTGAGCAGAAATCCGATAAAGACAACCGTCAGGAACATACCGACGATCTTTACAACACTCAGCCAATCCATTTTAAATCCTTTTGAGTATAATCCCATTTATGGCAACTATCATCATTAACCAAGACAATTTCTACCACAATCTTAACCAAATCGCCCTGAAAACAGGCTCAAAAGAGAAGATCGCCATCGTGCTCAAGGACAATGCCTATGGGCATGGGTTGGTGCAGATGGCACATCTTGCATCAGACTTTGGCATCGTGCATGCGGTGGTACGCAACAGGGCGGAGGCAGCGACAATACGGGAGCTTTTTCGTACGATCCTCGTGCTGGGTGACAGGGCAGTAGCAGATGAGGTCTGCTCGTTTGCACTCAACAGCCTCGATGACATCCGTCAGGCACAGCAGGGTGCACAGGTGGAGTTGAAGGTTGATACCGGTATGCACCGCAACGGTATTGCCATGGCGGAAATAGGTAAGGCTTTGGAGATGATAGAAGAGGCGGGGTTGAAATTGGTGGGGGTGATGACCCACTTTCGCGCTGCCGATGAGATGGGGTCGGAGTACTTCTGGCAGAAGAAACAGTTCGAGGAGGTCAAAGCAGCGGTCAAGTCGGCAGGTTTTGAGCATGTACGTTTCCACTCTCACAACTCTGCTGCCATCCTGCGTACACATACCTTCGATGAAGACCTGGTTAGAGTCGGCATCGGCGCTTACGGCTATAGTGAACTTCCCGATACATTTGACAAAACGGTACTTAAACCGGTTATGAGACTGACCGCAAAAAGGGTTGCCACCAGAAAACTCAAGCCGGGTCAGCGCATCGGGTACGGCGGCGATTTTACCGCGCCAAAAGAGATGACGGTTTCCACTTACGATCTTGGTTACGGTGACGGCTGGTGCCGCGGCAATACCTTCGCTCCTTTTATCACAGCCGAGGGGCTACCTGTGCTTGGTCGTGTTTCAATGGATTTCATTGCATTGGAGAGTGACAAAGAAGAGGTATGCATCTTCGATGATGCACAAAATGCAGCCAAACAGTTAGGAACGATCAGTTATGAAGTGATGACGGCATTGTCTAAAGAGATTGAACGGGTTGTGGTGTGATTTTTGGAATTTGGTGGAGGTGAGGGGAATTGAACCCCTGTCCTGAAACAGCTAGGACTATGACTCTACATGCTTAGGCGGTGTTGATAGCTCTCGTCGTGCTTCGCTCAACACCCAAAGCTACACACGACCAGCCAAAAGTTCGTCCAAGCGCATGGCTTCGCTTGGATATAGTCATCAGATATGATACCCAAAGATCCGGTTAAGATGACACTCACCGGCAGGGCAGTCC
>JAJRRK010000175.1 GCA_024279555.1 Campylobacterales bacterium
ATTAGATGGGGGACTCTTTTCCCCTATAAAAATGTTACTGAAAATTCATCGTGGTATTGGCATTGAAATGAAGAAGAAATTGATCTTAGATTATTTGGAAAAACAGGCAAAATAGCAACCCGATTTCCCGCTTTAACTCTATTTTCCCAAAAACTTTGCAGATCCTGTGTCACTTGCATGGGGCGGTGTGCGGGAGAGAGCAGGTGGAGCATCAGTTTGACTTTGCCACCCAGTACCGTTGGGGTCTTTTGCGTGCCAAACATCTCCTGCAGGCGTACCGAGAGGGTAGGCTGCTTGGGGTTGCTATAGTCGATGGTGATGCGGGAACCTGAGGGGACTTGCAGTTTCTCCGGGGCGAGCCGGTCGAGGGTTTGCATCTGTTCATAGCTGAGCAGTCCCAGCAGGACTGTATGCAGATTGAGTCCGCGGCACTCCCTGAGAGAACTGAAGCTCCCGATGTAGGGTTTGAGCCATATATCCATGTTTTCCAGCAGCCACTTGTCCGAGAGATCGGGCATCTCTTCTCCATACAGGTGCAAGAATTGTACTCTGGCTTTGAGTGCCATTGCCTCTTTGTTCCATTGGAGCATCTGCAAACCCAATGCTTCGATCTCTTCGAGTAGCATCTCAGTGACGGCTTCACTGTCCGCTTTTTCGAGGATAGAGGCTTTGAGTACGATGGTACCCAGTTGGGTGACGGCTCTGGCTTCCACCCGCTCTTCTGTCCCATTCCACTCAAGTACTTCAGCAGTCTCGATGAGGTATGGCAGGTATTTTTCTATCTGTGTCTGTGTGATCTCGATGGCTCTGTAGATGTTTGCCTGTCTGCTCTTAAGATCGAGGTCGGCAATGACAAGGAAGCGTGCCTGTGAGAGAAGAGTGTCGTCTCTGAGCATTGCTCCTTTGCCAGAGGAGAGCAGGTAGCTGCCGCGGTTATCGTGCCGTTGCTTGGCGATACGTTCGGGGTAGGCAAAGGCGAGCAGCACACCAAGCAGTTCGGTATCGAGTATGGCTTTGGGAGTGGGTTCGATCCGTTTGGCATTGGCAAGGATGTATCGGCACTGCTTGAGATCGACCGTATTTGTGTTAACAGTATGCCCGTTGGCAACAGCATGTAGGGTCTCTACCCGTGTTTTGAGATTGGCGGAGTCATTACGCTGCCGGTAGATATCTTTCTCTGTCAGCAGTGATGCTAGCAGGGAGGCTTCATAGCCAAGACCCATCGCTTTTGCGCGTAGCATCATATGGGCAAGGCGAGGGTGCAGAGGATATGAAGCCATGACTCTGCCTTGATCGGTAATACGCCCTCTATCGTCGATGGCTTCGAGCTGTTGCAGCAGGGCTTTGGCATGTGTGACGGCACTCTGAGGAGGGGTGTCCATCCAGGTCAGCGTGTTCATGTCGTCCGTTCCCCAAAGAGCAAGTTCCAAGACCAGTTGGGTCAGGTCTGCCTGAAGAATCTCCGGTGTATCATGCGGCGCAAGCAAGCGGGATTTGTGCCAAAGGTGGTAGGCCTTCCCTTCCTGTAGCCGTCCTGCACGTCCTGCTCTTTGGGTGGCGGCATCTTGTGAAATGAAGCGTGTTTCAAGCGTATTCATACCTGAAAACGGATTAAAGACCGAGACATTCTCCAGTCCGGAATCGATAACGACTGTGATCCCTTCGATGGTAAGCGAGGTTTGGGCAATATTGGTGGCAAGTACCACCTTCCGGTGTCCATCGGGTGGTGGAACAATAGCCTGATGTTGTGCCTCTTTGGAGAGATTGCCGTAGAGCGGGGAGATGTGAAGCGTATCGGGTTTGTCGGCATTGAGCAGTTTCTCTACGGCTTTGATCTCCCGTATGCCTGGCAGGAAGACCAGTATGTTTCCCTCATCCTCTTTCAAACATTTGCGTATGTGTTTGGAGACAACTCCCGGCAGCTCTTTTTTGGTCGGCTGTGGCGTGTTGGCATCGAGGTAGTGTCGTGTTACAGGAAAGCTGCGCCCCTGACTCTCTATGAGCGGGGCATCCAGCATATCACACAGGGCGGTGGTGTTGAGGGTGGCGGACATGATGAGCAGCTTGAGATCCTCACGCAGAAGGCTCTGTGACTTCAGTGCAAGTGCCAAAGAGAGATCTGCATGGAGTGAACGCTCATGGAACTCATCAAAGATGATGAGTGCAACATCTTCGAGTGCGGGGTCGTTTTGGAGTTTGCGTGTGAGGATACCCTCGGTGACGATGAGTATCTGTGTCTTCTCACTCTGCACGGAGTCCATCTTGACCTGATAGCCGATGCGTTCTCCGACTTTTTCCCCAAGCATTTCTGCCATACGTGAGGCAGAGGTACGTACAGCCAGACGGCGTGGTTCAAGCATGATGATCTTCCTACCTGCAAGCCATGGGGCATCAAGCAGCGCCAAGGGCAGTGCAGTAGTTTTCCCCGCACCCGGAGGGGCTTGAAGTACTACACGGTTATGGTGTTGCAGTGTCTCTTTGAGTTCGGGCAACACATGGTGAATAGGTAGAGACGGCATCAATCTACAAATTCGACGACTTCATCAAAGGGCAGTCTGAGCTGTTCACTCTGTGGATTGACCCAGTAGCCGAATGCAACCAGCACGGCAACTTGATATTGCCGGGTATCGATGCCAAGCAGTGTTTCGACCTTTTCTTTTTCAAACCCTTCGATGGGGCAGGAGTCCACTTTTTCATAAGCAGCAGCGGTCATCATGTTGGCAAGTGCGATGTAGGTCTGACGGGCTGTCCAGCAGAAGGTTTTTTCGTCACTTGAGAAGGTGTCGGCAAGAAACTCGCCGTAGAGCTTGATGTAGCTCTCTATCTTCTCTGGCGGCAGTGGTCGTCGCTCAAAGCGTTTCTGCGGTATGCCGCTTTGGGGTCTGACACTCTCAATGGCGGCGAGTATGATGACCAGATCGGAGCATGTGGTGATTTGCGGCTGGTTCCAGCACAGCGGCTGCAATTTGGCTTTGAGATCATCGTTTCTGATGACGAGAAACTTCCACGGCTCCATCCCGAAAGAGGAGGGGGATGTACGCCCCACCTCAAGGATATAATGTAGGGTCTCATCGGGTATTTTCTTTTCTTCATCAAACAGTTTACATGCATGACGAAACTGCATAGCTTTGCTAAAGTCGTTGGTAAGCACGGTTTCTCCTTTGGCAGAATGTTAGGTGTATTATACCCTCTTATGCGTAAGCGATCATAAGCTGCGGCAGTATTTTTTTGAGCGTCTGGGTGTCTGTGTGCAGCAGATTTTCCCGCAGGTCGAGGTAGACAAGATCGGGCAGTTGCATGAGCGGAGAGATGTCCTCAATGCAGTTATGGTCAGCGACCAGCTTTTTGAGTCTTTTCATCTGGGCAAGGGGTGTAATATCGTCGATAGTATTATGGTGTAAAAAGAGAAATTTTATTTTTGTTAAAGTACGCAATGCGCTGATGTCGCCAATACGGTTATGGGAAAGCGAAAGTTTGTGCAGATGGGGCAGCTGTGACAGGAGTGAGATATCTTCTATTTGGTTCTGTGAAAGTGAAAGCGCTTGAAGCCAGTCAAGTTCGGCGAGTTCTTGGGGAATGCTCTGAAGAGAACAGCGGGAGAGGTCGAGATAGGGCATTTCTTTGGTTTTACATGCTGCAATACGCTGAGCCGCTTCAGAATCCATTGTTTGTTCCTTATAGGATTTGTGGCATCATATCATAAATGAGAGAAAGAATGAAACTGCCTGACATACTCCAGACCATTGCCAAAGAGTTGCAAGCCAAAGGTGCACATTCCATGCTGGTAGGTGGTGCGGTACGTGACATGGTGATGGGGCAGGCGGTCAAGGACTATGATATTGAAGTCTATGGGCTCGATACTTTGGAGTCATTGGAAGCGGTATTGTCTGCTTACGGCAGTGTCAATCAGGTGGGCAAGAGCTTTGGCATTGTAAAGTTGAGGGTAGAAGAGGAGGAGTTTGACTTCTCCTTCCCCCGCAAAGAGACCAAAACAGGAAAAGGACACCGCGGGTTCGATGTAGCTGTTGACGGCACACTGACATTTAAAGAAGCGGTAAAACGGCGTGATTTCACGGTCAATGCACTGGGATATAACATACTTACAGGGGAGATGCTTGACCCCTTTGGCGGTTTGCAGGATATTCAGTACAAAGTACTCCGGCATATTGATGATGACACTTTCATTGAAGACCCTTTGCGGGTCTACCGTGCGGTACAGTTTGCAGCCCGTTTTGGCTTCGAGGTAGCCGAAGAGACAGCCGTTCTTTGTAAAAAGATGGTGGCTGAAGGGATGCTCGAAGAGCTGCCCAAAGAGCGTGTTTACGAAGAGTGGAAAAAGCTCCTGCTCAAGTCCCCTAAGCCCTCTATCGGGTTTGAGCTGATGCGTTCATGGGAGATTGTGAAGCGCTATTTTCCTGAACTGCACGCGCTTGTAGGGTGCCCTCAGGATGTAAAATGGCATCCGGAGGGAGATGTGTGGGTACATACGATGCTGAGTCTGGATGTCATGGCAATGTTACTTAGAGAACAGGGAGCAGGGAGTAGGGAGCGGGAGGATCTGAAGCTTCTCTTTGCTGTGTTGTGTCATGACCTTGGCAAACCGTTGACGACAACGATTGAGTTGGAAAATGGTGAGATGATTCTATGGGCACCCTCTCAGCACTCAGCGCTCAGCACTCAGCGCTTAGCGCGAATTCGTGCCATTTCCCACGAAACCGCCGGCATTGAGCCCACCCGCACTTTTCTCTACCGTCTTACCAATGAACATGACTTCATTGAGAGCATACTGCCTCTGGTAGAACACCATCTCAAACCTTCACAGTTCTATGTTCAGGGAGCTAAAGCAGGAGCCATACGCCGTCTGGCAACCAAAGTGAACATTGAAGAACTCATTTGGGTCGCTGCGGCAGATCACCTAGGAAGGGATAAAGCAGAAGAGGTGATAGCCTGTATGACAAAAGGCAATGCACCCTTCACTCTTTATTATCCTGCAGGCAGGTGGTTGATGGAACAGGCGCAAGTGCTTCATGTCAAAGAAAAGCCTTTGGAGCCGATGATAAGAGGCCGGGATCTCATTGCGATGGGTATGGAGCCGTCCCCCCGATTTAAAGAGATACTCGATAGGGTGTATGCACTGCAACTTGACGGTGTTTTTTCCGATAGAGAAGCGGCACTGGAGTATGTGAAGAGACACAAGAACGACTGGTAGCGCCTCTCAAATATAAATTTTATCAGATATACCGTCTCTTAAGGGGGTTTGCAGTATATCTTTAAGATAGAGTTTTAATATACGAGGTAAAAAATGCAGGAGATCATTGCACATTTGGAAAAAGTACTGCATGAGGTGCAGCCTTTTGATAAAGAGAAATTCATCGAAGCGGTGGACGCAGACAGCCACCTGCACTGGAAAGCGGCATTTCCCGTAGCGGTGGTACACCACAAGGCGCGCATGACACCGCAGGCAGAATCCTCTCTGCAGGAGCAGGATATGCTCGATCTGCAGGGGTACTCTCATGAGAGCTATGATACAGATACGCTCAAGAGACTGATACAGGAAGTGCCTGATGCGTTCAAGCAGGTATCTGTGCTGGTCGTGGATGCCGAGTCAGATACCTATACTTACCGGCCTAAACGCCCCGGCGACAAGTGGAAAAAAGTAGTCAATAACGGTGGTTTTAAAGCGGTGGTAGAGATTTCGGAGTACGGTGAGGGTGCAGATGTTTGCAAGATGGAATCGGAGCTGAGAGACTTGATGCGAAGCAGCAAAGAGATCCCCTCGCTCAAAGAGATCGGATTTGTCTGGGTGGTAGTTGCACCCGAGCAGAGCGGTGTGGAGAAGATACTCAAACACTATTTTGAAGATAACTATCTTTGTGCCGAGTGCGGTCACAGAAATGCCTATATCGGCTGGGGAGAGAAGCTAGGCGAGATCAATATGCGCTATTTTGTCTGCCCGCCAAATAAGGAGAAGAGATGAGAAGAGTAGATCCCAATGCGAAGAATGTTCTTGGTGAGCCGCTGGAGCCATGCAGTCTTAAGCCGCTGACCGGTTTCTATCGTGACGGTACCTGTACCTCGCTGCCCAACAATCCCGGTGTGCATGCGGTATGCATCTATGCTACAGAGGAGTTCCTTGCATATTCCAAAAAAGTCGGCAATGACTTGAGCACACCCAACCCGGCGTTCAACTTTGCAGGTGTTCAGCCCGGTCAAAGCTGGTGCCTAAGCGGTCCGCGTTTCGTTCAGGCACACAAAGACGGTATGGCACCGCCTATTTTCATACATGCTACACATGCGCGTATGCTTGAACTGATCGATCTGGAAACACTCAAGTCGTATGCGATCGACCTTTAAAAGAGATCGACCAGCTCGGTTTTGTCTACCTTCATAAGATCCTTTTCAAGCGTTTTGACCAGTTTGGCTTTCGCCTCACTGCTGAGTTGTTCTGTGACCCTTTTGAAGATGGTCTCAGGCATTGCCAGATAGGCACGTGCGTTTTTCTCTACAATGATACTGGATATATCTTCGGCGATCTGACGGATGACATCCTCTTCCATCTCCTGTTCAAGGGTGTGCTTCTCTCCGATGCTTCCTTGTGTAAAGGTGCCTTTGCCCTGACTGCCTCCTTTAAACCGGCCCGCCTGATCGGTTACGACATCATGTACTTTTTTGTGACTTTCGATATAGTTTTTGTCATGAATCAGGTCGAGCTTGACATGGTCGGGCTTCAGTCCTGCTTCTGCTTCAAGGTCTCTGGGCTTTGCTTCATAGATTTTCAATTCTCCAAGGTTTGCCAGTATAACGATATTTCCAACTTTCATTGTTCACTCCTTTAGTTTATTGTACTCATACATATTTATTATAGTACACGCAAATTTTCATGTCAAGGAAAAAATGGTTTTCATTGCACATTGTTTGCATACAAAGGTGTTATGATACTCCAAATTGACAGGAGTAAGTTATGAAACCACATGGATCTCACACTCTTATAGTGATATTTATACTCTTTAGCGGCGTATTGTTTGCTGCTGATGTACCTGAAGCATCACAGAGTACACTTGCCTTGGTGGCTGCAACATTCGGGGCGGGGCTGCTGCTGACATTTACGCCGTGTGTGCTGCCTATGGTACCGATCGTTTCAAGTATTGTCGCTGGGCAGGGAGAGGGGTTGAC
>JAJRRK010000176.1 GCA_024279555.1 Campylobacterales bacterium
CCAACCCTATGGAGTGAAAAAATTTTTCTATCTTGTCTGCATCGTAACCGTCAAGTACGGTACTGATGAAACCTGGATTGTTGCCGTGAAATCGTGATGGTGCAATATGGCGGTTGCCGATATTGCATTTGCCGTTGCCTGAGACCAGTATCTTTTTGCCTACACGGTCGTTCTGTTCCAGCAGTGTGACCTTTTTGCCTGCCCTTCCCAGAAGTATGGCAGCACACAGCCCTGCTGCGCCCCCGCCGATAATGATCACGCTGCGTTCCATAGATCAAAACTCCTTTTCGATGGCAAGTTTGGTGCCTTTTAAACGGACTTTCGCACCGGGAAAGAGCTTCAGTGGCATGTCAAAGTCTTTAGTTCGGTTGAGATCAAGCGTGGCATTATTGATAGGTACGACAATACGGTCGATCTCATGACATCCTGAAAAAGAGAGAAGAGACAGAAGTAGAAGAAATGGGATGTTGTAAGCTTTTCCCATCGATGCCCTTTTTGGCAGATTATAGCATATCTTTAACGCATATTTAGGTGTTGCTCTGCTATCATCGGTGAAAAACAAGGAGGCGTATGATGAGTGCACTGGTAGAATTCTCGATGTTTCCCACAGAACAGACACAAAGCAAAAGTGCTTTTGTCGCGAGAGTACTTGATATCGTCGACAGAAGCGGACTGGAATATCAGCTGACCCCGATGGGAACGATCATTGAGGCGGAGACGGTCGCTCAGGCGCTTGAGGTGATCAACCGTGCCTACGAAGAGTTGCAGAAGGATTGCGGACGGGTCTACAGCTCTATCAAGATTGACTGGAGAGAAGGACCTATAGGTCGTCTCAACAGAAAGGTCGGATCGGTCGAGGCGAAGCTCGGCAGGAAGCTAAAAAGCTAACTTGGATATAATACTGCCTATATTTTCACAAGGATTTTACATGCTATGTGCTGAAAGAATGCAGCGTATCGTGCAGGCGTTCATCCTCGGATTGATCCTCGGGTTGGCAGGAATGCAGATGTTCAAGATCGCTTTTTTGATCATGGTCGCGATGATGATCATGCTGTTTGTTGCCGGATTGACCGGTTTCTGCCCGGGGCTCCTGATGCTTAAACAGATCTTCCCTTCATGCGAAGAGACAAAGGAAAAGTAAATGTCAAATATCTCCTATAAAGATGCCGGTGTTGATATCGATGCGGGAAATGAGTTTGTGGAGGCAATCAAAGCTGATGTCAAGTCGACCTTCGACAGCAATGTCATTGGCGGCATAGGGTCATTCGCAGGTGCCTATGCCCTCCCTACAGGCTACAAAGAGCCGGTGATCCTCTCTGCGACCGATGGTGTGGGTACGAAGCTCAAGATCGCCATCGAGAGTGGCAAGCTCGATACGGTCGGGATCGACCTGGTTGCCATGTGTGTCAACGATCTCATCTGCAACAACGGCGTGCCGATGTTCTTTCTTGACTACTATGCAACAGGCAAACTGCTGCCTGAGAATGCCAAGGATGTCGTTGCCGGTATCGCCGAGGGGTGCCGCCGTGCAGAATGCGCGCTTGTAGGCGGAGAGACGGCGGAGATGCCGGGGATGTACTCTGAGAACGATTTCGACCTGGCAGGCTTTGCCGTAGGGATCGCTGAGCGTTGTGAGATGGATACGGTCGCCAATGTCAAGCCAGGGCAGATACTTGTGGCAATGCCAAGCTCCGGTGTCCATTCCAACGGTTACTCGCTGGTACGTAAACTTTTCTTTGACAAGCTGGGTATGAGCCTCGAGACGGAGTTCGAGGGGAAACCGCTGCTGGAGACTCTGTTGGAGCCTACACGCATTTATGTCAAAGAGTACAAAGCGAACAAACAGCATATTAAAGCATTGGCACACATTACCGGCGGGGGTATCGTAGAGAACCTGCCGCGCGTGTTGCCTGAAGGTATCAAAGCAGTCGTCAAAAAAGAAGATATCCGTATCCTGCCTATCTTCGAGTTTATGGCACAGTATGTGGACGAGGAAGAGATGTTCCGCGCCTTCAATATGGGTGTGGGAATGGTCTGGGTGGTCGAGCCTGAAGATGTCGATGCCATCCTTGCCGATACGGACGGCTATGTCATCGGTCACCTCGAAGCCGGTGACAAAGGCGTAGAATTTATATAGCGTCGTATAGGGTCGGTTTACCGACCACATAAGCACGCAAACAGGTCGGTAAACCGACCCTACGATTTCCGTATCGCTTCCGCATCAAGCTCCCCGCTTTTCCACTTTTTCAAATAGAGATCAAGGTTCGCCTTGACATCCCCCTGAAGTATGTAAAGACCAATGATGTTGGGCAGTGCCATCGTCAAGATAAGCAAGTCGGAGAACTCCAGCATCGTCGAAGCACTGGTGATAGAGGCCATGACTGTAAAGGAGATGAAAATGAGTTTGTATACCAGTGTGTATTTTTCGCCGAACAGATAGGTCCATGAACGCTCTCCATAGTAGGACCACGAGATCATCGTAGAGAAAGCGAAGAGAATGATGGAAGCAGAAAGAATGGCCGGGAACCACGAGATGACTGTACCATAGGCTGCAGCTGTCAGAGCCGCTCCCTGCTTTGCCTGTACGAGGTCTCCAAAGGCACCGTTGGGGTCGTAGACACCGGTGGTGACGATGACGAGTGCAGTCATGGTACAGATGACGATGGTATCGATGAAGGGTTCGTAAAGTGCGACCATCCCCTGTCGTACCGGGTATTTGACTGCGGCGGTAGAGTGAACGATCGCGGCCGATCCGATCCCTGCTTCGGAAGAGAAAGCCGCCCTTTTGAAGCCCTGCACCAATACGCCTATAACACCTCCTACAGCGGCTGAGGGTGAAAAAGCTTCATGGAAGATAGTTGCAATAGCCGCGGGAACCTGAGAAGCGTGGAATATAAGAATGAAAATAGAAGCGGCAAGGTATATTAATACCATTAACGGTACGATCTTCTCTGCTGTCGAGGCAATGCGCTTGATGCCTCCTATGATGACAAAACCGACGATTGTTGCCATAATGATCCCAAACACAATGGGGTAGTCATGAAAGAAAGGCACACGGTCTGTCAACACTCCTAACGCCTGAGAGGTTTGAAAGGCATTTCCCGCACCAAGGCTCCCTCCGATGGCAAGTACGGCAAAAAAACCGGCAAGCACTCTTCCCAACTGTTTGTGGCCTTTGGCAGCCAGTCCTTTGGAGAGGTACTGCATGGCTCCGCCCATGATGCGACCGTCGGGACGCTTTTCGCGGTAGAGCTGCGCGAGGGTCACCTCGGTGAATTTGAGGGTCATACCGAAGAACCCCGCAAGGATCATCCAGAATGTCGCCCCAGGGCCTCCCACTGCAATGGCAATGGCAACCCCGGCGATATTCCCCAGACCGACCGTAGCCGAAAGTGCTGTAGTAAGTGACTGAAACGGAGTGATCTCTCCGTCATCGTCAGCAGTCCGGTATTTGCCGGTGATGATCTTGTAGGCATGGGAGAACATGCGTACATTGATAAAGCCGAATCGAAAGGTCATATAGACACCGCCGGCTACCAGCCATGCAACGATGAAAGGCATGGAAGAACCCTCTACCTGTCCGAAAAAGATGTCGAAGAAAAATACCGATGCAAGCATGCTGTTGATCTGTTCGAATATACTGTCCATACTGCCCTGCTCCTTGAAAAAAAGACGATTTATTATACTCAATAAAGCCAAAAGAAGCTTACTCTCTCTTCAAAAATCCGCTTTTTTACATGATTTTAAAAAAAACTATTGACAAAAAGAAACCTTTTGACTATAATTGCATTCCTTTTTATCACGGAGTGTAGCGCAGTCTGGTAGCGCACCTGGTTTGGGACCAGGGGGTCGAAGGTTCGAGTCCTTTCACTCCGACCATTTAGTTTTTTAACATTACATCATTAAGATAGTCGTTTTATGGTAGGCGTAGTTCAGTTGGTAGAGCACCAGTTTGTGGCACTGGTTGTCGCGGGTTCGAGCCCCGTCGCCTACCCCATTGATTGTTGATTGAGAACCACCCAAGAGAAAGAAGCGCCTGTGGCTCAATTGGATAGAGCATCAGACTTCGGATCTGAGGGTTAGAGGTTCGAGTCCTCTCAGGCGTACCACCCGATATTGTTTTAGTGATGTATATTTTTAGATGCACTCGTAGCTCAGCTGGATAGAGCACCCGCCTTCTAAGCGGGCGGTCTCAGGTTCGAATCCTGACGGGTGTACCACCCTTACTTTTCATTTCAAATGTAAGATCATGCGGATGTGGTGGAATTGGTAGACACGCCAGACTTAGGATCTGGTGCCTAACGGTGTGGAGGTTCGAGTCCTCTCATCCGCACCACTCTTTTTTGATTTATCACATACCACATTCTTAATCTTGAGATACACTTTTTCAGTACTCTTCATAAAATCATAGTATAATACTCCTAAATATGTTCAAATGAGGAAATATGATGGATAAGTCGTTTATGGTCTTTATTGCCGTTGGTATTGGCTTCTTTTATGTTGTGACCACTTATGTGGGCGATATACAGAAAGAGGATGAGAAGTATCAAAACAGCACCTATGTCGATGAGCACAAGTATGATCAGTATTATACCGAAGATAGTATTGGTCAGAAGATCATTGATGTAACAATGGCGGATCCACAGACTCAGCTTGAAGCATGGAATCGAAGTAAACTGAAAAACGAATTTCTGGAGCTTTTCCCTGATTTTGATACGATGAAAGCTTTTATAAAAAACAGAGTAAGAGGGGAGAAACTTATTGCTAAACTTACAGGAAAGATCAATGAAGTCGAAGATAAGTTTTTCTCAGGTGCCATAGATGCCGAAGGGGCGAAAAGGGCACTTGAGAATATCAAATAGCCCTTTTTGATCTATCGGCAGGGATCTGTCATTTGGTTTCTATCGGCGTAGAGATAGACTTCTACACGTCTGTTGAGTGCCCTGTTTTTTGCATTGGTATTGGGTACGATCGGTTTGTTATAAGAACAGCCTTTGACAAACGGTCTGCCGTTAACAGCAAGCAGATTGGCAACGCTTCTTGCTCTTCTTTCCGAAAGTTTCAGATTGTATTCGTAACTTCCTCTATCATCCGCAAAGCCGGCAACTCCCACGACTGTTTGTGGATACCGCTGTAGTAAATGGGCAATTTTTTCGACTTTTCTTTTTGCGCTTGGACGGAGTGTTGCTGAATCGGTAGGGAACATCATCTTGTCTCTGAACATGATCTTGACATAAGTAGGGTGTTTTGAAACAATGATATCATTGTTGGGATCAAGTGCGGCCAGAGGGTCGTTATTGACACCGGTACCCAGTGCTCTTGCCACTTCATTTGCCTGCTGGTCAAGCAGATATCCGGCACCACCGCCCAGTGCGCCACCAAGCAGGGCACCGATGGCGGCACGCTTACCTTTATCATCTCCTTTGGTATTATATCCGATGGCAGCACCTGCCAGCGCTCCGACAAGTGCACCGGTTTTGGTTCGATCATAACTTTGGTCTTCCACCAAACCAGGCTCATTGTAGCAGCCATTCAAAGCCAAGACAGCAGCGCCTGAGAGTAGTAAAGATTTTTTCAATTTCATTGTCATTCCTCCTTATTCATGCCATCCGCCGGTATTGACCGGTTCAGGATTGCTTTGGTCAACGGCATTGCCGATCAGCCCGCCTGCAGCGGCACCGGCAATGGCACCCAATGCTGCATCTTTCCCACTGTGGTCACCGGCATTGTATCCTATGATAGAGCCTGCAAGGGCACCGGTCACGACGCCCGTTTGTGTTGCATTGTTTGGTACTACTTCATTTCCTGTACATCCATTCATGAGAAATAGAGTAGAGGAAAAAAGTAGTACAAAAACAGTTTTTTTCATCATGTACTCCTATTGTGTATTGGATATGGATAGATTATATCATGTAAATGTGAAGGAATTGTTAACGCTTGGGAGTTATGATCTTTTCATGCCACTCATAGAGGGTCTTTTCAAAGCCAATCTTACGTGTTTCGTAGAAGTGCAGGGGAGCTGTGAGGTACTCTTGGGCTACCCATCCACCGAAATCATGCGGATAACGGTAATGTTTGGCATGGGTCTTAATGTGATCGGGGACAGGGTAGATGATACCTTCTTTGATGGCTTTTTGAGCCTTGTTGATCGCCATATAGGCACTGTTGGACTTTGGAGAGGAGGCAAGATAGATCACCAGCTGCGAGAGGCTGATGCGCGCTTCGGGGTATCCGATGTGTTTGACAATATTAAGGGTAGAAGAGGCGAGATTGAGCGCATGGGGATTGGCATTTCCCACATCTTCACTGGCAAGAATGGCGAGCCGTCTGGCAATGAACTCGGCAGGCTCTCCTCCTTCGATCAGTTGTGCAAGGTAGTAGAGTGCCGCATCGATGTCCGAGCCGCGGATGCTCTTGATCATCGCCGAGGTGAGCTCATAGTGGCTTTCGCTTTCGGATGAGCCCATCTGCATGGCATGGGGGCGTATCTGTTTGAGTATGTCGAGTGTGATGGGAGTTTGTACGGCAGCCGCGCTTTCAAGCAGGTTGAGCATGGCACGGATATCACCGCCGCTTGAAAATACCAGATAGGCTTTTGCCTCCTCTTCGGCTTCGACCTCTTCTCTTTTCAGAACGCTTTCAAGGTAGGCATGCATCTCTTCATCACTGACTGCCTCAAGCTTGAAAAGGTGCGAACGCGAGCGCATCGCTGCGGTCATGGTATAGTAAGGGTTTTCGGTAGAAGCACCGATAATGAGGGCATCGTAGCGCTCCATGAAAGGGAGCAGTACCTCCTGCTGGTTCTTGCTCAGGCGGTGTACCTCGTCGATGAAGATGAGCGGTTTTTGCAGGGCATTGGCATAGGTTTTAAATATCTTGCGCAGATCCTCGATCTTGAAGGTGGTAGCATTGAGTTCATAAAAAGGACGGTCAAGTGTCGTGGCGATGATACGTGCGAGCGTAGTTTTTCCGCAGCCGGGAGGACCGTAAAGAAAGGTGTGGGGCAGGGCATCAGATTCGATCATTTTGCGCAGCGGTGCATCTTTTCCAAGCAGATGAGGTTGACCGATCATCCCGTCGAGGGTCTTGGGGCGGTATGCAAGTGCCAGATTCTTCATGCCTGCTCTTGGGGTTCCTCTTTGGTTTTGCGTGCGGCTTTTTTCTGCTCTTTTTTACGCTGCTTGAGGAAGGCGTGAAGATCGTCATATTCGCGTTTGGTGAAGAAGCGGGTTTTGTTTGTCGGCAGGTTGTTCAGCTCGATGCCGCCGAATGCCACCCGTTTGAGATCGACCACATTGGCGCCGAAATGGCCGAAAAAGCGTCGAAGTTCCCTGTTCTTCCCCTCATTGATCGTCACGCGCAGCTTGGTGTAGCTTTTGCCCTCTGATCGTACCTCAAAGGCGATGAACGGCGCAAACTCCATGCTGTGTATTTTACTCTTCTCGTGGGCACCCGCACGGGCATCGTCAAGTACCAACCCCTCTTTCATGGCTGTAATCATCTCTTCGGTGAGCGGTTTATCTATCTTGAGATTATAGGTTCGGTCGAGCTTGCTCTCCATTAACGCCGTAGCAACCTCTATATTGTCCGTCAGAAGCAAGAGTCCCTCCGAGGCGAAGTCTAGCCTGCCTATGGGTGTAAAGTGCCTGAATTTGCCCGGAAGCTTGTGGTAGATGGTTGCGCGTCCCCTGTCATCTTTTTTGGTGACCAGAACCCCTTTGGGCTTGTTGTAGACAACTACGGTCACTTCATTACCCTTCTCCTTGACCATTTTTCCCTTGACAAAGATGCGGTCGCCGGGTTGCACTTCGTAGCCGAACTCTTTGATGGGGCGTTTATTGAGGGTTACTTCACCGGCTTCGATGAGTTTGTCGGCTTCCCGGCGGGAATATTTGGTATTGTGTGCGATATATTTGTTCAGTCTCATAATTCTCTTTCAGGTGCGTTTGATGCCGGCGGCGACCAGATCGTGGATGTGCAGCACACCGGCAATGTGTCCCGCTTCATCGGTGATAGGCAGCAGTTGAATGCGTGCATCTTCGATGATCTCCAGTGCCTCGCTGGCGAGCAGTTCGGTATTGTGGTAGCTTTTGGGCGACTTGGTCGCATAGCGGTATGCCGGCTCGTCCATGTTGAACCCCTCCTGCATCAATGCACGGCGAAGGTCGCCGTCGCTGAGCAGGGCGGTGAGTTCTCCGTTGTCGTTGACAATAAGTACATTTCCCAGTTTACCTTGGCTCATGACGACGATCGCCTCTTTGAGAGGAGTCCGTTCGTCTATGATGGGAAGATCCTGTGTGCGCATCAGGTCTTTGATCTTGACAAAGAGCTGTTTGCCGAGGCTGCCGCCAGGATGGAAGGAGGCAAAATCCTCTTTTTTGAAGCCCCGTTCCTTCATCAGTGCGACCGCAAGGGCATCGCCCAGTGCCATGGTAAGTGTCGTAGAGGCGGTTGGGGCGGTGTTGAGCGGACATGCCTCTTTTTCTACGGAAATATCGAGCCAGACATCGGCGTAACGTCCCAAAGAGGACTCCTTATTTCCGGTCATACCGATGAGGGGAATCTCAAAGCGTTTGATGTGGGGCAGGATTTTGGTCAGTTCTTCACTCTCGCCACTGTTACTGATGGCAAGGAGGGCGTCTTCTTTGCCGATCATTCCCAGATCGCCGTGCAGGGCTTCGGTAGGGTGCAGAAAGAAGCTTGATGTGCCGGTTGAGGCGAAAGTTGCTGCCATTTTGGCACCGACGAGTCCCGATTTGCCCACACCGGTGATGATGAGCTTTCCTTTGGTATTCAATATGAGCTCGACGGCATCGAGGAAGTTCCCGTCAAGACGTGTAGCCATCTTTTCAAGTGCTTCTATCTCAATTTGGAGTGTCTCTTTCGCGATCTTTATGAGGTCCATGGTATTTCTTCGTTGTTGGATTGCATGGGTATGATTATAGCATATCTCCACCGAATAATAGGGTGGAGAGAAGAGGATAGGGCTATATGGTAAAGACCGTTGGGATGATAAGCGGATAGCGTTTCTTGGTGCGTACGACATACTTGCGTATGGTATTGCGTATTTCGTTTTCGATGAATGTATGATCAGGAGAGGTGTCTTTTTTCATATTGGCGAGTATCTGCTTGATCTGCTCTTCGACCTCTTTGGCAAACTTTTTATCCTCTTTGTCTGGAATGAGCCCAAATGTCGTGACAATGGGGTGACCTAAAAGGGTATGTCCCTTTTCAGATACTTTTGCCACGATATTGATGATGCCGTCCTCTGCGAGCTTTTGACGGTCAAGGACGACGTCATTCTCGATGGTCATATTGTTCTGGTTGTCAATGTAGGTCTTGCCTGTTTTGACGGTTTTGACCTTCTTGAGATACTTCGGTGTGATCTCCACCTGATCCCCGTCGCTCATGAGCAGGATATTACGCTCATCTACGCCACAGCTGACTGCAGTTTGAGCATGCTTGGCGATGTGGTTGTACTCGCCGTGTACCGGAAGGAAGAACTTGGGCTGTACCAGTCTGATAATGAGTTTTTGCTCTTCCTGCGCAGCGTGTCCTGAGACGTGAATGTCGCTGAACTCTTTGTAGCGTACGGTGACGCCTGCTTTGATGAGCAGGTTCATCAGCTTGCTCACGGATGCTTCATTGCCCGGGATCGCTGAAGCGGAGATGATGACCGTATCGCTTGGCTTGAGTTTGATGTGTCTGTGCTCATCAGTTGCCATTCGGTTGAGTGCCGCCATGGTCTCTCCCTGTGAACCGGTGGTCACGATGAGCACCTCATGGTCTGCATACTTTGGTACTTCGTGTACTTCAATGAAGTGTCTGTCATCGATGTCAACAAAACCGAGTGCACGGTTGGTCTCGACGTTACGCTCCATAGAACGCCCGATGACACAGATCTTCCTACCATGTTTGACCCCACGTTCCATTGCCTGGAAGATGCGGTGTACGTTGGAGGAGAAGGTGGACATGATCACACGTCCTTTGGCCATCTCGAAGAGTGAGTCAAAGGTTTTCCCAACGACAGTCTCGCTTTTCGTAAATCCGGGGTTGTGGGAGTTTGTGGAGTCTGAGAAGAGACAAAGTACCCCTTTCTCTCCGTAATAAGCATAGCGTCTGAGATCCATCGTGTAGCCGTCTACCGGGGTATGATCCACTTTGAAGTCTGCTGTATGCATCAAGATCCCAGCAGGGGTTTCAATGGCAAGAGAACAGGCATCGATGATGGAGTGAGTGTTGTGAATACATTCGATCTTCATGTCGCCGATGGTGTACTGCTTACGCTTGGTAACGAAGTTGAAGTACTTGGCATCTGCCTTGAGTCCGTGCTCGTTGAACTTGTTCTCGATCATCGCCAGTGCCAGAGGGGTACCGTAGATAGGGAACTTCAGCTCTTTGAAGAGGTAGGGCATTGCACCGATGTGGTCTTCATGACCGTGCGTGATGACGACCGCTTTGATCTTGTCCTTGATCGCATGCAGATAGCTGAAATCGGGGACAAGAATGTCCACACCGTGCATGGTCTCATCAGGGAAGCTCATCCCGACATCGATGATGATCGCGGTGGTCTCTGTTTCAAGAACCGCCATGTTTCCGCCGATTTCTCCGAGACCACCGAGCGGTGTGAAACGTACTTTCCCTTTACTGTTGAGGTCCACGCCCTGTTTCCACGGTGCCATTCTGGCTTCTTGAACGCGTTTATTCTCCTCGATGGAGGCTCTCATTGCTTCATTGACGGTTGTAACGTTCTGGCGTTTTTTCCCCCGTCCTTTGTTGCCGCCGCCATTACGGTTCTGGCTGTTGTTCTTGTTGCGGTTGGGGTTGTTTTTCTGGTTGGGATTACGGTTGCCCTGTCCCTCACTGCGTTGCTGGTTGTTACCACCCTGTCTGTTAGGGTTGGGTTTTCGGTTGGGGTTGGGTTGACGGTTGCCTTGGTTCCCACCATCCTGTCTGCTCTCACCGCCGTTTCGGTTCTGGCTGTTGTTCTGTCTGTGAGGATTAGGCCTTCTGTTGCGTTGAGGCTTGTTTCCTTCTTGGCTGTTGTTATGATTGCCGTTGGGCGTTCTTTGCCCTTGATTTTGACTCTTTTCGTTGTTGCTGTTTTCCATCTAACGTATCCTTTAATTCATTGTATAGCAGATGATATGTCGATGTCTCAGCTTCATGAGGCCGCAGATTGGGATCGATACCCATTTTTGCGAAGGTTTGCGCCACAATATCTTTGGAAAAAGCGCTTGTGAGATTCTTGGAGAGTTTCTTGCGCGGTTGCGCAAACGCGATCTTGAGGAACGCTTCAAACCCTTCATCATCCACAGAGCGGTCTTTTTCTATCAAAAGCACGGCAGAGGTCACTTTGGGAGGAGGGACGAATGCTTCGGCTTCTACCTCGAAACAGAG
The DNA here is from genome assembly GCA_024279555.1 of Campylobacterales bacterium. Lineage (GTDB taxonomy): Bacteria > Campylobacterota > Campylobacteria > Campylobacterales > Sulfurovaceae > Sulfurovum. Next base: position 11,401 of record JAJRRK010000176.1, read on the forward strand.
CGTTGCCCTCCCTACACTCTGAGCCAGAACCGAAAGCGCGGAAAACGCTTTCTGTCCCGGCTGTGCAGCGAACTTCTCGGCCACTTCTTTCTGAACCATGACCAGTATGGACCGGCACTGTTCATCTTTGAAGGCTTTCAATATGATATTGGTTGCAATATAGTAGGGGAGGTTCGCTACCAGATGATAAGGCTCATCCAGCAGAGCGCCTTCCCCCCAACGCTCAAGCACATCCCCGCAGCGCAGTTTGAGGCGACCCTGTGAGATGGGTGCCTCAAACTCCGATGTAAGATGCTCGCATAGTCTTTTATCAACCTCAAATGCTGTGACATTTCGAGCTTTTACAAGCTCTTTGGTTAAATCACCTAAGCCAGGCCCGATTTCGGCGACCTTGAGATCGTCTTGGGGCATCGCTTGGATGATTTTTTGCAGGTAGATGTCGTTTTTCAAAAAATTCTGACCGAACTTTTTACTTGCAAATTCCGCCAAATTGTCAGTGATCATACTATAAGTAACCTTTATTCTTAATTAAACTTTAAACTAACCCCCTATTTGGGATAATTTTTGTATAATCTTACCATAATTTTAAATGAAACGAGATGGCTCAATGGATTATTTTGCAAAACGTATTATACCGTGCCTCGATGTGGATGGCGGACGTGTGGTTAAAGGGGTGAACTTCGTAGGACTGCGCGATGCGGGTGATCCTGTCGAAGTGGCACGCCGCTACAACGAGGAGGGAGCCGATGAGATCACCTTTCTGGACATCGGTGCAAGCCACGAAGGGCGTGATACGATCGTCGATGTGGTCAAGAAAGTAGCCGAAGAGGTTTTCATTCCGCTGACTGTTGGCGGCGGCATCCGCAAACTGGACGATATCTATGCCCTGCTTAATGTCGGCTGTGACAAGGTCAGCATCAACTCTGCGGCCATTAAACGCCCTGAATTCATCGAGGAGGGTGCCAAGCGTTTTGGATCACAGTGTATTGTAGTCGCCATCGATGCAAAGCGTGTCGGGGAGGGTGAGTGGCACATTTTTACCCATGGTGGACGTAATGATACAGGCATCGACGCGATCGTATGGGCAAAAGAGGCGTATGAACGGGGAGCCGGAGAGCTTCTGGTGACATCAATGGATGCAGACGGCACGAAAGCAGGCTTTGATAACGAACTCAACCGCAAGATCGGGGAAGTGGTGAACATCCCTGTCATCGCCAGCGGCGGTGCGGGGACGATGGAGCACATGAAAGAGGCATTCACCGTCGGTCATGCCGATGCGGCGCTGGCAGCTTCCATCTTTCACTTCAGGGAGATCGATATTATGGATCTCAAACGCTATTTGAAGTCGGAGAATATACCGGTGAGAATGGTATGATCGTCTGTGCAGGAAAGAGCGAACAGTTTGATTTCGCACAGCCTATTGGCATTGGAATGGTCGAAGCAGCGGTGAATCTTGCCCGGATCTGTGAAAAGAAGAAGCCTGATCACATTGTATTTGTCGGTACGGCAGGTTCTTACGGGGAGAAAGAGATCTTTGAAATCATAGAGTCACGTGTGGCTGCCAATGTGGAGCAGAGTTTTTTCAGTGGAGACTCCTATACACCGATCGACAATGTGATTGCAGCAGTAGAAGATGTTTCACATGAAACATTTGTAAATTCTTCCAACTACATCACCACGAACAAAAAAGTGTGGCACCACTATACGGCACAAAATATTCATCTTGAAAATATGGAATTCTATGCTGTACTGAAAGTAGCACAGATGTACGGTGTACCCGCGGCGGGTATCTTTATCGTAACCAACTATTGTGATGAAAATGCCCATGAGGATTTCAAGAAGAATCATGCCGAGGCGATGAAGCGTCTGACAGCGTATGTCAAAGAGAGAGCGAAGAGCGTCTAGGGTCGGTTTGCCGACCTTGTTTTGAGAACCTTCCTAATTACAGATGTGTAAAAAACAGATCAAATCAACGGTCGGTAAACCGACCCTACGGAAATATAAAATGAAACAAATCATACAAGACCTGACCAAAGAAGAACTTGCAGAAAAGATCAAACCGGCATTCAGAGCCAAACAGATATACCAGTGGATCTACCACAAATATGCAACAGATTTCGAGGAGATGAAGAACCTTCCCAAAGCGATGCGGGAAGAACTTGCCGTGGAGTACACTCTCACGCCGCTCAAGACTGTCACGGTGCAGGACAGCATCGACGGCAGCCGAAAATATCTGTTTGAACTGCATGACGGACATACTGTCGAAGCGGTACTGCTGCTGATGCGTGACAAGGAGTACCACGAAGATGGCTCCCTAAAGCATCAGGAGCGCTATACAGTGTGTATCTCTTCCCAGGTAGGGTGCAAGGTAGGGTGTGCCTTCTGTTTGACTGCAAAGGGCGGTTTTATGCGAAATTTGACGGCTGGTGAGATTGTCGAGCAGCTGCGGATGATCAAAAAGGATAATGACATTGCTGCCAACCGCCGTGTCAACATTGTTTTCATGGGAATGGGTGAGCCGCTTGACAACCTCGAGGCGGTCGCCAAATCGGTGAGGATCTTTGCCGATGAAGAGGGGATGGCAATCGCACCGCACCGTCAGACCATCTCTACCTCCGGGCTCAGCAGCAAGATTGAGAAGCTGGGGAAGATGGAGCTTGGTATCAACCTCGCCATCTCTCTGCATGCGGTCGATGACGAACTGCGTCAGCAGCTGATGCCTATCAACAAAGCCTACAACATCGAGTCGATTATTACAGCAGTCAAGAATTTCCCTGTCAACGACAGGAAAAGGGTGATGTTCGAGTATCTTGTCATCAAAGATGTCAATGACGATATCGCTGCGGCCAAAAAACTTTTGAAGTTGCTTGACGGAATCAAAGCGAAGGTCAATCTGATCTACTTCAACCCCTATGGCGGTACGGAGTTCAAACGTCCCAGCGAAGAAGACATGAAGCAGTTTCAGGAGTATTTAACCAAAAGAGGACTACATTGCACCATTCGTGAGTCCAAGGGGCTTGATATTTCAGCCGCCTGCGGACAGTTACGGGAACAAGAATTGGAAGGAGATGTGTAG
>JAJRRK010000177.1 GCA_024279555.1 Campylobacterales bacterium
GATACTATTCTCATACCCCATAAATAGTCCTTTTTGCGGTTCTTTTTGCTTATGAATTATAGCGTTAAGTGCCTGTTTATGGGGCTTTGATACAGGTTTTACTTATGGATTTTTTGTGATTTAGGTGCGAAAGTTGAGTAAAGTATGTCAAATTTGGATATTCGTACATGATAGGAGTATAATAGAGTGTCGCATTTGAAAAAGCCGTATCCGACAGCCCCTTGGAGCGGCAGAACAGAGGGAATTTTATGAATTATGAATCGGTCATTCTTCTTCTTTTTGTGGTTGCATCCGTTGTGGCGGTCATCGCAAGACGGCTGAACTTTCCCTATACCGTTGCATTGATTGCAGTGGGGTTGATGCTGAGTTCACTGCATTTGCTGCACCCGCCCCATTTGACACAGGAACTTTTGTATGCGGTCTTTCTTCCGCCGCTGATCTTTGAAGCGGCGATTCATTTGAAGTCATCGGATATGCGAAAAGATCTGCTTCCTATCTCCGTACTGGTGATCCCCGGCGTAATACTCTCTACACTTATTACTGCGGCGGTGATGATTCCTGTCAGTATCCATTTTACACAGATCGATACCATTACATGGCCTTTGGGCATTTTGTTCGGTGCAGCGGTCGCGGCAACCGATCCGGTGGCGGTAGTTTCCATCTTCAAGCAGCTGGGTGTCCCCAGACGACTGCGGGTGCTGATAGAGAGTGAAAGTCTGCTCAATGACGGTACCTCCATTGTCGTGTTCGTTCTGGCATTGCAGTATATACATGGTGACATCAGTACGTTCTCTGAAACCGTAAACAGTTTTTTCGGGATCGTCGGTTTTGGACTTCTGGTCGGTACGGTAGTGGGGCTTCTGAGTGCTTCGGTCATGCATCATATTGATGATGTCATGGTAACGATCACCATCTCTACCGTAGCAGCCTACGGTTCGTTTCTCATTGCCGACAGGCTGGGTGTTTCGGGTGTCATGAGTACGGTTGCTGCCGGTCTGGTGGTGGGCAACAAAGGATTTTCCGAAACTTTTTTCCCTTCCATCCGAATCTCTACGGAAGATTTCTGGGAATATATCGCTTTTGCCATGAACTCTCTGATCTTTCTGCTGATGGGATTTGCCATCAACCTTGACCTGCTGTGGGAACTCTGGCCGATCGTGATCATCGCCTATCTCTCTGTATTGGTCGCACGGTTTTTGGTGGTTCATGTTGCCTGGCTTTTATTTTATCCCAGCCGACTGAAGATACCTTACCAATGGAGTATTGTACTCTCATGGGGTGGATTGCGCGGGGCACTTTCTATGGTTTTGGCACTCAGTATCCCAGATTCGCTTGCGTTCAAAGATGTCATTGTAACACTGGTATTTGGTGTGGTTCTTCTCTCAATCTTTATTCAGGGACTGAGCATGTCTCCTCTCATACGCATGCTGGGCATAGTCTCCTCCCACTCTAAACTCAAAGAGTATGAACTGGTAAAAACAGACATTGCCTTGGTACATGAAACACTTGATCGCATTGAAAGCATGCAGAAAAAGCGTATGCTTCACAAAAGCAGTGCCCAGCAGCTTCTGGACACCTATAAGAAAGAGCTTGAGACGCTCATTAGCCGCATGGATGAGCTTGAACCAGACAGAGATGCCATTGTGGAAGAAGAGACTCTGCGGATCAAACGGCGCATTTTCATGGAGCAAAAGCAGAGTGTTCTGGAAAAATATCAAAACGGTATGATCGGGTTTGATGTCTATGAAACACTTATCGAAGAGATAGATACCAAACTGCTTGAACTGGAAAATATGGGAGCGTAGCAAAACGGTTAATATGGATGATATAAACTTTGATACGAATTGTTAGACAACGGACAGTTTTACAAGACGGAAGGTGCTATACTAACTTATTATTATATTAAAGGAGTCAAAATGGCAACAGTGGTTTCCTACGGTGCAGCCGAGGTGGTGACAGGGTCGTGTCACCTGTTAAGTATAGACGGCGGTCCGAACATTATGATCGACTGCGGGATGTTTCAGGGACGAGAAGAGGAGCGAAACTACGGACCGTTTGACTTCGATCCTGCCGATGTGGACTATCTGCTTGTGACCCATGCCCATCTTGACCATGTGGGGCGCATTCCCAAACTGGTGAAAGAGGGATTTGATGCTCCTATCTACGCAACGCGGGCAACGGCCGATCTGGCTGAAGTGATCCTCTATGACAGTGCCAAGATCATGAAAGAGGACTATCTGACCCGCTACAAAAAAGCCCAGCGTAAAGGAAAAGAAGCGCTGGAAAGAGAGCCACTGTATGATGAAAAAGATGTCGATGCCGCCTTTGACAGGGAGTGGCACTACCCCGAATATGACACTCCTTTCAAACTAACCGATGACATCGAGGTGATCTACCATGATGCTGGGCATATACTCGGTTCGGCCTTCATCGAGATACGTTACCGTGAAAAGGGTGAACCTCGTACCATTGTATTCTCCGGAGATATCGGCAACGACAACGATATGGTACTGCCCAATCTTGAGTCGTGTACCAAAGCGGACTACCTCTATGTGGAATCAACCTATGGTGACCGAGACCATCAGAGTGCGGAAGTAAGCATCGCAGAGTTCAAAAGTGTGATCATCCAAACGATGAAGAACTGGGGCAATGTGATCATCCCCTCATTTGCGGTAGAACGTACACAGGAGATTCTCTGCATTCTCAAAGAGATGCACGACAGAAAAGAACTGCCGCAGTGTAAAATATTTCTCGATTCTCCTATGGCGACACGGGCAACCGATGTCTATCGGCAACATGCTGATCTATTGAGTGAAAAGTGTCAGGCATTTAAAAAACGTGACGGGACGATCTTCGATTTTGAAGATCTGGTCTATACCCTCGATGTGGAAGATTCCAAAAAGATCAACGATGTCAACAGCCGGGCGATCATTATCGCCGGCAGCGGTATGTGTAACGGCGGACGGATACTTCATCATTTCAAAAATCGTCTTTGGAACCGTAAAAACGCTGTCTTGTTTGTGGGATATCAGGCAGTCGGTACACTGGGGCGGAAGATCGTCGATGGAGCGCGATGGGTGAAGATATACCATGAAGATATACTCATCAAAGCTTCCATCCATACTATTAACGGTTTCTCTGCCCATGCGGGACAGAGTGCCATTATCAAGTGGGTGTCACAGATGGAAGATCTCAAAACGGTCTATCTGATCCACGGTGAAGAGGACAAGCAGGTAGTTTTGCGCAGCGTGATGGAGAATGCCCTGCATCAAAAGGCACATATCGTCGAGCCTGAAGAAGTGATCTATCTTCCGTAGACACAGGAGAAAGCATGCATGCAACCCTTATTTTACTTCGGCATGGTGAGAGTCTCTACAACCGGGCGCATCGCTTTACCGGATGGACCGATGTCGAATTGAGCGAGCAGGGAAAAAAAGAGGCAAAAGAGGCAGGAGAGATACTCGCTTCACATGGATTCTACCCTGATATCTGCTTCACTTCATGGCTCAAGCGCGCCGTTCATACCGCTCAGATCGCATTGGATGCGATGGATTGGGTGCACATTGACACCCTCAAAAGCTGGAAGCTGAACGAACGCCACTACGGTGACTGGCAGGGACGAAACAAAGACGAAGTGAGGCAGGAGGTAGGAGAGGAGACTTTTATCGCGATACGGAGAGGGTATGACACCCCGCCGCCGCCACTTCCGGACAATGACCCGCGTCTGCCTGAACACGAGAGAAAGTACCGGGAGTTCTCTCCGCAGCAACTGCCCAGAAGCGAATCGCTCAAAGATACAAAAGTCAGAGCATGGGCATATTATGAAAGTATGATCCTTCCCGAACTGCAAAAGGGCAGAACGGTGTTGGTCAGTGCGCACGGAAACTCTCTGCGTGCGCTGGTGATGGGGTTGGAAGCGTTGACGCCCGATGAGATCGTACAGGTCGAAGTCGCTACCGGGAAACCGCTGCTCTATACCCTCGATGCTTCAGGCAAAGTCCTGCAGAAAAAAGTGTATGAAACCACAAAGGAGTAAATCATGTCACAAAATATCAAATGGTTCAAAGAGATCGGCATTGAAGATGTCGCGGAAGTAGGGGGCAAAAATGCCTCTTTGGGAGAGATGTACCAAAATCTTGCCCCTTTGGGAGTGCGTGTACCCAACGGTTTTGCCGTGACCTCGAGTGCCTACCGCTATGTACTGGAGAGCAATCATGCCTGGGAAAAACTGCATGCACTCCTTGACGATATCGATGTGAACGATATAGACCAGTTGCAGAAAAGAGGCAAGGCATGTCGTGAGATCATACACAACTGTACACTTCCTGATGATCTCAAAAGCGAGATCCTTGCGGCCTATGCCGAACTCAAAAAGGAGTATGGCGAGGGGCTCTCTCTTGCCGTGCGTTCTTCGGCAACGGCGGAAGACTCACCCGAAGCCTCTTTTGCAGGGCAGAACGACACCTATCTGAATATCTCCACCGAAGAGGAACTGCTCGATGCCTATAAACGCTGCCTTGCCTCCAACTTTACCGACCGATCCATCCACTACAAGCACGATCACGGGTTTGACTATCTCAAGGTCTATCTCTCAGTGGTGGTCATGAAGATGGTGCGCAGCGATATCGGTGCGAGCGGGGTGATGTTCAGCCTCGACACCGAAACGGGCTTCAAAGATGTGGTATTCATCAATGCTGCATGGGGGCTTGGAGAGAATGTCGTGCAGGGAGCCATCAACCCCGATGCCTTCTATGTGCACAAACCTACCTACAACAAAGGCTTCAGAGCGGTACTCAAGCGTTCGCTCGGCTCCAAAGAGAAGAAGATGATCTTCACCGATACCATCAACCTTGACAATATTGCTGTGGAATATACCAAGAACATTCCGACTACAGAGGAAGAGAGAAACCGCTTCTGTATCAGTGACGAGGATGTGATGGTACTGGCAGACTATGCCATTAAGGTTGAGCAGCACTACTCCCAAAAAGCGGGCTTTCACAAACCGATGGATATGGAGTGGGCAAAAGACGGTCTGGACGGACATCTCTATATGGTGCAGGCACGCCCCGAAACGGTTCAGTCACAAAAAAAAGGTACGGTTTTGGAGACCTACCATCTCAAAGAGAAGGGCACAGTGCTTGTCACAGGACAGGCGATCGGTACAAAGATCGGGCAGGGCAAAGCCCACTACATCAAGGATGTGAATGAACTCGATACCTTCAAAGCAGGAGAAGTCCTGATTGCCGATACGACCAATCCCGACTGGGAACCGGTGATGAAGATCGCTTCGGCGATCGTGACAAACAAGGGAGGCCGTACCTGCCATGCAGCGATTCTCAGCCGCGAACTGGGTATTCCCGCGGTCGTAGGCTGTGACAATGCCACCGATGTGCTGGCCGATGCCGGCGATGTTACCGTAAGCTGTGCTGAAGGGCAGGAAGGGCGTGTATATGACGGCCTACTTGACTTCGAGATAGAAAAAACAGATCTCAGTCACCTTCCCAAGACCAAAACACAGATCATGATGAACCTTGGAAATCCAGACCTTGCCTTTTCGCTCGCTTCACTGCCAGTGGACGGCATCGGCCTGGCGCGAATGGAGTTCATCATCAACGAATATATCAAAGCACACCCCATGGCGCTCAAACATCCTGACAAAGTCGATGAAGCGACGAGAGCGCAGCTTGAGAACCTTACGCGTGCCTATGATTCCATGGAGGATTTCTTTGTCAAGACCCTCTCCGAAGGGGTGGCGACCATCGCTTCGGCAGTCTACCCCAAGCCCTGTGTGGTGCGTATGAGTGATTTCAAATCCAATGAATATGCCACACTGCTTGGCGGTGAGACCTTCGAGCTCAAAGAGGAC
>JAJRRK010000178.1 GCA_024279555.1 Campylobacterales bacterium
ATACAAACAAGATGATCGATAGTCTCATAATTATTTCTCCTACGATATTATAGTACAAAATACTATAAAGTTTTTGTTAGTTAAATGTTACTTGAGTTATACTGTTTGTAAAAAAGTGAAATTAATGATACGGATCATACTCAACGGCAAAAAAGCACAGGATGAAGAGATACGCGAAGCGGTCATGACTCTTCGTGGTGAAGGGGTGAGTGTGGAGGTGCGTGTGACCTGGGAGAAGGGTGATGCGGAGCGTTTTGCGATTGAAGCGGCACATGAGGGCGTGCCGCGGCTGGTGATCGCCGGAGGGGACGGTTCCATCAACGAAGTGGTCAACGCGCTTGCCAAACTCCCCAAAGAGAAGCGCCCGTATCTTGCCATTTTGCCGCTGGGTACAGCAAATGATTTTGCCACAGCCTGCGAGATCCCTTTCTCTCCGCTGGAGGCATTGCGCCTTGCCGTAGAGGGAATGCCCTCTGCGGTAGATATTGTCCGTGCCAATGAGCGTTACTTCATCAATGTCGCTTCCAGTGGCTTTGGGGCGCAGATCGTTGCCGATACGCCAACCTCACTGAAAAACTTTTTGGGTGGGGGAGCCTACACGCTATCAGCGGTTATCAAAGCGTTAAACTACACTTCCCATACGGGGCGGCTTGTTGCCGATGATCTGGATATTGAAGGCAAAAGTATCGCCAGTTTGGTATGTAACGGAAGGCAGGCGGGCGGAGGGCAGATGCTAGCCCCCAAAGCCTACATCAACGACGGACTGCTTGACATTGTCTTGATACTGGAGTTTCCGATGATCGATCTGGGGCAGGTCATTGCTGAAGTGCTGGACTATGAGCATTCGGGTACCTATGTCAAACGGTTTCAGCGGAGATGGGTGGAGTCGATCCCCTATCAGAAGCGTTCGGTCAATCTTGACGGAGAGCCCTATGAGGCTGACACGATCTGTTTTGAAGTGCTGCATAGGGAACTGGAACTGATCCTTCCCAAGGGGTGTCCAATCTTGGTATAACCAAAGTTCTAATATAATCGTGTCACTATTTTTGATATAAAGGGGTGCTATGCCGGTAGAACAGATTAAGCACATTGTCGATTACGGGATCATCGGATTTCTGCTCTTTTTGAGTTTTGTTACCTTTGCGTTTGCCATTGAACGGGTACTTTTTTACCGCAGTGTCAAGTTGGAGGAGTACACCCATGAAAAACAGCTGGAGCTCGACCTTGGAAAACACCTCTCCACCATCGCCTCCATCGGTGTGAATGCGCCCTACATTGGACTGCTTGGAACGGTACTGGCGATCATCTTGACTTTCTATATCATTGGGGAGAATCAGGAAGATGTCAACCCCGGAGAGATCATGAAGCACCTTGCACTTGCGCTTAAAGCAACAGCAGCGGGACTGGTGGTAGCGATCCCTGCCACAGCGATCTACAACGCTCTGTTGACAAAAGTGGACAAGCTTCTCTCCCAGTGGGAGATACTGCGTGACGAGGGGAAACTGCGCGGATGAGACGCGAACGCTTTGACAAGATGAATGTCGTTCCGTTCATCGACATTGTGCTGGTACTGCTGGTGATCGTACTCGCTACGGCGACCTTTGTGCAGAACAAATCCATCAAGATCGATCTGCCCAGTGCCAGCAGTAAAAAGAGTGAAGAGAAAAAGAGTGTTGTCATCTCCATTGACAAAGAAGGCAACTATTTTTACAACAAAGAGCCGCTCTCTTACGAAGCACTTCAGGCAAGACTGGAGGCACTCGACCCCAAGAAAGACCTTGTCTCTTTGCACACGGACAAGTTGACACCCTTTGACTACTTTGTCAAGGTGATCGATGTCATGAAAGCCAAAGGGTTCGAGAATATCTCCATCGTGACCAAACAGTAGGATCACCGTGAAAAAGCATCGCTATAAGAGTTCTTTTCTTTTGGCGGCACTCATCTATGTCGGCTTTTTTCTACTTTACCTCTATATGATACAGCAGCGTGTCACCATGACCTCTGAAGATCCACAGAAAGATGCGATAGAACTGTCACTTTCACAGTTTGTGCTCCAAGCCCCTCCTTCTGAGACCATCGCACCGGTGCAGCAGGAACAACTGCTCGAAGAAGAGCCGGAGTCGGAGTCTGAGCCAGAGAAGGCGGAGGAAGAGCCTGTACTCGAAGAGAGAGTGCCTGACCCTGACCCTGAACCAGTTGTCAAAGAGAAACCTGTCATTACACCTGTTGTCAAAAAGGTCTCTTCCAAACCAAAACAGAAAGTCGTTAAAAAGAGACAGGTCAAAAAGAAGCACTTCAGAAAAAAGCATGCAAAGAGGAAAAAACCTCGCAAAAAACGGCAGGTCTGCGGTGGCGGTTCTCCCCGATACAGTGCGGCACAGCGCAACCGATTCCTTGCTCTCATACGCCAAAAGATAGACCGTGCCAAGTTCTATCCGCGTATCGCCCAGCGTCGGGGTATGCAGGGGATGGTCAAAGTACGATTTACCATTTTGTCCAATGGACATGTCGGTAACATCGTGCTTTCTGGCCCCAAGGTATTCTACGCATCTGCGAGAAAAGCGGTCAAGAGCGCCTTTCCTGTAGATGTGAAAAAGGCAACCCTTTCACTGCCCACAACAGTACATCTTTCATTACGATACCGTATTCATTGAAGAAACGTCAGACCGATAATACCAATTTAACACTAATTTAACATAAGCTGGGCATGCTTCCTCTATGATTACAATCTTTATAGGAGACACTATCAATGATTAAAAAACAAGCAATAGCACTCTCTTTCATCTGTGCGGCATCACTTTTAGCCGATGAGGTACAGATGCAGACCATCGATGTCAATGCAAGTATTGATACTGAAGTGATCAAAGATATTCACGGAGAGGATGTGAAGTCTGCAGATCTTGCCGAAGCGCTCTTTAAGCAGACCCCGAGTGTTTCGTTGGTGAGACGTTCTGGGATCGCCAATGATATCATTGTCAGAGGGCAGAAGAAGGATAACATTAGTGTCACTATTGACGGTGTCAAGATTTACGGTGCCTGCCCCAACCGCATGGATCCGCCGGTCTCACATGTACTCACCAACAATATCGACTATATCGAGATCAACGAAGGCCCTTACAATGTAGAGGATTTTGGGGTGCTCAGTGCAGATGTGAAGGTTCATACGATCAAACCCGAACAGGCGTTTCACGGTGATGTCAACCTTGGATTTGGAAGCTGGGGATACCAGAAAGCGGCAGCGACACTGACCGGGGGTACCGACACGGTACGTTTTCTTTTGAGCGGATCGGCAGAGACGAGCGAACAGTACAAAGACGGTGACGGTAACGATTTTGTCGGACAGATACAAAGAGAGATCGACGCAGGGAAAGTCTCCAGCGTATGGCAGTATCAGGATAGATACAAAGATATGGATGCCTATGACAAAAAGACACTGATGGCAAAACTCTTTTGGGATATTACGGACAATCAGGAGCTAAGACTCAGCTATACGGCAAACAGAAGTGATGACATACTCTACCCCTCCTCCAAGATGGATGCCCTCTATGATGATTCCGATATCTACAATGCCGAATACACCCTCAAAGATCTGGGCAAGTACTCCAAAGAGCTTTACCTGCAACTTTACCGTTCGGAAGTAGAACATCCAATGTCGACCAAATACAGACAAAAAGCAGCACTTGACAGTGATCCGAACACACCGGGAGTACAAACATCTTATATGACGCACACACTTACGACTCAGGTAGATGGAGCCAAGATCAAGAATACTTTCAATATAGGTAATCATGAGATTGCAGCCGGGGTGGACTACTCCCTGCGAAACTGGGACGGATGGTATACAAAGAACGACAAACCGCTTCCGGAAAAGTATTACCACAGTATCTGGGATGTCGATACCGAGAATATCGGTTTTTTTGTCACAGACAAGATAGATATGGACAGGTTGGTATTGGATTTGGGGTTGCGATATGACGATACCTCCATCACTTCAAACAACCCTGCGCAGCAGGCCAATGATTACGATGAATTGAACGGATATATCAATGGAACCTACCATTTGGACGAACACAGCAAACTCTTTGCAGGCTTTGGAAAGTCCTCCCGTGTTCCCGACGGTAAGGAGCTTTACTGGGTAGGCTCTCCAATGACAATGCCTGACGGTACAGTAATGGCACCGACTATTGGTACCCCCGATCTGAAAAATACGCTTAACTACGAGTTTGATCTGGCTTATGAGACGCAGTTTGACAGCGGTATGTTTAAGATAAAGGCCTTCTACTCTATGCTGGATAACTTCATCGCCTACAATGCGGATAAGATGCAGAACCGTTATGAAAATGTCGATGCGACGATCTACGGTTTCGAGCTATCCGGTACCTATGTGGCGCTTGAATCTCTCTCCTTTGACTACGGTTTGGCATATCAGAGAGGGAAGAAGGACAGACCGCTTACTGGGCAGACCGGGACAAATATGCCGGAGATCCCGCCTTTGAAGTTCAATGGTGCGGTCAATTACGACTGGGATGAGACTTTCACACTTAGAGCAGAGCTGGTCGCATCTGACAGTTGGACAAACTACGATGCGGAGAACGGAGAGCAGGAACTTGACGGGTATGCGGTTGTCAACCTTAAAGCAGTGAAGACTTTTGCCAAAAACTTCGAGATTACGGTAGGTGTTGACAATCTGTTCGATACCACCTATGCAGTCTCCAACACCTATAAAGACCTGATCTTGCTTCCGACCACATCCGGAAACGATGCGATCATGCTGATGAATGAGCCGGGTCGCTATGTCTATACCAATTTGCGTTACAAGTTCTAGTGTTTTTATGTCTCGCTTGATTATAAGAGGAAATCGTATGGAGACAATTTGCTAGAAGAGATCCATCGACTCTATTAGGTAATCGTTTTAACACCGACTTAACATGAATGATTTATAATAACTGCAACAATATGAAAGGATCTTAAATGAAGAAGTTATTTTTTACACTATTGGCAGGGGGGATGATTGTCAGTTCTTCCCAGGCAGAGATGAAATGTCAGACAGGAAAATGCGGTGCGGCGATGAAGACGTCTGTGCAGGGAAAGAAGATGATGAAAATGTTTCAGTCTGTTCCTGCAGGAGAGGCAACGCTGCTGCAGAAAGGAAAAGCAAAAGCGTTCTGCCCTGAGTGCGGGATGACCCTGCCGATGTTC
>JAJRRK010000017.1 GCA_024279555.1 Campylobacterales bacterium
CGATAGTGATTTGGCACACTATGAGGTTTGGGATGAGATACAACGAAAAAATCCTGCGTTTTATCTGTATGAATATGAAGAGATCCCTCGAGGTAGGGTCGTGTACGATACGGTGAAAAAATATTATGTTGCTTATGCAAATTCTACTATAATCAAATCACCTATACACCGTAAACGCATTGCCGAAACTTTTGAGGTGGACAGAAACAGAATAAAGTTTTTTGAAGATGAACATTACAAACTTGAGCGAAAGGAGCATTAGTGCAATCTTATGAGATGGAACAGCTTTTTAACGAATGGGAGAAGCATTTACGTAAAAGAGGCATTAAAGATGAATTAGCCAAAGATGGGATCGTCGATAGTGAAAATTATAAAAATGTCGTATGGATATTACGAGAAACAAATGGCTTTGATCGTGACCTTACAACTCTCATCAAGGATAGTATAGAAAATCCTAAAAAGCATTCTAAGTATTGGAAAACTCCGGGCATGCATCATAAAGCGTCACTCGCTGTTGCCGGGTTGCTTCATCCGACATTAAGTATTGAGGATGTGAAAAAAATGAAAAAAAGTGGGTACCGATATGCGGCGATTGCCAATATCAAAAAAACGAAAGGTAAAGAGTCATCGAATATTGACGAAATCGTCTCTTTTTTCAAGGAGGACAAAGGGTTGTTGAAGCGACAAATAGAGATGCTTAAACCCAAAGTAGTCATTGTTGGAGGGATGAAAACCATAAAGCGTATCCGAAACGGCATGATTTCTCTGTTTGACTTGGAGGAAAAGGAAAGCGATGTTTATTTTTCCAAAGAACTCAATGCGTACTTTATCGCTACATACCATCCTTCTTTTCGCGAAATTAAGTTTGAAGACTGGATCACATATTTTCAAGACTTGAGTCAAAGATATGCGATGATTTAAGTTGTTGTTATATAGGATGTAATTTCTTTTTTTATCTTCACATCAAGTCTTTTTGGAGAAAGAATACGAAGATGCGGGATCCACTGTTTTACGGTAGGTATTATTTCCATATCGTGTGTAATCTCAAGAGCAATTTCGATACTACCGTCTTGATCTCTCCCTGTGATTGTCTGCGTCGGATTTATGGGATTTTTTTCGAAAAATTCGGCTGCCGCTCTATGGATAAACAGTTGCACCTCATAAGGTTCTTTATCGGGATCAAACCAAATTGAAGCTGTTTTAGCCAGTGCTGTTTCCAATGTTTTCGAGACAGTATAAGTTCTATCGGTAATCTTGAGCTGAGAACATTTCGAGATATGGTATTTTTTGAGTTTTTCTTTGCTTAATGCAAGAAGATACCAATGATTATTGAAGTTGAGTATTTTAAGCGGATGAAGTATGAGGTCATAAGATTTGGTATTCATTTTATATCGACATTGTATGACTTGTTTAGTTTGAATGGCATTTTCCAATATATGTAAATTTTCGAGAATAGAATCGGTAGGGGTTAGATAAGAAGGGAAATGGTAACAGTCATTATTGATCTGCTTTGGATAATGAGAAAGAAACTTTTGTGCTATTTGATAAAATATCATCCCTTGTTGTCTGCTGATTGCATTGAGAATATGCATTACGGTACGATCGTCCCTATCAAGGCTTTGAAATACATTGTCCCATAATATAAAAAACAGATCTTGTTTCTTCTCTATAGGAAATCCGCTTAACCGCTCATTGATATAGCGTTGCATCGTACGAAGCGATACATTACATTCGGAAGCCAAATTTTTTATTGAAAGCGTCTCACCTGCATATAGCCGGGCGAGTATCATATTTAGACAGGCATTAACTGAACGGTAGCGTTTGATGCGGCTTTGTTTGGTTGTCTGCTTTTTTTTGTTATACGGCTCCATCAATATCCTTGACGACACAATGTTGTCATACATATATCGTATTATTGCCAAAAGGACATAAAGGAGTCATTAAGATGTCAAAAACACTTTATATCGGATTGGGCGGTTTAGGGAAAAGTACGGTCACACTATATCTTTCGGTAAATAAAAAGAGTAATTTCGATGTTGCAGTAGTAGATTATAAGTGTGAAGGTATCGATAGAAGTATCGTGTGTATTGAAGTGGGAAAAATCAATGCTTTATATGAACAAAGAGCCATAAGGCAGATGATGAGAGGATATGAACGCTGTATAGTTGTATGTGGACTTGGCGGTAAATGCACAAATGAATATTTGCCTTTAATCTCCGAGATCTCAACCGAAGTGAAATGTGTATTGGAGGTGTATGCAACAACACCGTTCCGATTTGAGGGAAAGAAACATCATAAGCGGACAATAGAGGTATTGCGTAAACTTAAATTGCATAATGTACGTTACCGACTACTACACAATCGGCAAATATTGAATCATACTATCATTGAACAAAAAGGTTTGAGTGGGCTATTTGACGTATGGATAGATTTTTTACAAGGAAAAGGAAAAGGGGTCGAGGAAAAGGGGTCAGGAAAAGGGGTCAGCCGTTGAAAATTCACCGGAAAAGGGGTCAGCCGTTGAAAATTCACTACCACCACTCTATACCACCAACATCAAATGAGGTTAAGCAACATTACTATAAGATAAAGCATATTTGCAAAGGAGTCAAGATGCAGATGCAAGCACTCAAAGATGTATTGGGCACTTTTGATTACATAGAGTTTGCACTGCTCTTTGGCTCTGCGGTAGAGGGCAAGCAGCAGGTATTCAGTGACGTAGATATAGCTGTGCATACCAACAGACCTATAGACTTACTAGAGCAGGGCTACTTGGTAAGTACCCTTGAAGAGGTAGTAAAAAAACCTGTTGATCTGGTGCTGCTCAATGACCTTTACAAACATTACCCAAAACTCGCGTTTAACATTGTAGATAAGCATAATGTGATACTCAACAAGCATCAAGAAAAGTACACCGATTTCAAAACCAATACTTATAAATACTACTTTGACCATCAACCAATGTATGCTATGTTTGATGAAAGTTTACGCAAAAGGATAGCTAATGGAACTTACGGAAAAACTCAAGCATCTTGAAGGAAGTATGTGCGTTACGAATCCAACAGCAATAATTTCAAAACTGCCATACGCACAAACACCCCGTTTTTCACCTGCTCAAGCACTTTGCAGCGTGGATCATCAAGCATCTCGTTACTGATGTCGATGTTGCGCATCACCGGACCGGGGTGGAGGATGAGGATATTTCGCTCTCCCAAGCGTTCTTTGGTGATGCAGTAGTGTTTGGCATATTCGCCGTAGTCGTCAAATATCGGTTTTTTGTGTCGTTCAAGCTGGGCGCGCAGGCTCATGATGACATCGACCCGGTCAATGACCTCTTCAATGTTCTCAAATGTCGGCAGATGGGTCTCTTTGGGCAAAAAGGGTTTGGGGGCGACCAAAAGTACCTTCATGCCCATACGCGTCAGCAGACGGATGCCTGAACTGGCTACCCGTGAGTTGGCAATGTCCCCGACGATGGCGATGGTCTTGCCTGCTATGTTCCCGTTAAAGTGTTCGGAAATGGTAAAGAGATCGAGCAGCGCCTGTGTCGGGTGGGCGTAGTTGCCCGCACCGGCGTTGATGACAGGGGTCATTTGCATCTTGGCAAGCAGTCCCGGCGCTTGATTCTCCTCATGACGGATAATGACCCCATCAGGCTCCATCGCGCAGAGGTTGGCGAAGGTATCCTCCAGACTCTCCCCCTTTTTGGTCGAGGAGCGGCTGGGGTCGAGGTGGACGACAGAGGCGCCAAGCCGTTTTGCTGCTACCTCAAAGGAGCTTCTGGTTCGGGTGGATGGCTCAAAAAAGAGAGTAATGAGCAGCTTGTCCTTGAGAAGCTGAGGGGGGCGTTGGGCTTTAAAGCGTCTGGCATCTTCAAGCAGGTTCGCGATCTGTGCATCGCTGAAGTTGTCGGTGTCGATGAGGTGTTGCATGGGGTGTTGCATGGGGTGTCCTCTTGGTATTTATTCCTGTGATTATAGCAAAGAGGAGGTAAAATACGCGTGTGATTAGAGGGTGGAGACAAATCTCTCCAAACCTTCCTGCACACTCCACCATTGAGGGAAAACCGCATCATAGTAGGGCTGCGTTACTTCGGAGAAACTCTCTTTGTCTTCATGCAGGTTGACACACCAGTCAAAATCGATATCGAAACTGCGCAGTGCCATGATGGAGAGCAGGGTATCGTTGATGCAGCCCAGCCGGCTGGGTGTGACTAGCAGGGCTTTGGCTTCGAGCTCTTTGATGAGATGAATCATGAGGTAGGTCTGGGTGATGGGTACCATTAGCCCTCCTGCACCCTCGACAAGCAGAATGTCGCATTTTTTCAGCAGCATGTCATGTTTGTCAACTATGTATTGCAGGTCGATGACACTCTCTTTGTCGGCACAGAATGGGGCAGCGGGCAGGGGAAAAGTATATGCTGTAATGTCAGAGATTGTCAACGCTGTAAAGTCCGGATTGACAGACTGACAGGCAGTCAGCAGTTTACCGGCATCGGGAGCTATGCCGGTTACCCCTGTCTCGATGGGTTTGTAGACCCCCGGTCGCAATCCCCGAGCGGCGATGGCATCGATGAGCTTGAGCGTCGTGTGCGTTTTTCCTACATCGGTATTGGTCGCGGTAATAAAAAGTGATCGCATTTTCATCCTTGTTTACCTAAATTCATAAAATTTATGTATACTATCTGTAAACAGACAAATTAATGAAGGAATAGTAACATACCTATGCCAAAGATTGAAGAAGAACTCGACTATGCCCTGGAA
>JAJRRK010000018.1 GCA_024279555.1 Campylobacterales bacterium
AGGTTGTGAAATGCCGTCTCAATGGCGGCTTTCTCTTTTTGCGCTTTCATAGATGCGATGGCTTCATCGATCTGTGCAAGATACTGTGAGTGGGGGAAATCTGTTCTAAAACGCACAAGCTGCGATTCGTCACCGCTTGCTACAGCCTTGTCGAAAGCTCTCTTTTCACGCTCTTTTCGCATCTCTTCCTGTTCTGCCTCGGTCAACTCCCTCTTAAAATCACTCATTCTTCCGTACCCCACATTGGTCTTGGCGCCAATGCCAAGATCTTCAAGTATGGACATAAAGAGCGTTACTTTCTCGTTTTTCCCCAGCAATCCGCCGGTAAGCTCGAAGGAGAAACGAAATGTCACTCCCGGTCTCACCTTGATAAACCGCAGGGGAATAGGATCTTTAAGCGGATCTCTGTGCGGGGTGATGAAATCATCGGAGAGAATGCGCCCACCGGTATCAGCGGAGATGACGGGTGCGTCGTAGAAGATGTCTTTCCCCTGCACCACATCGGCATCGGAAACCGCATTGCCAAATATCTCCCTCTCGAGTGCTCTGATCTGTGCATCGTCCCATGCTTCAGGGAGGTACTGCCGTACATACTCAGGGTGGGCAAACGCGCTGCGAAGCACCCCTTTGATGGTCGAACCGGTAATAACCGGAAGCCCCGTTGTGTAGTCAAAATAGAACCCCAGTATCGCCTGTCCCTCCACACCGGGAAGCTCATGCGCATTGCCGCTTCCAAGCAACAGTCCCGGATAGGCGGTTGTGGCGGTAAAACGCGTACTTCCCGGCACTTCGCTCTCATAACTTTCGGGTTCAAGCCTCACGAGTGTATCGACCCGCTCCTTGATGCGTTTCGCATTGGCTTCGGACTTCATATTTCGGTAGTCTAAATCTTTGAAATACGCTTTTAAAAAAAGCCATCCCATATTTGGATTTGCCATGGTCAACTCCTCTATACCAGTTTGAATGTACGGATCGACAGCTTGATGGCAACGGCGGCATCGACGATCTTATCACGCAACAGCTGCTCCCGTGCCTCACCTTCATCGAGTACATAGTTGAGCAAACTCTCCCGATACTCCGGCGCTATGATGCGCACAATCAGTTTGGTCAAAACGGTTTTGTCCTCTTTACTCGATGCATTCATGTTCTCATAGACCGCCAGGGTCGGTTTGAGACCGCTCTGGACGATACTCGCACCAAATGCAGAGATGTAACCGTTGTAAGAAGAGGGGATCTGCCCGTTGGGGAACTCCTCTGAAAGTACACGCATGGCATCGGGAATCATCTTTTCTATCTGCTTTCTGCTCATAGCGACACCTTTTGAACCTTGCTGTAGCCGTACCCGATGGACTTGTTGGCTCCAAACTGCACAGTGGTCGTGTTGTCAAACCGCGCTTCGAACGCTTCTATTTTCTCTTTGTTGTCCGCTTCATCAACATTGTCCGGCTTGGCAATCACATAGACAAACCGACTCTGTTTGGGTACGACCTCTTCATACCAGAGATTCTTGCTCTCTCCGTTCTCAAGCTGATTCCGCGCCAGCACAGGCAGATCAAGCTTCTTGAAATCGGCATCTTCAAAGAGCGCTACGTTCTCGCCGAGCAATGCGTGTGCAGGTGCGGTCTGAAGTGTGGTGCTTACCGCTTCGAACTCTTCAAGCACTGCACTGTTTTCATTGTCAAAGACCATAGGTGCGCCCCGTCTGGGTTCAAGCGCTGCAAGTGCTTCGATGGCTTCTTTGGCTTCTGCCTCGATGGTAATGTCAAAGTCCTCAAGCAGAGAGAGGAATGCTTTCAATACGGCCGGTGATGTCGCATTGTAGTACGGTTTGACATTGCTTCTGACCGGACGACTCAAGAGCATCGCCTCGAAAAAGTGAAAGGCCCCCGTGCGGTGGGTATCATTCTCATCATTGGCCGGTCCGAAGATGTACTGGGTATATTGGCTTCCCTCTCCCGCAGCTTCACGATAGGCACCTTTGATACTGCTGCTGTGGATCACAGGTATCTCCGTGATCGCATCTTTTTGTACCTGACGGTCGATGATATCGAAGTTGATGTCGCCGCTTCCTACATGCAGGTTGCTGAGTGTGGTCAATAGATAGAGGTCGTTTTTCATTTCTTTTCTCCTTGTGTATAGATGTTGTATCCGATCTTCTGCAGATGTTTATTGTTCAGGTTGTCCAAAAGTGTTTTTTCAGGCTCAATGAAGAGGGAACCTTTTTCATACAAATAGAGTGTTTGACTCTTTTCAAGCCCATTCTCTTTCCCCCTGAGAACGCTTTTCTTTCCTTTGAGGTTACGATGGCTGATCTCGGAGGTCAAGGCAAATTTGCAATGCTCCCTGATGGGCAGTGTGATATAGCTGTCTGAAAGCAGTACCACATATCCGTTGGTATCACGGTAGTCCAGCGGATCATCCTGCAATGGTTCGACATGCATGCTAAAAGCGGACTGGTCGGCACCCAGTGTCACAATGTCGTTTTCGAGCGGCTCTTCACTCTCAAGGGTAAATGCGAAACCAAAGCCCTCTTTGAGCCTGTAGGCGGTCTTTTTGAAAAGAGAGTTCTGCTCTCCTCCCTTTTTGTTGCCCACCTGTTCGACCGGCTCGAAGATATCCTCACTACTATACTGCTCGGTTCCTGTCGTTGCAATGTAGTTGTCAAAAATATCTTTTTTCGGTGCGTAGTCCTTCAGTATTCCATCGTGGTAAGGATGGGTGTCGATATCGGCTTTCTTAATGACAGAGACACCGTTTTTTACAAGATGAACCGGACCGATCTGTCTGATGGCACCAAGATCTATGCCCTCCTGTGAAAGCATGTCGAATTTGCCGATTCCGACGAGTTTGCAGGCCTCTGCATGGTTGTGCTTGTCTACCCATTCGCCTCTTCGTTTGCGTGTCAAAAGTCCTTTTTGCATCAGATAGACCTTTCTGATCATCCCCAATATCGCTGTTTGCTGAGGAAAAAGACGCGACTTGACCATGTAACTTCCCGCCTCTTTGTCCCCATGTTTGCCAAAGGTCAATTCGCCACCGAACATATAGGGCTCAAGCGGCTGTAGTGTAATGCAGTATTTCATCCTTTGTCTCCTTGTATGAATTTGATAAATCGCAAGGTGGCATAAACCGTCTCGACAACCGTCTCGTCTTCTTTTGCCGCAGCAAGTATGTATGCGACGAGCTGCTCAAAAAATGCCCCGTATTGACGGTGCACCTCTTTGTTGAAGAAGTTGACAAAGAAATTCTCGAGATGTCTGCGTGCGGCCTCCTCTCCTTTGCCTTCCTCATTGGATATTTTGATCTTTTTGATGATCTCTTTGAGCAATACACTGTGCACGTCGATCTTATGGTGGAGCGAATGCAGGAAATTGTCCATATCGTCTCCACCTTTGATGTTGGAAGAGAAGAGTCTGAAATTCTCATAACTCTCACCTGCTTTCTTCACTGTTGCACCGAAGCTCTGCCCGCTGTGTTTGGTCACCGAAAAGGCGATGGCGTTCTTCTCTCCCTTCTTGGCATCTACAAAGAGCAGGTTACGGCTCTTCTCAAGCGCTTCATAGAGTGGAAATTTGTGATACTGGATGGAAATCCCAAAGGAGAGTGTCGCTCCCTCTGCGGAGAACTTCTCGTCAAATATCAAAGAGAGTGTATGGCAGAGGTCGAAGACTGTCTGGTTGTCGTTGACCACCGGTGCGAAGAACAGCAGATCATCGCCTCCGGCGAAGATGGTCTCTCCTCCATAAACTGCGATCTGCTCCGCACTCTTTTTACAGTAGTCGAACAGCTCCGCCGAAAATGCCTGAAAGGCTTCGGTGCCTTTGAGTTTCGCGATCACCTGCCCCATATTGTCGCCGTCTGCATGGACAATGGCGTAGTATTTGTGGTAGGGCTTCAACGGCAGGTTCCGGTCGTCAAAGGGAGACTCCTCGTCATCACCTTCGAGACGCTTGAACAAAGCGCTCTCTTTTTGTACCAGATCATGCAGGGCAATCTGCGGCAGTGAGGGAAAGGACTTCTTGCCTCCAAAGGCATCCTGTGTCAAAAAACTGTTATTTGTCCTCAACATACGGGTGAGCTGATTTTCCCTGTACTGTCCCACCTGATAGAAGCACTCTGCCGCATCGAGGTAAGGGGTCATCTCTAAAATCGGGTTGTCACCTTCATGAAACGTTTTTTCGACAATGTGGATCTGCAGATAGCTTCGAATAAAGTCGAGATCCATCGGTGTACCGTCTGCCAGTTTTTTCAAAACTGCCTCGACGGCTGCTTCCAATTTTTCTCTGTCACCCTCTTGCGCCACGAAGATGAATCGGTCGTGAAAGAGTCCAATACCGCTGCCACCTTCAAATATGGCATCGTCCTTTGTGTAGGGAACAATGAATTCCCTCTCCCTGAAGCCTTTAATGATCTCTCTCATGATATAGGAGAAGAGATAACTCGCCCCCCAGAGTTCTCGTGTCTTTTTTGCATTCGAGAGTGTTTTGTAGATGGGACCTATGGTCAGTGCAAGATAGGTGGTCATTTCTGCTCCTTGATGCTTTTTAAGATGCGCTCGAGTGTTCTGTATTCGGATATTTCATGATACTTCGAGGCAATATGCTTGGAGAGATCGATACCGAGCACAAAGTCGAAGAAGTCATTGAAATCGAACGCTTCAGGATAGGAGAGTTCCATGTCTCCCTCAACACTCTTACCGCGTTTGGTCTGAACAAGAAAATTCTCTCCTGCTACCAGGCTGAAAGTATCGTTAGCCCAGAAGTAGACTGTATCATCCACCACTTTGAATGTGACGGGTGACTTGAAACGCTGTACTGCCACTTCCTTTTTGCGGTTCACCTCTTCGGTACGGATGCCGCTCTTTTCGATGGAAACACCATAACTCATCCACTCCTGCGAAGAGGAGAGACCGAACACATCACGAAGCAGGTATGCCTCATCAGACACATAGCTCAGTACATCTGCATTGTCGTGATCGGCTATCTGGTCTTGCAGTTTATCGTTGAAGTATTTCTGCTTGATTGCCCGTTTGTCCCATGTCCATCCTTTACTTTTGGCATAGGAGAAAATGGCCGGTTTCGCATAAAAACTGTTAGCCCCTCTTGGCAAATTGATCCCCTGCCTGACAAACTGATAAAAGAGTTTGATGTCGTTTTCCCAGTTTTTTGTAGAGAAAGCATAGACTTCAAAGGGGATCAGCTCCGGATTGAATGGACGGTTGGCAAGGTAGAAGCTGCCAAACCCCTTCGATTGGCGGGTGCCGAAATTGGTCTGTGCCAAAAACTTTTCAAAGTTCGACTCTATCACATCGACCAATCCTCTCTTGAAAGAGAAGATAGTGATCTTGAAATTCTCCTTGTGTTGTTTGAATCGTTTTTTTAAAGTACGCCACTCCTCCTCGGACGTACTCTTTGGCTTCATATTGCCGAAAAAAAGAGAGCCTCGTTCTGGTATCTCCGTTGAAGACGAAAGATCCTGCTGTATCGCTACCTTGTAGTCAAGAGAGCTCTCTTTTCCCTGTATAAGAAATTTTCCATATTTCTCTTCGTCATTGCAGAATACCTGCTCGATCAGAAAACGGTCAAGCTTCGGCTTCAACTCCGTCGCTCTCAATGTCGCACCTCTCTGGTCACTTTGAAAATGGATCAATGGCGTATGCTGCCTGATGTTCAACACTGTCTTATGTTTATTCTGTGACATGTTTCTCCTTTATGATGTGTTGTATTATGGTTTTACTCACTTCTTCTCCTTTTGAATGGTATGGACTTTCTGTGGCACATCTTGTATATGTTTCACTTTTAGGAGTATTATAGAGGCACCAAGGGGTGCCCAGCATGATTATTAAAAGGAGAACACCCATCATACTCTTGGTAACTTTTTCTCTGACCTTAAGTATGGAAAAACCGAACACTCCGCTTAATAAGATTGCCAAAAGACTAATACCCAATGCCCGTATGTCGTTGGCAAAATGTGCAGAGTTGATGCCAAATATGCCCGAGAGAAGCGCCGGTGGTAAAAAGACCGCCCCCAGTTCGGAGATCTTTTCAAGACGGCTGTTTCGCTCCTCTTCCGTCTTCATCGCTACATAGGTATGTAACTCGGCGATCTCACTGTCGAGATCCTTGATCTGTTTTTCTATCTGCATCACCTCCATTGCCTGCTGATAGATCTCGATCCCTTGTTCCTGTGCAGTCACCTCTCTGAAAAAGAGGTTGTTTTGAAAGTTGATATAGTCTTTATAGAGTGAGGATACTTCCCCGCGTAGTTCGTCCAGGCTATAGTCACTCACATCATCGTCACGGAGAATAAGTTTGGAGACACGATAGGAAAAACTCAGAATTGAAGCCCGATAGGCAAGTAGAAGAGTAAATATCTGGTAATACATGGTACGCATATGCGGTTCCAGAATTTCCCGTCCATACCAATTTCCTGTTAGTGCGACAAAGGAGTAACGGCTGATACCATAGAGTGTCCCCCACTCCACCCATCGGTCATAGGTAGAGGCTCTGATCAAATCACGCGTCATAGTTCGGCTCTGGCATGTTTTTCCCGTACCGTCAACAAAGACATACTCATACCAAAAACTCTCATCTTCATAGTGATAGCCCTCTCTCTCTTCATCATAGACTTTCATCTTATCCGCCAACGCATCGTTCATATAGAGAGAGATCACGAACATTCGGTCATCAATGACAGGCTCAACATAGATCTTTCCATCTGTTCCCGAAAGAGAACTGAAATATGCTGTTCCTAAAAGTTCATGGAGATATTTAGGCAGGTAGGTAGGATCTTTTGAAACATTCTGCATATTTTCGAAGTAAGAAAAATCCTCTTCGATCTCTCTGTCCAGTTTCAGCACAATCTTTTCCGGAAGCAGCTTGTTTTGTACATCTTTCAGCCCCTCTTTCCCAAGAAACTGTGGGTAGGTTCTACGGGCAAAATCACTGATAAGCAAAATCTCTTTGGGAGAGTAGTAAGAATAATTTCTCAATTCGATAGAGAGAATCCCGATATGGGTATTGAAGGTACGCATAGAAACGCCTGCTACCTGTAGCGTATAGGTCTTCTGGTTGACTGTAAAGGCAAATTCTCCTTCTTGTTGGTGATATTCAAAATAATACGATACCTGACGCTGCTTTTTATTATCCCCAGTCAACTGATAGAGGGCTTTTCGTACATATTCGTAAAAGTAAATATACTCACTGTAATTTTCCGCATTTGCACCAGGATCAAAAGTTTTGCGTATCCACCCTGACTTCATCAGTTTTTCATTTACTTCCGTCGTATTGCTTTCATACAAGAAAGGAAACATTAGTATATGTGTACTGTGTAGGCTTTTTTCCATTTTTATTCACTCCTTTTTTATCTACCCAACTCAAAAAAATGCCGCACCAAGTTTTGAAATTTGATGGGATTGACCACCGACTCATGGTAGATCCAAATACCCGCCATCCGGGCGCGGCGCAGGGTTGAGTGCCTGAAGTTTTGGGAGGTTTTCATCTCCATATAGCGCTCCTTTGGTTGCGATGAGATATTGGCGATGATCGCCTTGGAGGCTTTGCCGAAATAGTCGATGATCGCATCGTACTTGTAGACAAACTCCAATCCGTCAAGACGCTTGGAAAATTTGCACTCAACCGTATAGAGGCGGTTGTTATGGGCGATGAGTATGTCAAACTCGTTGATGACCCGCTTTTGGGCTTCCGGCTCCCGCTCTTTCTCATCGAAGTCTATTTTGACCCCCAGCCTGATATCGTCAGGATGTAAGGCTTCGCAGAGCCAAAAGAGGTACTCTTCGAGCAGATCACCCTGTAGGCTTTTTTGTTTCCGGGGAATCAATTTGAAACTCTCATCGACAATGCCAAGCGCATGAAGCGTTTGGAGTATATGTGTAGGAGGGTCGAAGTGATTTTCGTACCCAAAACTTTCATCTATGAGCGCTTTTCTGGTTTTCCTAAAGAGTGACTCTTTTTCGTACAACTGCATGATCAGCGCTTTTCGGTGCTCAAGCTCCTTAATATTTTGAGAGGAAACAATCTCATAATCAAGCAGCATCAAGTAACTTTCGATGTCAATGTGCGAATCGAGTGTTTGGGTGTGCATACTGCCATCAGGCTCAATAGTATGCAGATCGTTGTCGAAGTGGTCATAGCTAAGCACTTTGCCGCCCTCTTTTCGCACCAGATCGCTGAGAAGGATGGAGAGTGCGGGGTATCCGTCTGTGACATTCAGCCAAAACTCGTCTTCATAGGAGAACTGCTTTTTCGCCGTCTGCTGTATGGCTTCGGCCGAATCCTCATCGGTAGAGATGATGCGCGTATACCAGCCAAGTGCATGTTTTGCCGAGAATGACTGCATGCCTCTCTGCAGCTGTTTGGCCCGCCGCAGGTTCTGCGGATCGTCGTCACAAAGCAGAATGTGGTGTTTGATCTTCTCCCGGTAAGCATACAAGACCGGAATGATCCGGCTGATATCTTCCCCGACAATACTCAGTAGTGTCATGTCTCCCCCTCCTGTTCACATTATTGTACTTAAAAAAAAATTAAGTCAATGCATTACAATGATGAAATTTTATACATACAGTTTCTTTTATCTATTAGAAGATGATTTTGTCATTTCTGTGACATTCGATTTATCATTTTTGACTGCAGTTATCCTACTCAATGATAAGAAAAAATATTTCGATATACTTGTGTATCATTTCCACAAAGGAACATCCGTGGCAAAAGAAAGCAGAAAAACAAAACACAAACAGATGCAGGAGCATTATGAGCAGATCATCGCTCTTTTCGATGAGCATCATGGTCAACTCAGTACGGGTGAAGTCTACAGGCTTTTACAGGAACGCCATGACTTTGCAGGAACGGTCAAAACCGTGGAGAACCACCTCAAACAATTACGGGACAATGCCGTCGAGCATGTATTTCTTACATGGAGACCTCGCCAGAAGCATATCCTCAAGGATCATCGGGACCTGAAAGATACGCATGTGGACAAACGCATAGAGAAACTCCGCTCCATTGAGGTGATGCACGGGGAAGAACGTGCCTATATGCGGCTTGCCATGGAAGCCATCCGTGAGTTGGACACCCTTTCGTCACGACATCACAAAGACATCGAGAAACGGCTCGGCCTCAGCGGCATGCAGACCCCCTACTTCATCGAACACCATGACATGGAGACCATCGATATGTCCGATCCGGACATCCTGCTGCTTAAAGATGCCATTGAGAAGGACTACATCACACGCTTCAGGTTCAGCGGGAAAGGAAAGAAGACACACTACATCGTCGAACCCTACAAACTGATGATCTTCGAAGGTGTATGGTACCTCTTCGCCAAAGATACGGAAGATGAAGAGACACCCTACAAGACATGGCGGCTCACACACATTCATGACATCGAGTACGATCCGACACAGACACACAAGATATCCGATGCAAAAATCGAAGA
The DNA here is from genome assembly GCA_024279555.1 of Campylobacterales bacterium. Lineage (GTDB taxonomy): Bacteria > Campylobacterota > Campylobacteria > Campylobacterales > Sulfurovaceae > Sulfurovum. The sequence goes on from JAJRRK010000018.1 coordinate 9,454, forward strand.
GATGGTTGTGGGAGCAGACTCTCCAACATTCCAAATGGATACTTCGAAAAATGAACCGGTGATCCCAAAGGATATCAGTGTGACACTCAGGATCGACCGCTGCGTCTCTTATGAATTCGACCACGAAGCGCATATTCCGGGGGAGTGCATCAGGCATGCAGAAGATGAAGAAGGCAACATATTGGTCACCACGAAGATCAACACCTACACAGACATCGACAGAAGTATCAAGGAGTGGATTCCGCATATCGAGATACTCGAACCCGAAGAGTACCGTGAACGCTTCATTGCCGAGATCAAAGCATACGCAGCAAAGTTCCAATAGACAGTATTCCCTTGACAGCTGACTGTTCGATAGAAAGTCCAAATTTACGCTGATCAAATATGTCCCATCTAAACATGCTGAAGTAGTTACTACTGCCCTCATTGAAATGCTTGAACCGATCAAGCCGATTGTAAAGACCATCACCAGTGATAACGGCAAGGAGTTTGCTTATCATAAACAGGTCTCTGAAATTCTCGATACAGACTTCTACTTTGCCAATCAGAGGATTGAATGAACACACCAATGGACTCATCAGACAATATTTACCCAAGAAGACTGACTTCACACAAATATCTAAGGAGGAAATTATTACCATACAGAACAGGCTAAACCATAGACCTCGGAAAGTACTCAATTACAGA
>JAJRRK010000019.1 GCA_024279555.1 Campylobacterales bacterium
CCAAGCTGCCAGTAGGAGGAAGCCTGATAGTTCATCACAAAAATCGGCAGTTGACTCTTGAGCGCGATCCCCACCGCACCGTCACTCATGCTGTGTCTTGGTCCTCTGGGACCATCAGGGGTAATGAGTACCTCTTCACCCGCTTTGATACTTTTGAACGCTTGCATCAATACCTGTCTGGCACCCTTCTTGGTAGAGCCACGCAGAGGACGTATACCCAATAGTTGCAGTGTACCGGCAATCAGGGAGCCGTCAAAGTGGGCGGAGATAATAGCCGAAGCGGGGTGCTTGGGATGTATCTTGCGGTAAGCCTGTGGACTCATAAGCAGCTCATTGTGCCAACAGACACAGACATGCTGACTATCGTCAATCGGGGAAATAAAATGGAACTGTTTACGGCTGCTCCACCAAATCAGACGCATCAGCACATAAATGACCGGAGGAATCACAACCGTACCAACCTGCCTCAAAAGCTTTTTCACCCTCTCCCCTACACTACCACACCGTCAAGTGCCCCGCGTGACGCTTTGGTGATCTGAACATCGACGATCCTGCCAAGCAGTTCCTCACTGCCCTCTACAAAGACCAGTTTGCCGTCATCACTGCGCCCGGCAATACGGTTGTTGGGCTTGAGCTCATCAAAGTAAACCCTGTGTACCCTGCCCACCTGCGCATCCATGACCTCATCGAGGATCTCTGTATGGCGTTTTTGCAGTCTCGTCAGACGCTCTCCCGCGATCTTCTCGTCCACCTGATCAGTATACTCTGCCGCTTCGGTATGAGGTCTTGGCGAATATTTGAAAGAGAAGAGCTGCTCGAAGCGCACCTGTTCAAGTACATCCATCGTATCTTCAAAGTCCACGTCACCCTCTCCGGGGAAGCCGACAATGATATCGGTCGAAATGGTCGCTTCTGGGCAGAGGGTACGTATCTTTTCGCAGCGGTTGAGGAACCACTCTTTGGTATAGCCACGTTTCATTTTCTTCAAGAGTTCTGTCGAACCGCTCTGCAATGGTACATGGATCTGCTTGCAAATCTTTGGGTTGGAGGCGAACTCTTCCAAGAATGCGTCATCCATATGGAGCGGATGGGGCGAGGTAAATCGGATGCGTTCAAGCCCCTCTATTTTGGAAATCTTCTGCAAAAGTCCGGTAAAATCGATCTTCTCCTCACTGCTGCCGAACCGTCTGCCGTAATTGTTGACGTTTTGTCCCAGTAGCATCACCTCTTTGGCACCGCTTGCCACCGCCTTGGTGATCTCCTGCACCAAAAGGTCTGAGGGGATACTGATCTCCTCTCCTCTGGTATGCGGCACAATACAGAAGGTGCATGACTTGTCGCATCCTATGGAGATATTGACCATCGCTTTGAAGGGGTTGCTACGGTACTCCCCAAACGCATAGGTACTCTCGTCATAATCCGTGCTCACCTCGACCGCATGCTTTTTGTCTACGACCTGATTGATCTTCGAGACATTCCTCGCTCCCAGAACAAAATCGACTGTCGGTGCGCGCTTGATGATCTCTTCACCCAGATGACTTGCGGTACAGCCTGCGACACCGATCTTGGCGCCCTCTTTCTTTTTCTTGTTAAACACACCGATCTCGGAAAAGAGTTTCGCGACCGGTTTCTACCGCACCGAACAGGTGTTGATGATGATCAGATCTGCCTGGGCGAGATCTTCGGTCAGTTCATACGTATCCTCACGGTTGAGTTCGGCGATCATATGCTCGGTATCACGCACATTCATCGCACATCCAAGCGTTTCGATAAACAGTTTTTTACTCATAGTGTCGGCTCATTGTATTGGATTGTAGTCAGATAAAGAAAAAAGTGGGAAAGTGTAAGTCTTTGCAGCATCTGCTGCAACCGTCGTTTAGGCGATGATATGGACTTCGTAGATATACTCATTATCATCAAGTCCATACTTGACCTCTCTCATATAGACCGAATAGCCCTTCTCCTCGAAATACTCGATGAGCTCTTTGAGCTCTTTATGGGAATTGTCCTTGTCAAAATAGAAGATGGAGCGATTCGCCAGTTCCTCTTCCAGTTTTTTCAATTCGATCGTTTTGGGTTTCGCTTTCAGCGTCGTTCTCGCCAATTTCAGTTTCATTATATCTCTTCCTTCGTTATTCTTCACTATATAGGGCATTCTTATCGGTTTGATTATACTTTATTTTCAGTAAAGGTTTGATTAGCTATAATTTCCCACTTCAAAAATAGACCCTCCCAGACGTACTTGACGCTGTTATGTTACCTCTTGTAGCGGTAGATTTTGAATTCATTGCAAGGAAATTATTGTGGAAAAAATACTAGATATCATCGAAGCGATCGCTCACGAGAAGAATATCTCCAGAGAGAGCGCTATCGAAGCGTTTAAAGATGCGCTGATCAATACGGCAAAAAAGCTTACTTCTCCAAGCAGCGCTTTTGAAGCGGTCATCGACAACGACACGAAAACCTACCATATCAACAAAGTCATCACGGTCGTTGCCGATGATGATGAACGGCTTGAAGAAGAGCCCGATGCCTACATCTCTCTGAGCGAGGCAAAAGAGTTCGACGATTCACTTGAAGTAGGCGATCAGCTCAAAGAGGAGTTCAATCTCGAAGACCATGGGCGTACCGCTTCGGCGAACCTCTTCAGGGAACTTGAGTACCATGTGCAAAGACGTATTGAACAGGATCTTTTTGAAAAATACAGAGAGAAGGTTGGAACCGTGATGCTCGGTACGGTCAACCGTATTGACAACGAAGACAACACACACGTGGAGATCGGCGAGCTTAAAGGGATCCTTACCCGCAGAAACCGTATCAAAGGAGAGAGCTTCAAGCGCGGTGACACCATCAGAGCCTTGCTTCGCTATGTGAGTGTTGACCCGCAGTACGGTCTTTTCCTTGAATTGACCCGCACATCACCCAAGTTCCTTGAAGCCTTGATGGCAAACGAAGTTCCCGAAATTGCCGATGGTGTTGTCGAAATCGTCGCTGCCGCGCGTATTCCCGGTGAGCGAGCGAAGATCGCACTCAAAACCGACCAGATGAATGTCGATCCCATCGGTGCGGCAGTTGGTGTCAAGGGGGTACGTATCAACGCGGTCAGCGAAGAGCTCAACGGAGAGAACATCGACTGTATCGAGTACTCCCCGATCCCTGAGATCTTCATCACCAGAGCGCTCTCTCCTGCGATTACGCAGAACATTAAAGTCGATCAGGAAGAGAAGAAAGCCGTTGTTGACATCACCGGTGACCAGAAAGCCAAAGCGATCGGAAGAAGCGGTATCAACATCCGTCTTGCTTCGATGCTGACAGGCTATGATATTGAACTCAACGAAGTTGAAGGTGTCACAGAAAGACAGATAGACAGCTCATCCGATGCACCGGATATGACGAAGACAAAAGATACTTCCGCACTGGAGAATCTCTTTAAATAAACAGATCTCATGAAAGGATCGACAAGATCGACCCCTACAGTTTCTTCGTAGGGGCAGATCTTACACCTGCCCTCCATAATTGCTACGCAAAAATCATTTCCGAGAAACTCTCCACATCCAAAGAAGCACTTCCCACCAATACCCCGTCAACACCCTCGATCGCTGCGATCTCTTTGATGTTGGCGGGCTTGACCGAACCACCGTAGAGCAGCAGTCTCTCCATATGGGTTTTGAGCATGGCATGGGTCGAGGCGATCTCTTCAACGGTTGCCGAACGACCCGTACCGATTGCCCAGATCGGCTCATAGGCAACGATCACATTCTTATAAGAGAGGTCGACACCTTGAAACTGTGCAAGCAGGTAATCACGGACAGCTTTCTCTCCTGATTCTCTGACCTCAAGTGGCTCACCGATACAGTAGATGATCTCAAAACCCTCTTCCATAAAAAAGCGGTATTTCTCCGCCACTTTCTCCTGACTCTCGCACAAATACTCCCTGCGCTCACTGTGGCCAATGAGAATCGTTTTTATCCCAAACTCCTCAAGCTGTTCCAAACCGATCTCTCCGGTAAACGCACCGTTGCGTGTGGGGTAGGCATTTTGTGCTCCAACCGTAAAATCACCCTCATATCTGTCAAGCGCCGTAGCAGGGGGAAATATGAGTACACGATCCTCCAGTCTTTTTTGGGAAAGCTTGAATGCCAGACTTTCAAGATAGGCTTTGGTACTTTGGCGGGTATGGTTTGTTTTGAAGTTTGCAGCAAATATCATTAAAATCCTTTTTATTACAAAAAGGAGAAGAAGGGTTATCTATGCAGATGTTGGTAAAAGTGTTTTCACTCCTACCTTCTACCTCCTACCTCCTACCTAAACTAATCCATTTCCAGCGCTGTCAGACCCGGAAGCTCTTCACCCTCGATCAGTTTCAGACTCGCACCTCCGCCTGTACTAACGAAAGTCATCTCATCGACATCACCTGCACGCTGCGCCACATCTGCCGTGTCACCACCGCCGACGATGGTCGTTGCGTGTGTCTCGGCAATATGATGGGACATCATGATGCTTCCTTTAGAGAATTTATCCATCTCATACACACCCATCGGACCGTTCCAGATGATCGTCTGTGCATCGTTGAGCACTTCCCTGAAGAGTCTTGACGAAGCCGGACCTGTATCGAGCCCCATCCAATCTTTGGGGATCTCCTGTGAAGGAAGGTACTTTACAGCTGTATTTTCCGAAAACTCCGGGGCAACAACAAAATCGACAGGCAGATAGAATTTGATCCCTTGCCGATGCGCCTTCTCCATGACACGGTTCGCTTCATCAAGCAGATCATCTTCTACCAGTGATTTTCCAATCTCATACCCCTGTGCCTTGAGGAAGGTAAATGCCATACCCCCACCGATAATCACTTTGTCCACCTTGTCAAGCAGCTTATTGAGTGCTTCGAGTTTCCCCGAAACCTTCGACCCCCCTACGACAGCCACAAAGGGACGTACAGGATTCTCCAACACTTTGGAGAAGAAATTGACCTCTTTGCTCAGAAGGAAGCCGGCCGCTTTGTGTTCCTTGTCAAAGAACTGTGCAATGGCATAAATGGATGCATGTTTTCTATGGCAGGCACCGAACGCATCGTTGACATAGACATCGGCGAATGAAGCCAGTTCACGGGCAAAATTCTCATCATTGGTGGTCTCCCCCGCTTCAAAACGCAGGTTCTCCAACAGCAGAATATCCCCTGCTTCAAGTTTTTCCGCTTTCGCTTTCGCATCAGGACCTACAACATCTTCCGCCATAAGAATCTCATTTTTGATCTTCAACAGGGTATGGAGCCTTTTGGCAACGGGCTTGAGCGAATACTTCTCTTCATACTTCCCGGGTTCGGGTCTCTCATAGTGGGAAGCCAGAATGATCTTACAGTCCCTGTCGATGCAGTAGCGGATCGTCTGCAGCGATGCTCTGATACGCCTGTCATCTGTGATGTTCCCAAATTCATCTTTTGGGACATTGAAATCACAACGAATGAATACACGCTTGCCGTCAATATTGATATCTTTGATCGTTCTCATCTCTTCCCCTATTTTTTGCTTACAAGTACTGCCATATCGACCAGACGGCAAGAGTAGCCCCACTCATTGTCATACCATGAGAGCACTTTGACCATTTTGTCCCCGATGACCTGAATGGTATCGAGCGCAACAACCGTACTGAGCTCTTCTCCTACAAAATCCTGAGAGACACGGTACTCTTCATCGACACCGAGTATTCCCTTGTGTGACCCCTCACTGGCGATTTTGAATGCCGCCTGTACCTCTTCAAGTACAACCGATTCCTTCAATGTAACGGTCAGATCGACCAAAGAAACATCAGGTGTCGGCACGCGGATCGCCTGTCCGTTGAGTTTCCCTGCGAGATTTGGCAACACTTTGGAGATGGCTTTGGCAGCACCCGTGCTGGTCGGTACCAGATTGGTAGCACCTGAACGCCCTTTTCTGGGGTCTTTTTTGTGCTTGCTGTCGAGGATGGGTTGTGAAGAAGTATAGGAGTGAATCGTCGTCATCAAACCATGCTCGATACCGAAGGCATCGTCGAGCACTTTGGCAACCGGCGCCAATCCGTTCGTCGTACAAGAAGCATTGGAGATGATCGGCTCTCCGGCATAGGTGTCGGCATTAGCGCCAATGACGAAG
>JAJRRK010000020.1 GCA_024279555.1 Campylobacterales bacterium
AGACAGAAGACCCAGACCTTAGACAGACATTTGAAAAGATCAAAGAGACCATCCTGTGCAATCTGTAATCAAGAACCTTCCCGATACGCCCGGGATCTATCAATACTTTGATGCGCGGGGGAAACTGCTCTATGTTGGTAAGGCAAAGAGTCTCAAAAACAGAGTCAAAAGCTACTGGCGCTTCTCCCCCGAGTTCCGCCCAAACCCTTCACAGAGCCCGCGTATCCTCAAAATGCTTTCTGAAGCAAAGCACCTCGAGTATATCATTGTCGGAAGCGAAGAGGATGCACTCATCCTGGAGAACTCGCTCATCAAGCAGCTCAAACCCAAATACAACATCCTGCTGCGTGACGACAAGACCTATCCCTACATTTACATCGACGAATCAGCCCCTTTCCCCCGTTTTGAGATCACACGCAAAGTGGTCAAGGGAAAACAGATCACATACTATGGTCCTTTTCCTTCGGGCGGGCGGGCACTGATCGATGCACTCTACGAGATCTATCCTCTTGTACAGAAAAAGTCCTGTCTCAAAGAAGGGAAAGCATGCCTTTTCCACCAGATCAACAAATGTCTCGCCCCCTGTGAGGGGAAAGTCACACCCGAAGCGTATGCCCAGATCATACAGGAGGCTAAAGAGTCCCTGCACAAACGCAAACGTCTTACAGAAAAACTGGCCGAACGTATGGGTACACTCGCCATGCAGGAGCGTTTCGAAGAGGCGGCAACCATCCGTGACATGGTGCAGGCGATCGACTCACTCACTATCGCCTCCTCCATCGATCTTGCCAACAACCTTAATGTCGATATCTTCGCCATTCTCAACGGTGATGCACGCGGCGTGATCGTCAAGCTGTTCATGCGCGAGGGAAAGATCGTCTCCTCCTCACACAGCTATTTCAGACAGACCCACATCTTCGAAATGAACGAAGCCTACAAACAAGCTCTACTGGAGTTCTACAGTGTCGATACGCCCCAGACGGCCAAAGAGATCCTAATCGCGCACCCTTTCGATGATGCAGAAGAGGTCGCGCAGGTACTTTCTGAACGCTTTGGCAACAAGATCACCCTCTCCCACCCCCGGCGCGGTCCCAAAGCAAAACTGACCGCACTGGCTTTACAAAATTGTGAAGAGCTGCTCAGAAAGGGTGATGCAGGCTCCCTGATCGAACACAAAATCGCCGATCTGCTCGATCTCTCCTCCCTTCCCTACCGTGTGGAGACCTTCGACAACTCCCATATGATGGGTGCCGCCACGGTTGGCGGTATGGTCGTCTGGCAGGAAGGCAACTGGGACAAACAGAGTTATAGACGCTATACGCTGCATGCCCGTGACGAAGTAGGACAGATGAAGGAGATGCTCTCCCGCCGTATCGCGGATTTCAAGAACAACCCGCCGCCTGATCTATGGATACTTGACGGCGGACAGGCAAATCTCAACCTTGCCAAAAGACTGCTAGAAGAAGCCGGAGTCAACCTTGATGTGATCGCTATTGCCAAAGAGAAGCTCGATGCCAAGGCTCACCGGGCAAAGGGGGCGGCGAGAGATCTGCTCTATACCTCCTCTATGGGGTGCATCGAGCTCAAACCCAACGACCCCCGTCTGCACTGGCTACAGCGCCAACGGGACGAAGCCCACCGTTATGCGATCACCTATCATCAAAAGAAAAAACGCAAAGAGGACACACAGATCTCACTGCTCAACAAAAAAGGCATAGGCAGAGCTACAGTGAAAAAACTGATGGATTATTTCGGCACTTTTGAAGCGATCTACCATGCTCCGGTTGAGGAGATTGCAAAGGTTACGAATAAGCGAATTGCAAAAATTATAAAAGACTATAACAAGAATTGATACACAAAACACCTCTTTTTTATCACAAAAAGCCCCTATTTCATTCTATTTTTAGTAAATTTGTTATAAAGTTATCATACAGACAATCTGCGGTAGAGGGTACCGTCAGTGCGTGAGAGGAAGAAAGATCATGAAAAGACCTGAACCCATAGACGAAGAGTACAAGTTCTCCGAAGGACTGATCGTCAGTTCCACCGATCTCAAAGGCATCATCACCTATGCCAACCGGAAGTTCTGCGAGATCGCCAACTATACGAAGAAGGAACTGACAGGGAAGAACCACAACATTGTTCGCCATCCCGATATGCCAAAAGCTGCATTCAAGGATCTTTGGGAGACGATCCAGTCTGGAAAAGAGTGGACCGGTATCGTCAAAAACCTCCGTAAGGACGGCAGATACTACTGGGTATACTCCCATATTACCCCTATCTTCAATGATGCGGGGGAGATCACCGGCTATACGGCTGCCAGACGTCCCGCTTCGCAGAACGAGATAGAAGAGAGTACCGCGCTCTACAAAGAGATGATCGCACAAGAGAACCAATAAGCAAAGGAGTATCCACTACCATGTACTACATCATCAACCAAAACGAACAGATCGTCGCGATCGACCCGCAGCTCCTCTCGCAACTGCAGGTGGAAGATGCCGACACATTTTACAAAAAAGTGGCACTCAACGAGATCACTTTCGATCTTTCCGAAGATACCGTCACTATTTCTGTCAATGGAGAAACCAAGGACTATAGTGTACTGATCTCTCCACTGGCCGGTATGCTCGGTTACATCAGACTAGTAGATGTCGGGGCACCGGTTATGGCAGCGCAGGAAGATGAAAAAGAGGGTGAGACGATGATCGACTTCGACGGGATTGACCTCTTCAACGAAGAGACACCGTTGGAACCCGAAGCCGAGATCGAACTCAAAGAGACAGCTGCTCCGGTTGAAGAGAGCGGGACAGAGGAACTTTTCGAACTCACCCTTCCCACCGATACTGAGAATGCCATTGCGGAGATAGAAAGTGCCGAACCCCGTCCTGCAACAGAGAAGAAAGTGTCAAGTACGGAAGAGGGTGCAGAAGACCAAAGCTCACCTATCTATATCGATGTCGAGCGTATCAGCGAGACCATCGGGATTACCCCCGAGGACTACAACCTTTTCCTCAATGAATACATCGATACGGCTCTGACATTCGAAAAAGCCCTTCAGAGCCATGACGAGAAGGAGAAAAACGAAGCACTCGATACCCTTTCACACCTCTCCTCCGTACTGCAGCTTCCTTTCGTCGGAGACATTCTGACCCAGATCAAGGGAGCGTCCGATACTGAGCGCAACAGTGCCATAGAATCCTTCTTCGCTACACTTGGAAGATTGACCACGGCACACTTCGAAGAGGAGAAACAGGCACCTGCCGAAGAGAAAGCAGTGCAAGCAGAAGAGGCACCAGTAGAACAGAAGAGACCTCCGATAGACCTGAGCGATGTCAAACCCATACACTTTGACTTCCAGCTTGAAGCAGCCGCAGAGGATCTCAGTCTTCCGGTCGAACTGATCGAGGAGTTCGTACATGACTTCATCGAACAGGCACACGAAGAGACAGAGAAGATGCTTGCTGCCTATGAAAAAGGCGACCTCGAAACCGTACAGAAGATCGGTCACCTGCTGAAAGGTACTTCAAGCAACCTGCGTATCACGCCTCTTTCGGATACACTCTACGAGATCCAGTTCAATGAGGATATCGACAGAGTACCGGAACTTGTCAGGAACTATTGGGCACATTTCCTTTCACTGGAAAACCAATTCAAACTCATCTCTAACAAATAAAAAAGGATACAGACTATGACTATACGTAACAGACTGAAACTGATTGCACTCGTACCGATCATTCTTCTTCTCTTGCTGTCAAGTTACTTCTTCGTAACTTCATACATCAACTACGAAAAAGCCCAGGCACTCAAAACTGCCCTGAGCAACAATGCCTACATCAGCAAATCGCTCGCACAAGTAGGAAAAGAACGGGGATTGACGGCACTCTACATGGGAAGCGGACACAGAGCCTACGGTGAACTGCTCAAGAAACAGCGTGTTTCCACAGATGGCTCCCTTGCGCAACTTCACAGCAAGATCGTGCCGGACAACGGGACGCTGATTCCTTTTTTGCCAAAACTCCTGGGGGAGAGTACTGAACTTAACAAGCAGCAGTACCAGCGTATGCTCAACAACCTGAAAAAACTCCCGGCAATCAGAAAAGATGCTGACAACCCCAAGAGTGACTTCAAAAAAGTCTTCTTCGACGGATATACCAAGACCATCACCTCCCCTATGCTAAAGAATCTCCTGCAGGTAAACAACTTTGCACTCGATACAGAGATCGCATCACTCGTCTCCACACTCTCCCAGCTTTATACCGTAAAAGAGAATGCAGGACTGGAGAGAGGTTTCGTCTCCTACTACATGACCAAGCGTGCTTCCATGGCATTTGACGAGATCGCCCTCTGGGACGACTTCAAGACCAAAGCGAACATCTTCAGCATCGACCAGGTAACCAACCCTCAACTGCGTGCCCAGCTAAAGCAAATTCTTGAGAATCCAAAAGCCAAAGCGATGCTTCAGGAACTGGCGGAAACCTCTTCCGCCATCCAGACCGATGTTGACAACGGTGACTATGCCGAAGATGCCATGGACTGGTTCACACTGCAGACCAAGAAGATCTCGCTTTACAACAAAGCGGAACTCATTGTCTCCAATGCATTGTGGCAGAAATCCGACGTCTACCTCCAGAAGCAGCTTTCACTGCTCGCAATCGCTACAGCGATCCTGCTGCTGAGCCTGCTCCTCTCCTATCTCGGTTACAGTACCGCGCGGGATATCACGAGAAACATCAAAGAGCTCGAAGACGTACTGAATAAAGCGGTCGAAGATATGAAGCAGAGCGACCAGTATCTCTCTGCAGATACCGCACATATCGAGAATATCGACCTCGATACCCACGAAGGTACCAAAGAGGCCTATAAATTCCTCGAGACACTGGTAGAGACCGCAAAAGAAGATAAGCAGATCGCCCTCCAGGCGAACGAGGCGAAGTCACTTTTCCTGGCGAATATGTCACACGAGATACGTACACCGCTCAACGGTATCGTCGGATTTACCGAGATCCTCAGAAGTACCGACCTCGATGCCGAGCAGCGTGAGTTCCTCAACATCATCGACAAGAGTTCGGAGAACCTGCTGAGCATTATCAACAACATTCTCGACCTCTCCAAAATCGAAAGTAACAAGATCGAGATTGAGAACATCGTATTCGATGCCGAAGAGGAATTCGAAAGTGCTGTCGAGACCTATGCGGTCGGCGCGGCTGAGAAAAACATTGACCTCAACTTCTATATGGATCCGACCATCTCTCCAAAACTCAAGGGAGACCCGACCAAGATCAAAGAGATCATCATCAACCTGCTCTCCAATGCCATCAAGTTCACCGGTTACGGCGGTACCATCAACCTTAAGATCGAAAAGGTCAAAGAGGATGAAGGTAAGCCGAATCCGCGTATTATGTTCTCCGTACAGGACAACGGTATCGGTATGACCAAAGACCAGCAGGAGCGTATCTTCGATGCCTTCTCTCAGGCTGACGTCTCCGTTACCAGAAAGTACGGCGGTACCGGTCTGGGACTGACCATCTCCAGCCAGTTCGTCGAACTCATGGGTGGCAAGCTTGAACTCGAAAGTGCCAAAGATCATGGTACGACCTTCTACTTCTCCATTCCACTCGAAGAGGTCGCTTCCACAGAGACCAACTACAACCATGCCTTCGAGGACATGACTATCTGTAAGTATCAGGAGGAGATCCCGACCGTACTCGATACCTATCTTGCCTCCTACTTCGATTACTTCGGTCCTGATGTCAAGCACTTTGAATCGGTCAGCGAGCTCAAAGACCTCAGTGATAAAGGTCTCTGCAAGACCTTCTGGATCGATATCGACAAGACAAAACAGAATATTATCGATGCCATTGCGAATGTTGACAAGAACAAGCTTATCATCATCGCCAATGTCACCAGTCGTGCGAAGATCGAAGCAATGGGTGTCAACCAGGACAATGTCATCTTCAAACCGGTTACACTGAGCAAGCTCAAGAGTATCTTGAACAGAACCGCTTCGACATCACCGGAACTCATACAGAAAGAACTCCAGACACAAGCTACACAGTTCAATGCCAAAGTCCTTGTGACAGAGGACAACATCATCAACCAGAAGCTTATCAAACGTGTCCTCGAGGATCACGGTATTACCGTAGATCTCGCCAACAACGGACTCGAAGCTTTCGAAAAACGTAGAAACAACGACTATGACCTGCTCTTCATGGATATTCAGATGCCGGTCATGGACGGTATTGAGGCAACCCATGAGATCCTTGACTTCGAAGAGGATGAAGAGGTACCACACGTACCGATCGTTGCACTCACCGCCAACGCGCTCAAAGGAGATAGAGAACGCTTTCTTGCAGAGGGTATGGATGAGTATATTACCAAGCCAATCGAAACTGCAGAACTGCTCTACATCCTCAACAAGTTTCTTTCCGACAAAGCCAAAACCGGCGCACCGGAAGAGCAGAAAAAGGAAGAGAAGCATGAAACACCGGAAATACCTGCTGAAGAGCCGGTAAGCACACCAGAGCCTCAAACGCAAGAAGAGAACATCATTATGGTTCCGGAGGAGGAGACTCCGGTAGAAGAGATCAAAGAAGAAGAGCCTCTCTCCATCGATGAGATCAGCCTCGATGATGTGATGCATGAAGATGTCAGTGAACAGACGCAGAAGATCCTTGTAGCGAAGAAATTCCTGCTCGAACGGAGGGTTCTAACCAAAGTTCTTGAAAATTTAGGGTATGATTACGACATTGTTGAAGATATGGCAGAACTCGAAAACAGACTCTCTTCGGGAAAATATGACATACTCTTCACCGATTCGGAACTCGTGACCGACAGCATCAGAAACAGCGGTGTCGCCATCGTTACGGAAAGCAAGGTCAAAGACGAGATCGAAGCAGCCATAAAAACACATAGAGGATAATGAAGATGGGAATAAAAGTACTGGTAGTTGACGACGATATGATCAACAGGATGTTGTTGAAAACCCTTTTGAAAAAAAATCCGAAAGTATCCGAGATCACTGAAGCCGAGAACGGCTCTGACGCACTTAACAAAATGAAGCAGGATCCGAGCATCAATCTGATCCTGCTTGACATTATGATGCCTATTGTGGACGGGATAGAGTTTTTGAAGATCTTCCGTGCCGACATGAACAACGCTCATGTCCCTGTCATCGTACTCTCTACGGATGACACAAGAAAGACCGAGGTCTTCGACAACGGTGCGAACGACTTCATCAGAAAGCCTGTCAAAGAGGAAGTGCTCTTCAGCAAGATAGACCAGTGGTCAGATTAGTAGGTAGGGTCGATTTATCGACCAATAGGAATTAGTATATCGACCAATTAGATTTAAAACCTTGACACAACATTTCGGATGTGTCAAGTCTCTCAAAGCAGTGCCTCTTTCAAAACCTCTTCAATATTCGATACTCCAACAATTTTAATATTCTCTTTAACTTCATCAGGAATATCTTCAAGGTCACGTTCATAGTTCTTTACCGGAATCAATGCTTTTTTGACTCCCGCCTTATAGGCTGCGATCAGTTTCTCCTTGAGACCACCAATAGGCAGTACCTTTCCTGTCAGTGTTACCTCACCTGTCATCGCCACCTTGTTGTCGACCTTTCTATCACTCAATATCGAAGCGATGGCTGTCGCCATCGTGATACCGGCACTCGGACCGTCTTTGGGAGTTGCTCCCTCAGGCACGTGAATATGCAGGTCATAGCGTTTGTAGACCTCGCTCGGGTCTACCTCTATGCGCTCTTCCCTCTCTTTGGCGGTATGGGGGATTACCGAAGCCGGTATTTTGAGCTTGCGTTCATCAATGAGTATCTTCACCACCGAGTGGGCGATACGTACCGACTCTTTCATGACATCACCGAGACTACCGGTCAGTTGCAGTCCGCCTTTGCCTCTGATCTTGATCGCTTCAATGGTCAGGACATCACCGCCTACTGCTGTCCAGGCAAGTCCACTGACAACACCTACCTGCGGTTTCTTGTCCACCGGAGAGATCTCAAAGACCTTCTTGTCGACGAATTTGTCAAGGTTCTTCTTGGTGATCTGTACGGTGTCACGGTTTTTGTCCTCAAGCAGCATGCGTGCCGCCTTTCGCATCAGTCCTGCGATGCGGCGTCTGAGGTTACGTACTCCTGCCTCTCTGGTGTATTCGTCTATGAGTATGCGCAGCGCCTTGTCCGAAATGTGGAACTCCCGTGCCTTGAGCGCATGTTTTTTGAGCTCCTGGGGAATCAGGTAGCGTCTGGCGATCTCGAACTTCTCTTTGGGCGTATAGGAGTTGAGCCCGATGAATTCCATACGGTCACGCAGCGGTGCGGGAATGCGCCCCACATCGTTGGCTGTGGCGATGAAGATCGCCTTGCTCAGATCGATGTTGAAGTTGAGGTAGTAGTCCCGGTACTTACTGTTCTGCTCGGGGTCGAGTATCTCCAGCAGTGCTGCGGTCGGGTCACCCCTCATCGAACGACCTACCTTGTCTATCTCATCAAGCACAATGACAGGATCCATACTCTTGGCTTCAATGAGCCCCTGCACCAGACGGCCGGGCATCGCACCCACATAGGTACGGCGGTGTCCGCGCAGTTCGTTGACATCTTCCAGTCCCCCCAGCGCAATGCGTACCAGCGGTCTGCCAAGCGCATGGGCAATGGAGTTCGCCAACGATGTCTTCCCTACACCGGGAGGTCCCGCAAAACACAAGATCGCCCCGCCCGTTTCGCTCTGGCGTACACCTCTTAACTGCGCAAGTTCTCTGACCGAGAAGTACTCGACAATACGCTCTTTTGGCTTTTCCAGCGAGTAATGGTCTTTGTCAAGCTCTCTGGCGACATCCTCTACAGAGAGGCTCTTTTTTGTCAGCTTTCCAAACGGAAGCTCCAGCACCCACTCCAGATAGCTCTGAAGCAGGTTTGCATCGGCAGAGTCGGGATGCATACGAGCAAAACGGTCAAGCTGTTTGCTGATCTCCCTGTAAGCATCTTCGTTCATGTGCGGCTTCAGCTCTTCTATCTTCTCTCGGAAGGCGGCGATCTCCTCTTCACGCTGGGTATCCATCCCCAGCTCCTGCTGGATCTCCTTGAGCTGCTCTTTGAGAAAATACTCTTTATTGGTCTGTTCTATCTTGTTGTGTACCTTGGAACGGATTTCACGCTGGACCTTGGCGGACTCGATCTCGGAAGTGATCACATCGATCAGTCCCAGCAGACGCTTCTCAATGTTTGGCTCGATGTACAGCGCGTATGCCACCTCTTTGTCAAGCTTGAGCATGGAGGAGACCAGATCGGCGATGCGCTGGGGTTCGTCATTCTCCTCGATGGTCTTCACCAGATCGGCAGGCACATGGGAACTGAGCGAAGAGAGTTTTCTGATCTTGTCGCGCAGCACATCCATGAGTGCATCGGTACGCAGCGGGTCGAATGTCTCCTGCGGTACGACATCGATGACCGCTTTGTTGATCTCACCGGGAACAGGCTCGACAATCTTCCCTCGCGCGAGTCCCTGAAAGAGTATCTTCACACGCCCGTCTGGAATGTGTACCTTGCGCATAATGGAACCGATGACCCCCATCTTATACATTGCATCGAAATCACGGTTTCCTTCTTTATCTGGCTTGGAAGATGTGACAAAAAGGAGCGAATTGTTCTCCATCGCTTCCGTTGCGGCATCGATGTCTTTCTGGTCAGTCAAAAAGATAGGGCTTATCATAAACGGGTAGAGAAAGAGTTCATCTTCGACCACCACCGGCAATGTATTGGGAAATGCATCATAATCGCTAAGTTGCATTGTTGTATCCTTTGGATGATATTTGGGATAATGAAAATGACACAACTGCAGAGTGCAGTTACTAACATATTGATTGATATATTATACAGCATAAACTGACAACCATAAGTAAACTGAACCGATTCATGCTGCAAAGAGAGGGAGAAGTCTCTATGGTAACCAAATGTAACTGTGTCTAATCGAAGATCTCCCCAAGAAAACCTCTTTGGGGCGGTGTGATGTCTGCCATCTCTACCACCGAGTTCTTGTTCTTCGCGCGGTAGATCTTCGCCGCTTCGGGTTTGCCGGTTCTGTCATAAAGCGCAGCGATGTTCTCATTGAGCAAATACTGTGCCATATAAAGGCGCACCAGCAGGGTATCGACCAGCGGCTGATACTCCGAACCGGGGTAGCGCATCAGGTATATCTTCGCCTTGTTGATGCTGTCCATAATGAGCTTCTGATCCTTGTAGACATCCTTGATGCCCAAAAATGAGGCTTTGAGCTTCATAAACTCAGTGTACTCACGGGTATGCTCATCGGCATAGCGTTTGTTATACTCGTCAAAGTAGTATTCCGCCAACAGATACTCTTCATTCTGCATGTGCGCCTGTGCCAGCATCATAATGGCAGTCGGCATCAGCGGTGAACGCATATGTTCACTCTTGAGAGAGATATAGTACTCGTCGGCCTTGTCCATATTGTCACTGCTGATACTCTGGGCGATCTGTTTGTACCAATAGAGTGCCGGTTTGTTAAATTCCGTCACTTCGTCATCTTTACCGCACCCTGCCAACAGGAATACCGCCGCCAAGCCTGTCAAAATACTTTTTTTCACTGTCAACTCGCTATCCTTCTGTTGTCTGTTACCATTATCATAGCTTAAAGTCTGTAAAAAGTGTATTAGCTCTAAGCGGCTCCTCTGAAAATAACTGGCTATCTTTACCATATCTTTGAGAAATCAAAGACTATACTACATTCGGCAATCTCAAAAGTAGCTGTCTCTTCTGAAAATCGTTCATTTTGACATGTCTGTTGCAATGACAAATGAATTTCAAAAATACATAGATAAGATCGAAAAAAAGAAAAAGATCTCTCTTCTTCAAAGAATTTTCAGATAATACACATAAAAATGAAAGGGAAAAAATGAACTGAAAATGTCAAAATCAACAAAATGTTAAACCATCATATTGATCCATATAAATTTTATCTTATTTGTACTATAATACTAATATAATAGTATGTAAAGCAAAGTCGAACATGTCGTATGACTGGAATGAAGTGTTGTGGAGCTCTTGCCTTATAGTCTAGCTGTTCAAGTACAACTCAAACACTTACGACATTCTTGTCTAGTGTATATACAATTATTAACTCGAGATCTTGAGTACAAAGGTGTTTTGATGAAAAGTTCAAATTATATTTTAAAATTGACTGTTTTTACTATTTTTATCTTGTTTCCAATCTATCTCAATGCAGACGCTGTTAATGACAGTTATACCGTAGGACAAAATAGCACTTTGAGTGGAAATGTTTTAGATAATGATACTGGCGAAGACAAAGAAGTCATAGAGTTTGACAACCCTAGTTGTGGTACTATCACCAGTGGGATAAACAGCGATGGTTCGTTTACATATGATCCTGCAGATTGTACTGGTATCGTTGAATTTGAGTATACAATGTCATACAAGTATTGGTTCCGAAGATGGTGGATTACTGCAGAGGATACCGCTACTGTCACCATAGTTATCACCGACGGAGATGCAACTAATAATTACAGAGATTTTACACTCAGAAAAGAGTTTATTGAAAAAGGAAATATGGTTACCATAGGAAACACGATTCTCGTAGCTCCTACCGATCAGACTTTAACAAATTGTACAAACTACAGAAATGAAAGCTATATTGTAGACGCAAGTTCAACAAATGATGAATACCTATTGTGTCGGTACTATGATGATGCGAACTATCCCTCAACAAGTGCTACCATCGACACGCAAATACCTGACCCAAATAACAGTGAACTGGTGTGGGCAGGACTGTACTGGCAGGCACTGACCGATCTTACATCAAGTGAACTGATGTCCATGAATATTCTCATCAAAAACGGCGACTCTGATTATGTGCAAATAGGGTATGATCAGCTTGATTATGTTTCCAATCAACGATTAAATGATAATGGCAATAACTCGACATACAGCTACTCTGCTTTTAAAGATGTAACACAAGTATTTAAAGACCACAATTGGCTTAATGGAAAATATACCGTTGCCAATATTCCAGTAGTTGAAGGAAGCTATTTTAATGGGCTTGGGACATATGGTGCATGGACACTGGTACTCATTTTTAAAAATGACGATGAAAAGTACAGAACCTTTTCCATATTTGACGGATATAAAATTATAGATGGATACAACGATGTCAACATTGACATAAGCCCTTTTTATACAACAAAAACAACACCAATTTCATCTACAGTATCTATGTTTGTGGCAGAAGGAGATAAAAATATTGATGGAGATCACCTGTATGCCAAACCTTACAAAAAGTCAACTGAAACATTACTGACAAATGATACCTCTAGTAACGCTCAGGCAGTTTACTCAGCGATAAACCCGGAATTCACACGCTCTCCAAACCCTATAAACAATCAAGGGATAGATATCCAAGCCTTTCAGCTTGGAACCGACGGATATGACATCATGGAACCCGAAGAGACAGGTATTAACTTTCGGTTTACGACAGGAGGGGATGTTTATTGGCCTTCAATGATTGCATTCAATACAGAACTCTATACGCCAAAACTCTGTTATGATTATGCCTATGCTCAAGACAATCGTTACTTCACCGAGGAAAATGACGGATCTCGTGAACCGTATATACAGGGTAGTCTTTTTTCCAATTCGCCTATCAATGTTAGCCTCTACATACGAAACGATGAAGACTCCGATATCATGATTAAAGATATGAAACTCAATATTGATCCTATTGATATAACACAGGCAACCTACATCAACGGTACAGCCAAAGTGATTCCTCCAGGAGAGATTACCAAGCAAGACACAACCATAGATGAAGCGTCAGAATCTTTCATTCGCGGTATGTATTTGGGAGCGCTTGGCAGTAAAGAGTATCTGTATGCCTATTATGATTTGGATCCCAAAACATACAAAATAGAGATGCCCATCAACGCTTCGGTAGATTTCAACACAAGCATTACTCTACCCGATGGAACCATCTACGAATCTCCTAATCATTTGAAACTTGGTAAAGAGCTTCCTCTATGTGTAGACGGCAACTTCTCCTATGCACCCCTTTACGGAACATTTAATGTAGAACAACCCAATATTGCAGGCAATGGAAACTATAATATCTTTACCCAAGTTGCAAGACGTGTTGAGAACTTCAAGGTCAAGGCGTATGATGCAAACAATACCGATACACCCATCAATACAACCACCATCGTAGCGGTAGAGCTCATCGATGCGGGTGCCTACCACGAAACGCAAACTTCATGTCAGGAGCCAGGCAGCGCACTCACGCCTCGTGTTTGGATCATGTTTGACAACAATGTCTCTGAGGTGGACTTCAACAAGGCGGTCATTGAAGCTGCCATCAGTGCAGGGATGGTTTCCGATCAGATCATCGGCACTTCTCCTTTAGGTGAAACCATGAATGAGGCAGAAGACTACTTTAGTGTCATCCGTAGAAACACTGCCTTTAGAGTTAGCTATGTCGACTTTGGTGACGGCGAATCACCCCTGCTTGACAAAAATGTCAATCAGAGCAGTAGCGGAGATGACACATACACCATACTCAACTGGAGAACCTCTTGGAGCGGGGAAGACTGTGCAGTCGACATGACAACCAACGGGCAGGGAGATGACAACCGTGTTTCTTCATACTGTAATGATACGGGGAATAACCCTAACGAACTTGCAAGCTGTATGGAGTGTGTTTACGGTAAAAGTGTTCGATATATCTGTTCTCGCGACAACTTCGCCATCCGCCCTGAAGCATTCAAGATCTCGTTCACCGATGACAATACCAGCACCATCAATGCTGATTTTGCCAACAATACAGACAAAGCAGGAAGCAGTAGTACCCCCATCAACCTTGTAGCCGGCTATCCCTACCGCATCGATATCAATGCAACCAGCAATACCGATGAAAATCCGGTATCCGGTTACACCCAACTGTTTGACTCATCCAATCCAAGCAAACGTGCCTATATGGCTTGGGCACCCAGTACAACCGTAGACTGTAACGAACCTGAAGACCGCAACATGACCTTCTCTCTTGTCAACGGTACCAACACCAATGTCAACCCTATCAATACCTGGGATGACAGGCACGATACGCTTACCAATGTGGGAGAGTACGAATTCAAGGTTGTGGATGAAGAGTGGACAAAGTATGACTGGGATGAAAGTCTCTTGCAGCATCACCAAGGTGATCACTTCATCCCATACACGACACCTGACTGTATCAAAACTGATCCTGCAGATAACTCTGTAGGTTCATTGGGAGAGAGAGTCGGCTGTGAAACCAGCAGTATTCATACAGCACCCTACCAAACATACTCCAAGATCAACATCCGAAGCCACCCTTATGCCTTTGATGTTTCAAGGCTGAATAGAGGTGCCAGACCAAGCAATGACACAAGCAACGAAACATTTGTCTATATGAATACACTGGACAATACACAGAACTATCCTGACGGTTACGAGGACAGAACCGATGAAAATATGTCTTACAACATTCAGGGCACCTTCACCGCTGTCGACCACAATGTAACAGGAGGCTTCCAGCCGTTAAGTAACTTTGTTGATGGATGTTATGCAGAAGATATCAATATGACGCTGCTTTATACCTATTTGACTGATCCTCACGATACTCTCTCTCTAAGATACGATCTTATCGATTACAACACTACTAACCACAGTGTTATTTACCGAATCAGAGAAACCGGTGATCTTGATGAGAATATCACTCAACAATCAAACCACTTTGCCAAAGAGATGAAAGGCAGCATCACCATGGACTTGGGTTACAATGAACCACGCACACTTAATACCCCCAAAAACCCCATCTATGTCAGAATGAATGACTTCAATATTACCTATGCAACACAACCGTCAACTCTTTATGTAGATGGGATAAATAACTATAAAATATTCGGCAACAAAGACCTTGACCAAAACGTCACCTTCATCTACGGTAGAACCAAACCAAGCATGTACTTCTATGACAACATCACAACCGATAGTACCACAACCCCTGTATCGGTCGTTGCCTACTGTGACCTTGGGCTAACCGAATGCCAGAACAGGGGCATGGCAACCATTGCTACAGGAATGCTTGCAGACACACAGAGCAATGAAGCGTACTGGTGGACAGTCGAACAACACAATACAGCCAATGGTGATGGAGACATTATATTAACTGCAACCCACGGATCGATAGACCCTTCCGATCCAGAGGTAATTAACTTACTCAATGGGATTGCTTCAGATATTGTGGTTTCGGGTACTGCCCCAGTTACTGTAGATATCGATCTTGGTAACAACACAAGTCAATGGCTCATTTACAACAAAGATGATAACAGTGTCCCTTCACCGTTTTATCGGGTAAGATTTATCAAAAGCGGTGGCTGGACAGGTCTTGGTCAAACAGGAAATGTCGTCGGTGATGATATCAATACGAAAAAAACAAGAAGGCTGGATTGGTAATGAAAATGTCCAATACACGACCGGCCATCGCGATGATCGAGCTGATCTTTGCGCTTGTCATCATGGGGATCGTCCTGATGTCTGCTCCCATGCTTATTAGCACGGCATCACAGAGTACTTCTGTTGCATTACAGCAAGAAGGGATCAACGAAGCGGCATCAAGAGTCAGCATGATCATGACCTATCCCTGGGATGAAGCAGATACGAATGATTCATGCATTCCTCCCGTACTGCATGTCACAAACGGAGATGATGAACTTGACATGAATGCAAGTAGTAGCAGACGCACCGGAGTACCACTTCAGACAAATTCACGCACATTTGTATGTGGAGGTAGAAACGATTTCAATGCCTCTGTCATAGGTTCAGAGGGAGGTGACCCCGATGATATAGATGATTTTACCGACACTTCATTAGTTGTTGACTTAAGCGGGAGTGGGGGAACTGATTATATCGAACAAAATACGGTCTCCATTGCAACAGCTATCGATTACAAAACTGATGAGGCAGATTATGCAAGCGAAACTATCGGTTATACTCCAGCTACAGCAGCAGCCACAACCAATATCAAAGGCATCGATGTAAACCTAACCAGTACCAGCGGTGTTACTGAACTTTCAAAAACCATTGTTTTGCATGCATTCAGTTGCAACATCGGCGGACGGGAATTTGAACATAAGGTGATACCATGAAAAAGATGTCCGTATTGCGCCCTGCACTAACGATGCTGGAAGTCATTTTTGTCATTGTGATTCTTGGGATTGTTTCATCCATCGGAGCAGAGGTCATTGCACAAGTGTATGAAAGCTATATTGTCCAAAGAGCTGAGTACAAAGCAAATATCAAAACCGAATTGGTACTTAACCAGATAGCCAACCGCCTGCGCTATGCGATCCCCGGTACGGTTTATGCCGAAGATGGCGGAACAATGAAACCCATTACCGATATAGGGAGTGCCACTTCCAATCGGCTTCAATGGGTCGCCTATGATGGGGATAGCTTTGAAGCAATGACAAGTACGTCAAGAAGACCCGGTTGGAGTGGGTTTTGTGATTTGAATGCAAGTAGTGGGTCAACTATCAGTACACCTGGTTCGGATCTGGAACTTGCCGACGAGATCATTCAAAATCTCTCAAAAGACGAGAACGGCGACCCGACCAAAACT
The DNA here is from genome assembly GCA_024279555.1 of Campylobacterales bacterium. Lineage (GTDB taxonomy): Bacteria > Campylobacterota > Campylobacteria > Campylobacterales > Sulfurovaceae > Sulfurovum. The sequence continues at coordinate 16,677 of JAJRRK010000020.1, forward strand.
CTTTCAGATGCAATTATATTTTTTCCTGACGGAATCAGCCATGACATTGCCTCCGGTGCAGGAGAAACCCTGACACTCGATAGTCCGCTTGCTTCGGGCGATACGATATATGAACGCTATAAACTGGCATGGTCTTCTTATGCTTTATCGGTAGAGAATGGAGATTTGTACCTCTATTATCAATTCCCTCCCACACCAGGAGTGAACTTGGGCGGAACTAAAAGCCTACTGCTTAAAGGAATAAGCAACTTCCGCTTCAAAGGAAGTGAAGGATCACTACGGATCAAAATCTGTAAAGAGGAGCAGATAGGAATGGAGAACACTAACACGATCCATTCGTGTAAAGAGAAGGTGGTATTCTGATGTTAAACCCAAAAATGAGAAAAGCTTTTTCAATGGTAACGGCTATCTTTGTGATTGTACTCATGGCAACCGTTGCGATTTTTGTCATGAGTCTCAGTGGCAAAATAGTTAAAACCACCACCACACAATACCAACATGCCCAGGCAGAACTCTATGCCAAGAGTTACACCGAGTATGCCATTTTGGCAGTCACGGGTAATGACAGAAGCACTGATTGTCTTGAAACCATTAATGGAACCATAGGAGACTACAGCGGCGGCAATGGTTACCAAATTCGTACACATATTGCATACATTGTTAACGGAGCAGAAGTAGATACCAGTAATTGTAGCAATACTCGTGTGCTAAGCACAGGTGTTACAAGACAAGATACACCGCTTACAATCATCATTGATGCCTATGTTGATTATAAAGACCCTGACAATACAGTACAGAAGTTCACCGTGCATAGACGTACCGTACAAAAGATATAGGATATACTGATGAAAAAAAATGCTTTTACCATGCTTGAACTGGTCATGGTCATCGTTGTACTTGGTATATTGGCAGCATTGACAATACCCCGTTTGGAACGTGATCTTACACAAGAAGCAGCCGATACAGTTCTTTCAAACATACGCTATACACAGCATTTGGCGCTGCTAGATAACAAGCAAAAATTTGATGATAACCAATGGCAAAAAACTTTTTGGCAAATACGCTTTGAAAGCTGCGCAAATAGTTCCGGTATTTTTTTAAGTATAGGAAGCGATACAGATAAAGAAGGCGATCTTGACAAAGATGAAACAGCTATAGACCCTGCAAATGGAAAACCAATGTTTTGGCTCAATACATCAGAGTGTTCAAATGGTGGGGATGGGACAGTGAGTGAAAATATTTTTCTTAGCAAGAAATATGGAGTAACACACATTACACCAGAAGGTGGATGCACAAACCAATACATAGGATTTGACCATCTAGGACGACCATACAACTCTGCTTTTCCAGGATCATCAAGACCAAACAACGCCGGGCTGATCAGCTCTCAGTGTATATTTACATTTGATTTGGAAAACGGAGAATCTTTTTCTATCGGTATAGCACCTGAGACCGGCTACGCCTGTCTGCTCGACAGTGCCGGAAACTGTACCGATCAGTAATCTTCGTTTACCCCTCATTAAGCAACTTAAGTTACAATTAAGTATCAAGAAAGCAAACGCGTTCTTGATACTTCAACACTAAGGATCAATCATGAACAAAAGTATTACCGGACGACATTTTGAACTCACCGATGCCATCAAGGCGTATGCCTATGCGCTGATGGACGGATTTAACAAGTACAATCTCGATATCATCTCCTCAAGTGTTGTCATCTCCGCCGATGAGAAAAACGGAAAAAAAGGCTTCAATGTCGAGTTCCTTGTCAACCTCAAAGACAAGAACACCATCGTCATCACCGAGCATGAAAAAGATGTCTATGCCGCGCTCGATCTTGCCGCAGAGCGTGTCAAAAAGGGTCTTAGACGCCATGCGGACAAGATCAAGAACCACAAAGTGATGAGCTTTGCCGACCTGGGTGAAGAGGCCGAAGCTGTCACGGAAATAGACGCAGAAGATATCGAGATCGTTCCGATGGATCTTGAACTGCACAAGCCGCTTGATTTCGACGAAGCCATCGAAGCGCTACGAAGTGAAAAGAAACGCCAATTCATCGTCTTCAACGACTATGACGGCAATATGCGCGTCATGTACAAAAGAGCCGACGGGAAGTTCGGACTTTATTGATAAAAGCGTTCAGCGCTGAGCGCTGAACGTTCAGTCTCCTCTCATTTCCTATTCAATCCATTCCTCGCCATTTATATTTCAGATGACTTAATGTATGATTCCGTACTCTCACAAAGGAATGCACATGTTCAAAAAACTTCTACTGCTCACACTGTTGTTTGGTTCGCTCTCTTATGGATTCGTCTCTCTTGAACCACCTGAGATTGGAGAAAAGAGAGGACTCGAGGGCGAGATAAGTATCGGTGGTGTCTACAATTCGGGAAATACTGACTCTGCCGCTGCCAATTTCGGGCTTAAAGCCGAATACCATGAGCAGGTATGGATGCTCTACTCGCTTTCTTCCTATGCCTACGGAGAAACCAACGGTGACAAGAACAAGAACAACGGACTCTTCCACCTTCGTTACATTCACAATATCGAAGGAACACTCTATGACTACGAGCTTTTTGGACAGACAGAATTCAACGAATTCCAGTCAGTCAAAATGCGAAACCTTGCAGGGGCGAATATCCGCAGGAAGATCACCCATTTCTTCGACAAGTGCTACATCGGGATCGGGCTCTTTTACTCTTATATGGAGCCAGACACCATTACACCGGTGGATCCCATCTACAAAAGAACGAAGATGAATACATATCTCTCTTTCACCAAGAACCTCAACGAGCATGTCTCCGTTACCTATCTTGGGTTCTACCAGCCCAATGTGGAAAATTTTTCCGACTACCGCATTTTTCAGGTATTGCAGCTTGACACGATGCTTACAGAAAACCTCTCACTCGGCCTCGACATCAGCCACAAATACAATGCCACCCCCTACCACAATGTCGAGAAGACCGACATCTCTTCGATGATCTCCCTGAAGTATAAATTACGTTAGTACTGTCATCCCCAGCATAACTGGGGATATTGTTTTTATTACCGCACCAACATATAACCTGAAACTTGATGCCGGTGATTTCGTTCATAATCAAGGCAGATTTTAGCAGGACTAGCCTTAGCTAATTCAAGAAAATCTAACGCAGAGTATGGACGAAAGCACCGGCACCCTTCGGGGAGAACGACAAGAGGCGACCTGTGAGCAGATACATTTTCGAATTCCCTACGGGGAGTCCTTCAAATGTCTCTGCTCACATCTCACCTCTTCTCGTTCTCTCAAGTTTTCAGATTATATATTGGTGCGGTAATAATTACGCTTCCAAACTTCCCAAGCGCACTTTTGCCGCCTTAATGACCGCTTCGTCTTCCGCCATATCGAGCCACTTGAAGCGCTGCCCGCTCTGAATGGTGCCGTCGATGATGTCGCCGCTGTCCCGGAACTGTAGATCGAGCTTGGCGATCTCAAAGCCGTTCGTGGTCTGGGTGAACTTCTGTAGCCGTTCGTTGCCGGGAGTGTTGGTAAAGAGGTAGCACCAGCTCTCAAGCCCGTTGCGCCCTACCCGTCCGCGCAGTTGATGCAGCGTGGCAAGCCCCAACCGTTCTGCACCCACAATGACGATGAGTGTGAGTCTTGGCAGGGAAATGCCCACCTCCACCACGGTAGTCGCCAGCAAAATGTCCCCTTTCTCTCTAAAATCAAGCAGCACCTGCTCTTTCTCTTTGTCTTTGCCGTGGGTGACATAGACATACTCGAACCGCTCTTCCCAAAACCCCCTGCTCTCTTCAAGCGACTGGTAGGGGATCTCCGTACTCTCCTCCACCAGTGGATAGACAATAAGCACCTGATGGTTTTGGGCTATCTCTGTTTGAATGTGCGCCAACAGCTGCGGAAATTCGGGTCTGCCAATCACCTTTGTCGTCACCTCCCGTTCAAAGGGCGTGGTGGTAATGAGACTCACATCGACCAGCTCACTCTCCATCATCGCCTGAGTACGGGGGATGGGGGTGGCGGAGAACTGAATAAAATGAGGCTTTCTGTCTATCTGCTCTGCATGATTTGGTCGGTGAACCGACCCTACACTTCGCTCCCTATTCACCAAAGCTTCTAAGCTCGCGCGCTGCTTGGTGCCGAAACGGTGCTGCTCGTCCACCATCACCAGTGCGGCTTGAGGCAGATCATCCTTGTAGAGTAGCGCATGGGTGCCGATGATGAGATCGGCTTCACAGTAGTCTCCCTCATCATGCCCCTGCATCACCAGAGCGACGTTCATACTCTCGGGCAGGTGTTTGACCGCCTCTTCATAGAGCTGAAGCGCCAACAGGGAGGTAGGCGCCATCAGGATGCTCTTGTGCGGCAGTGCCGTCACTGCCGCAGCTAAAATAACCATCGTTTTACCCGAACCGACATCACCTACGACCATCCGCTTTGCCGCTCTGTCCTCTCGGGCAAGGTCTTTGCGGATATCCGCAATCACCTGCTGCTGCTCTGTAGTCAGGGTAAAGGGCAAGCCCGATACAAAAGTCTCTATCTCCCCTGTGAGTGCAGCAATCGCAGGAAAATCGACCCGTTTGCCGCGAAGTTTTTTCAGATGATTGTAGGCTTCGATAAACTTGAGTACTTCCAGCAATTCGGGCTTGAGCCTGCCATCGGCATAAACCTCCTCTATGGCGTTTGGAAAGTGTATGTGCATCAGTGCGGCAACCTCTTTGGAGTCGAGTCCCTCATTGAAAAGGTTCTTCTCGGTCACATACAGCTCGATGAGAGAACGGATCTCACTCTCTTTGAGAACAGTTTTATACTTGGGTGTGACCTTGCCTATCTCTTTGACCGAACGGGGCTGCGACATCTGCAAATAGCCCTTGTACTCCTCCAGCCTGCCCTGAATGTAGTGGTGCGAACCGACTTCGAAGAGTTTGTAGTGATAGGGGGTTGTACGGAAAAAGAGCGAGGATAGGCGACGGTTGCCAAATGCCGGCAACGCAAAGGTCACACGCAATTTGCCGTTGTAGACACTGCTTTGGAGCACCTTGGCTTCAAGCGTAGCGGTTTTGCCTATTTCAAGATGCGGTGTGAGGGTCGTGTCGTTATAGGAGGTGGGAACAATCAGCGCGAGATCGAGTAGAGAATAGATCTTGAGTTTTTTGAACAGCTGCTTTGCCTCTTCCATGTCTCGCTCCGCCTTGATGCATGTACGTAGGGTCGGTTTACCGACCATCATATTGGATACAAGGATTATAACGAAGCTTTGAAGAGAAAAGAAGAGAATATGTCAAATTGTCATTTTTTCTTCGTCACAATCGCAAAGGAAAGATCCGCCAATTCCGGGTGTGCGGTGATGAAGGCATTGACCTCATCGAGGGTCACCGCTTCTATCTTTTGAAGCTGCGCTTTGCTGAAGCCCAGCGGTCTACCGTAGTAGTACTCGTTGTAGGCGCGGTTGAGGCGTTGACTGAGTGTTTCGGTACGCAACGGTTCACTGCCTACAAGAAACTCCTTGGCAGCTTTGAGCTCTTCGGCGGTGATACCCTTGGTGACAAAGTCTTTGACCACCTCTCTGACCAGCTTGACCGCCTCATCCTGTGTGGCAAGCTTGGTCTGAAGGTAACCGCTGAGGTAAGAGCCGTACTTGGCACGTCGCAGCATGGCGTAGGCACCATAGGTCAGTCCACGCTTGACACGCAGCTCCTCCATTAGTCGGCTGCCAAATCCCGCACCACCCAGCAGATACTCCGCGATCTTCGCTTTGTACTGGTCAGGTGCTTTGTAAGAGTAGTCAAACGGCGCACCGAAATAGATGTATGCCTGCTGCGTCTCCTCGTCTATCAACTTCGTTTCGTTCCTATCTGAAGCTCGTACAGGTTTAATGGGCTTTGTTTCGCTTTTCGGAAGCAGCGGCAGGATCTGCTGCAGATACTTCTGTGCTTCCTCAAAACCGATATCGCCCCCGACCACCGCTATGAGATTGTTGTAGCCAAGACGGGTAAGGAAAAAGGAGTGAAGATCCTCAAGCGTCATCGCCTCCACACTCTCCATCGTCCCGTCATACGGTCGTGCCAGCGGTGTGCCTTTGAAGAGCTCCTGGCGCAGATTGGTCGCGGCGATGTAGTCGAAGTCCCCTTTTTTCTGCTGTAGCCAGCCGATCTTTTGGCGTTTGACCTGTGCCAGTGCTTCTTGGGTAAAGTTGGGATCACTCAGCAGTTCCTTGAGACGTTCCACCCCATAACCAAACTCACTCTTGAGTGCGGAAAGCTCTATGACAAAACTCTCCCGCCCCACATGCGAGGAGAGTTCGATGGCATGGGCATCAAGCTTCTCGGCAAACCCGACCGATCCATCCTTCTTCGTTCCCTCGTTGAGCAGCTTGGCAGTCATATCTGCCTGTCCATCCTTTTCGTTACTGAGGTGTCCG
>JAJRRK010000021.1 GCA_024279555.1 Campylobacterales bacterium
CAGTCCGTTAAATATCGGCGTTTGGGCATCTATCTCCACCTGCGAAGTTTTTCCGTGCATCATATTTTTGGCACGGATCACTTCCCCTCCGAATGCCTGCGCGATACTCTGATGCCCCAGGCAGATCCCGAAAATCGGTGTTGTATCGGAAAACTCCCTGATTACATCGAGGGTCACTCCCGCTTCATCGGGAGTTGAAGGACCCGGTGAGAGAATGATCTTCTCGGGATTGAGTGCTTTGATCTCTTCTATGCTCATCTCATCGTTGCGTATCACCTTCAAGTCTGCACCGAGCTCTCGGCAATACTGCACGACATTGTAGGTAAAACTGTCGTAGTTGTCTATCATCAATACCATGAATCTGTTCCTGATCTGCTTTTGGATATGGGTTATTCTATCATGCTTTATCTATCAATAGACTTTGAGTTCATTGTAGAGACTGTCTCTTTCTACCGGTGTAAAACCGGAGTTCTTGATCATGGCAACGAAATCATCGAGATTCATGCCGTGTGCGGAAGCGGCACCGGCAGCGGACTGGATGGACTCTTTTTCAATGGTGCCGTCCAGATCATCCGCTCCAAACTCCTGTGCGATCAGCGCCAAATTGACCGTTGCCGTCACCCAATAGGCTTTGATGTGAGGAATGTTATCTAACAAAATACGGCTGATGGCATAGGTCTTGAGGATCTCCTGCCCGGAGGGAAAATCCTTGACCTTTAAAAAGTTGTTGTCCCGTTGATAGACAAGCGGGATGAACGCATTGAAGCCACCTGTTTCATCCTGAAGATCCCGAAGCCGAAGCATATGGTCAATACGGTGCGCCCTGCTCTCCACATGCCCAAAGAGCATCGTGGCATTGGATTCTCTGCCGCGTTCGTGCCATTTTCGGTGGATCTCTATCCACTGATCGGAGGTGACTTTGCCCTTACAGAGATACTCCCGTACCTCCTCATCAAAGATCTCCGCGCCCCCGCCGGGCATGGAGTCCACTCCGTTTTCGATCATCATATCGAGTACCTCATCATAACTGAGCCCGTACTCACGGTGCAGGAAGTCCACCTCTGCCGCGGTCATCGCCTTGACATGCACATCGGGGAACTTCTCTTTGATCTTGCGGAAGGCACCCATGTACCACTCCACTCCGTCGTTGGGATTGTGGGCAGAGACGATATGCATCTCTTTGGCACCGTTGGCGACGGAGTTCTCGACGATACGAAGGATCTCATCGTGGCTCATGGTATACTGGTTGGGGTTCTTTCTGCTGGCAGAATAGGCACAAAACTTACAGATGTCGGCACAGATATTGGTCGGGTTGATGTGACGGTTAATGTTGAAAAAACTCTTCTTGCCGTACTTCTCTTTGCGGGGCTCGTCGGCAAGCTCTCCAAGTGTGTAGAGGTCGAGTTCATAAAGGGCCTCTCCCTCTTCCTGGCTAAGGCGTTGACGGTTGCGTACTTTGTCAATTAGTTCCATACATCTGTCCCTATCGTAATTTTCGGTATTATATCACTAATAGTTTAGGAGTGCATAAGTGGAAAGAGTCAAAAGAGAAATAGAGGCATTGTTGTACGAGGACGCCTCGGATTTCGAGATCGCAACAGTATTGAAAAAAGAGATCAAAGCCTACTTCGGGACACTGGAGGAGACCTTTGCCACGACCGGAGGTAAGGACTTTCTTGTCAAACATACCAAACGGATTGATACCTATCTTAAAATCATCTATCAGGTTGCCTTGCGTTCGATGTTCGGTGTCTATATCCCGATGAAGAACTCCATTCCCATCGGGCTTGTAGCACTGGGCAGCTACGGGAGAGAACAGCTCTGTGTCTACTCCGACATCGATCTGATGATCGTCTACAAGGAGATTCCGGGGTACAATACCAAAGAGCTGATAGAGAAGATACTCTACATTCTGTGGGATACAGGGCTGAAGCTGGGGCATCGTGTCCACACCACTGATGAGCTCGTAGAGATCTCCAAGACCGACATCACCATCAAGACCGCCCTCATTGAGTCCCGTTTCATCGAAGGATCACACTTCATCTGGACAGAGACACAAAATGCCATTAACCTCATACGGCATGACAATATCAAAGGCTTTATCGAAGCCAAACTTGAGGAGCAGGCAGCCAAACATAAAAGGTTCCCGCTAACTATGGAACCCAATCTCAAAGAGGGGGTTGGAGGCTTCCGCGATGCCAACCTCGTCTTCTGGATAGGCAAGGTACGCTACAACATCAATGCCATCAAAGATCTCCCTGAATCTGTCGTAGAAGAGAGTGAGTACCGCCCTTTCCGCATTGCACTGGAGTTTCTCTTCAGAGTACGCTCTGCTCTGCATCTTGCCACCCAAAAGAAAGAGGACAAACTCAGGCTTGACCTCATCCCGGCCATTGCCAGACTTTTGGGATACGAAGAGAGCAAGCAGGGACATCTCAAATTTGCCAAGAAGGTGACGGAGTCGCTCAAGGTCATTCGTCTCTACAGCACCATATGGCTGGAACGTCTCACTTATGAATATATGGAACTCCCCTCGCAGAAACGGTACATATATACCAAAGGAAAAGACTTCAACAGTATGCTTAAGCACCTCTGTAAAGAGGCAAAAGAGCCTTACCGTGCCCACCCTACCTTTCTGCGTGCACTCATCGATGCCAAACGACCGGAACGCCCCAATAACGCACTCTACAAAACCATAGCGACGATCTTCTACCAACCGCATACCTACTCCATATTGAGCACCCTCTCCTATGTCCGTCTTCTCAAATACACCATACCGCCTATCAAAAAAGTGGTTGACCTACCACAGTTTGACGGTTACCATCAGTATGCGGTCGATATCCATTCCCTGCGTTGTGTCTATCACCTCGAACACATTGAAGACGAGATGATCAAAGGATTGTACGATGCACTGAGTAAAGATGAAAAAGCGATGCTCAAACTAGTCACTTTTTTGCACGATGCTGGGAAAGGGCGTAAACGCGACCACCATTTCGTAGGCGCATCGCTTTTCAAGATCTTTGCACAGAAGCTTGGTATGGATCCTGCACTTATCGAACAGGGCGAACGGCTCATTCAGTACCATACACTCATGAGCAATGTCGCTCAGAGGGAGGATCTTTACAATGAAAAGGTCATCTTCGGATTCGCCTCCCATTTCCCCACCCAAAAACTGCTCGATATGATCTACATCCTTACCTATGCCGATATGAACGGCGTAGGCGGAGAGGTCTACAACTCCTTTAGCGCCAAACTTATCCGTACGCTCTACAAACACTCACTTGAAGCACTCGATCGTACCGACATACTCGATGAAGCTGCCAAACGCGCCAAAAAAGAGGCTGCGCTCAAACGGCATCCAGAATTCAAAAAGCTCAAACGCTCCCAACAGCAGAAGATACTTCAGATGCCTTCAAATCTGCTTTTTTTGCGCTACCGCCCCGAACGCATCATCAAGATCTGCCAAAAGGCCTTTGAGACAAAAGATTTCACCTATCATATCAGCAACAGGGAGTATTTGACCATTGAGATCATCCGTGCCAACTCTATCAATCTCAGCTATCTGCTGGGAAAACTGAGTAATCTTGAAGTGGTCAACATGGACATCAGCAAACTCTTCAATGAACTCAAATATTTCAAGATCGATTTTGCCGTAAAAGTAGATGAGAATGAAATACCACGCATTGAACAGATCATCACCGATGCCTTCGATCCGAACAAAAAAAGCATAGAAACCATACCGCTGATCACAAAAGAAGATATCGACATCGACTGCGAACACTCCAAAACCTACGCAATCATGCATCTTCGCAGCAAAAACCACAAGGGGCTTTTGGCCTCTGTAATCGACCTTTTCGACCAGATGGGGCTCGACATCGTCACCGCAAAAGTCCACACCCTCAAGAACCGTGTACGGGATATGTTCCTCATCGAAAAGAATGGAAACTTTTGCCATAATACGGAACTGATTATTGAAAAACTGACAACAGATAAAGCAAAGGAAGAATAAATGTGTGGCATCGTAGGATACATCGGTCCCAAAGAGAAAAAAGAGATACTGCTTGACGGACTGCAGGAGCTTGAGTACAGAGGCTATGACTCGGCAGGTATTGCCGTGATAGAGGGTGAAAAACTAAACAATTTCAAAGCGGTCGGCAAACTGACCAACCTCAGAGAGAAGACCAAGAACTACCACTCCGAAGGTTTCGGGGTCTCCATCGGACATACCCGCTGGGCGACACACGGCAAACCGACCGAACTCAATGCCCATCCCCATCTGGGTCAGTACTCCTATGTGGTACACAACGGGATCATTGAAAACTATCAGGCACTCAAAGAAGAGCTGCAAAAAGCGGGGGTACACTTCCTCAGCCAGACCGACACCGAGACCATCGTCCACCTCTTCGAGAAATACAACAATGAAATGAACAATCCCTTTGAAGCCTTCAAAAAGACCGTAACCCGTCTGGAAGGAGCTTACGCCACCCTGCTCATCACAGAAGCGGCACCGGACACCATCTTCTTTGCAAAGAACGGTTCACCGATGCTCATCGGGTTTGATGGCGAGGAGGTCTACTTTGCTTCATCTGATACCCCTATCATTGGGAAAGCCAACGAAGTCTACTACCTTGAAGACGGCGAATACGGCTATGTCAAAAACGGTGAAGTATACCTCTTCAATGCCGAAGGCAAGAAAAGTCTTACCAAGCAACCCTTGAACGCTGACAAGATCTCCGCACAGAAGGACGGCTACCGCTTCTTTATGGAAAAAGAGATCTACGAGCAGAGTGATGTCATGACCGATACGATGATCGGGCGGGTGCTCGATGAGGAGATCGTGCTCGATGAGCTTGGAGACGGCTTCTTCAACGGGATAAACGCCATCAAGATCTGTGCTTGCGGCACCTCTTACCACTCCGCACTGACCGCTGCCTATCTGTTTGAGCGGATTGCCAAAATCCGTTGTGATGTAGAGATTGCATCAGAGTTCCGCTACAAAGAACCGCTACTGACACAAGATACCCTCTTCATTACCATCAGCCAAAGCGGTGAGACAGCCGATACCCTTGAGGCACTCAAGATGGCAAAGCGTGCAGGACTTAAGAGCCTCACTATCTGCAATGTTGACAACTCCTCCATCGTCAGAGAGAGTGATGCTGCCATTTTGACCCGCGCGGGGATAGAAAAAGGAGTCGCCAGTACCAAAGCCTTCGCCACACAGACCATGGTACTTTGGATGCTCTCGCTCTATGTCGGTCAGCAAAAAGGAAGCATTGAAAAAGCAACGCTCCGGAGTGAGATCGATGCGATGCGTCATACCCCCAAAGCACTTACCGTGACCGATGCACTCCATGCCAAGCTGCACAGACTCTCCAAACGCTACCTACACGGGCACGGTTTCTTCTTCATCGGGCGGGATATTTTCTACCCGCTGGCGCTTGAAGGCGCGCTTAAACTCAAAGAGATCAGCTATCTCCATGCCGAAGGCTATCCCGCCGGAGAGATGAAGCACGGTCCCATCGCCCTAGCCGATGCGGAACTCTTTACTATTGCGCTGATGCCCAAAACAATGCATTATGAGAAGATCAAATCCAATGTCGAGGAACTCTCTGCCAGAGATGCCACCATCTGCGCCATCTCACCGGAGCCTTTTGAGCTAGCCGACGATTTCATCCAGACACAGTACAGTTCCCACCC
>JAJRRK010000022.1 GCA_024279555.1 Campylobacterales bacterium
GTCGTGACAAGTCCCAATGAGGGGATCGTCACATCCACCTGCTTTCCGAGGTCAATATATTTCAACTGATCCTCAGAGATCTCAGCAACGATCTTCAGTCGGCTAAGATCGGTCAAAATAACAGCCGGCATGCCCGGAATTGCCATCTCTCCTTCATTGACCTTCTTGGCAACGATCACTCCGTCGTTTGGAGCAGTGATCTTGAGATATTTGTACTGATTGAGCACCTCTTCCTTCTTGGCAAGCGCCTGGTTCACCTGTTCTTCGGCGATCTTCACCATGTCTTTGAGGTTTTTTGCAGCCAGCTCCAATTGTTCAAGCTCATACTTGGAAACCATATTCTTCTTGTAGAGACGTTTGTGTCTTGCAAGATTGGTCAATACATTACCAAGCTGGTTACGGTTCATCTGCAGGGCTAGTCTTGCCTGCGAAATCGCAAGATCCACCTGACGCTCCGCCGCTTCGATCTCTTTGGAGTCTATCTCATACAGCAGCTGCCCTTTCTTGACAATATCCCCCTCGCTGACTGCCATATTCTTTACAAATCCCATATAGCGGCTGGTCATCATCTTCTGGTTGTCGGATACTACAGATCCACTCAATTCGATCTCGATCGCACTCAGGCTCGTTACCGCCATTAACATAACCAACGCAAATAATTTTCTCATAATACACCCCCTCTGTTCAATATACTGTCTAGTTCAAATACTTTGGTATTACGCTTGTTCTTCGCCGTCAAAAGCTTCAGAAGGACTTCAAGCTCCTTGGACTGCTTAATCAGGACATCCGAAATGGAGACCAATCCCTCTTTATAGCGTGTTTTATAGTTCTCATAAACCCTTCTCGCAAAGCGCAGCTGCTTCTGGTAACTTCTGATATCGGCATCTGTACTCAAAATCTCAGTGCGAAGCTTCTTCGCCTTCAGTGCGATCCCTTTTCGTGCCAACTCTACCTGGTCACGCGTTTTAAGGTAATTCACCTTCGCTTGTTCCATTTTTTTCTCATCCTGCCCGCCGTTGAAGATATTCCATGAAACCTTCACTCCAACAGTATAGAAGTCTTTGTCAGTAAAATCATTCCAGAGAGAGTTATCTGCACTGCCGTACTCAGCAAAGGCACCTACCTCAGGAAGAAAACGAGATTTCTCAAGCTCTACTGCATGCTCAGTGATCTGTAATCCAAGCTTTGCCTTCTGAATATCGAGGTTGTTCGCCTCCAATGCTGTTCTGCTCACACGTGGCATGGTTGCCAGTGTATTAACCGTTTTAATACTTGCAACATCATGATTGAGCAGAAATGAGAGAAACTGATATGCCAACTCTCTGTTGAGCTTTGCCTGGTTATACATACTCTCTGCCTCGGCTTTACGCGCCTGTACCTCCAGAAGGTCGATCTCCTGGGCATACCCCTCTTTCTGCATACTGCGTACGACTCTTTCCAGTGTATTGATGTTCTTGATAATCTTTCGGAGGTTATAGATATAGTTCTCTACCAAAGAGATATCATAAAAAGCTTTCTTTGTTTCATATATCTTTGCATTGAGCACTTTTTTGTGATCAAGTTTGCTCATCTTGTAAAGCATGTTACTGATACGACCGTACTCTGTCAGTTTTCCACCAGTGTAGAGTGGAAGCATATAGGAAAGTTTGGTCAAAAAATGGCTTCTCGCTCCTGGATAGTTCAGGTCTTCTGGGGCAATACTGAGTATATTTCCGGAATTTTGTGCCAAACCTTGGGTAAATACTCCAAAATTACCACCCGATTGTGCGGCACCCTGACCTATGGCTCCCATGAAATCAGCAAATCCGAAATCAGCAAAAGTCGCTTCTCGACTCTGCAGTTTAAACCCGAAGACATTCCCCGCATCGTTCGAGCGAAGCGCATTAAGTGTCAGGTCTGCTTTACCGTAATTCATCCCTTCGACTGCTTCAGCCTCAAGCTTCTTCATCCGGGCATTGAACTTGGCAATTTTCAGTTCCAGATTCTCTTTTTTCAGCATTTCTATTGCCTGATGCAGACTGAGGTGTTTGATCTCGGCATCAGCAAGAAGCGGAAAGGATACACACAATAATAACCATACTCTCTTCATTGGCAGTCTCTCCTAAGATAATCAGCTATTATAGCACAAGAAATTGTGATAGACGAAATATCTTCTTTTTTTTGGCGCGATTATAACTTATATAATTTTAAGTAATCTTTAAAATGGTTAGGTGGAATTGATCAAAAGTAAGAAGTTTGATCAAAAGAACAAATCGAAGCTCTTTTGATCGTAAGATATTAAAGAGTTGCGTAAGATACGCTAATGCAGGCATCAAGTGAAGAGAGGGCATCAAGTACAGCTCGGGAAACCTGACCGTCTACACGGACAACGGCAAGTGCCTGCTGTTTGTTGTCCCTTCCCAGTCTAAAGTCTGAAATATTCAAACCGTTCTGCGCAAGAATATGCCCGACATCACCGATCACACCCGGAGTGTCCGTATTTCTAAAGAAGATCATCGTTCCTTTTGGTTCCACTTCAAGCATATAGTCATCGATCTCGATGATTCTCTGTACAGAATCGTCGAAGACCGTACCGGCAATAGAGATAGTACTGTCTGCCGTGGTGAGCTTGATAGCAACTTTGTTGGTAAAACCACTTGTATTTGGCTGTACTTCATTTGACAAGTTGATTCCTCTCTCTTTGGCAACGAACTCGGCATTGACATAGTTGACCTGATCTGCCAGTGATTCTGTGAGTACCCCCACAGTTGCAAATGTCTGCATGGAGGCAAGATAGTCTGCGATCGGCCCTTTGGCTGTCACTTTGATGGATTTAACCGCACTTTTGGTTACCTGTGCACTCAAATGTCCCATCTTCTGGATGAGCTCAAGGTACGGGCGTACAAAGTCCGGCAATTCATTCTCTTTAATCGGCAGGTTCAGTGCATTCGGGTAAGCGATGCCTTTGGCTGCTGCGATCGCATTCTCTGCTGCCTGAATAGCGATATTACGCTGGGATTCTTTGGTATTGGCACCCAGGTGCGGTGTTACGGTTACATTGTTCAAATCGAGCAACGGATGGTCTGTTGCCGGTTCTTTGTTAAATACATCGATCCCAGCCATAGCGATCTTTCCTGACTTGAGCCCTTCCAACAGTGCCTCTTCATCATAAAGCCCGCCACGTGCACAGTTAATGAGAACCACACCGTCTTTCATCTTGGCGATCTCATCTTTGCCAATCATGCCAATGGTCTCTTCTGTCTTAGGCGTGTGAATTGTGATGATGTCACAGGCAAGAATGTCATCAAAGTTCTTGGTATAGCCAATGTCAAGATCGGTCGCTTTGCTTGGATCAATGTAGGGGTCATAGGCGATCACATCCATCTCGAATGCTTTGGCACGCTTTCCTACACGTGAACCGATGTTACCAAAACCGATGATCCCCAGTTTCTTGTCCTTAAGCTCTGTACCGTACCAGTCCTGTCTTCTCCAGACACGGTCAAGTTTGAGGTTGTTATGTGCATACGGGAACTGACGGACACAGGAGAGCATATGTGCCATTGTAAGCTCAACCGCTGCGATCGTGTTTGCCGTAGGCACGTTCATTACTACAATACCCTGTTTGCTCGCACCGGGAATATCGACATTATCCACACCGACGCCGGCACGGACCACAGCCTTGAGTTTTTTTACAGCCGCAAGGAAAGCAGCATCCACATCGGTGGAAGATCGTGTGATAGCAACATCTGCCAGCGGAATGATCTCGGCGACCAGTTTGTCTTTGGGCTCATCCGCCGCATTGATCATTTCGATCTCGGGATCATTGGAAAGAATATCAAGTCCGCTTTGGTGTATATGGTCACAAACAACAATGGTTTTCTTTGACATCGTATACCTTTATGTTTTATTTAGAAGTTGAGCCCCGAAAGGACTCATTTTAACGCAGTTTAGTAAGTTTTGCTTAAAAAGCGTTGGTAGAAGAGGTGTTATTTTTTAAGGATATCTCCAAATGCATCACCAAGAGTCATGCTGTCATCCTGATCGAGGTTCAGTTTTTCCATCGCTTCACGCTCTTCCTGACGCTCAAGCTGCTTGACCGAAACTCTGATGCGATCTGAGTCAGGGTCGATGAAGCTGATCACACCCTTGATCTCCTGCCCTTTTTCGATCTCGTCGAACTTCAGTGGGTGAAGGTCTTCGGTTCTGATGAGCGCATCCACATTGTCATCAAGTGCGATGAAAACACCAAAGTCTTTCTTGTCTTTGACAGTACCTGTCACGATGGAACCACGCTTGTGCTCTTGTGCGAATGCCGCTACCGGAGAGTCTTCAAGCGCTTTCTTGCTCAGGGAGATCTTGCCGGCATCCCTGTCGATCTTGATGATCTTCACTTCTACTTCGTCACCTACATTGAGCTCAGACTTGGCATTCTTGCTCTTATCCCAAGAGACTTCCTGATTATGCAGCAGTCCTTCTACCGGACCTACTTTGACAAATGCACCGAAATCGGTAACAGAGGTAACAGTTCCTTTGACCACATCACCGACTCTGTACTCGGAAGTAAAGGCATCCATAGGCTTTGGAAGCAGGTTCTTGAGGCTTACTCTGAGTCTTCTTCCCTCTTTGTCGATCTCGATCACTTCTACGTTGATCTCTTCTCCGTTAGAGAGGTAGTCTTTGGGATGTTTGACATTCTTGTCCCAGGATATCTCGGAAACATGCAGGAACGCTTCAAGGTCTTCACCCAGATCTACGAACACACCATATGGCTCGATATTGGAAACTGTAGCCGTGACTGTATCGCCCACACCGATGATCTCATCGATATTCTCCCACGGATCAGGATTGGCATCTTTAATAGAGAGAGAAAGATGTCTCTTCTTCTTGTCATACTCAAGTGCAACGACATTGACCTCATCACCCTCTTCAAAATACTTGGATGGATTGACAGGGCCTTTGTGAGAGATCTGAGAATAGTGTACCAGACCGTCCATACCGCCTACGTCAACAAACATACCGTAAGAGGTGATCTTCTTGATCACACCGACTACCGGCTCTTTGCTTTCAAGCAGATTTGCGACGATCTCTTCACTCTTGGCTCTGTCTCTTTCGATCAGCTCTTTTCTTGAAACGACAACGGAACCTTTGTCTTTGTCTACCTTGACAATAACCGCTTTGACCTTCTTGCCGATAGGATCGATTTTAGATGAAAGGTAGGAAAGGGTTCGCGGCATAAAGAACTCAAGTCCGTCGACTTCAACGACATACCCGCCCTTGTTCTTTTTGGTAACCACACCTTCGATGATGTACTCTTGGTCTTCGTCATATTCGGAGATGAACTCGTTAAGTGCCAGACGGCTGAGTGCCGCTTTGCGAGAAACGCGTCCTCTGCCCTGGTTGACCACTTCGATCTCATCACCCACTTTGTAAGTGATATTTCCCTCTTCGTCTCTGATCTCGTCAAGGTTGAGGTTTGCGTCTCTTCCTCCACCGATGTCTACGACTGCAAGATTGTCTTTCTCATCGATCTTAACGACCGTACCGGTTACCAAATCACTCTTTGACTCTGACTTTTTGAACGATTCCTCGAGCATCGCCTCAAAATCTACATCTTCTATTTCGATATCTTCGAACTTCATGCCTATCCTTATGTGTACACTAAATTTGCGATATTATACCCGTTTTTTTTATGAAGATGCTGAAGAAAATAAAGAATAAAAAGAGATGGCAACGTGCCGCAAGGTATTTTCAATATTGGGAAATACTCTCCAATACCTCAAAATAGGTAGGGAATGTCTTCGCAGTACATTCAGGCTCATTGATGGTGACAGAGACCGGATCCAGTGCGAGCAAAGAGAAACACATCGCCATACGGTGATCGTCGTAGGTATCGATAGCGGCATGCTTCAAATGCTTGGGAGGAATAATAGTCAGATAGTCCTCTCCCTCTTCCACTGTTGCTCCCACTTTACGCAGTTCAGTCGCCATGGCAGCAAGACGATCCGTCTCCTTGACACGCCAGTTGTAGATATTTCTCAGCGTAGTGGTACCGTCGGCAAAGAGTGCCGTAGTGGCAATGGTCATCGCCGCATCGGGGATATGGTTGAAATCCATATCGACCGCATTGAGTTCACCCCGTGTCACAGCGATATATTCATCTCCCCACTCGACTTTAGCGCCCATCTTCTCCAGTACATCGGCAAAAGCGACATCTCCCTGTACACTCTTTTTTCCCACACCGGTGACTTTGACCGTTCCGCCTTTTATGGCGGCAGCTGCCATAAAATAGGATGCCGAAGAGGCATCTCCCTCAACCATGTAGCGATTCGGTGCTCTGTATCGCTGCCCTGCCTTAACCATAAATGTCTTATAGTTACGGTTTTCCACCTCAACACCAAAATGCTGCATAATATCGAGTGTAATGTCTATATAGGGCTTGGAGACAAGCTCACCGACGATCTCGATATGCATATCGTTCTGTGCCATAGGGGCAGCTATCAACAGAGCGGTCAGGAACTGGCTGGAGATACTGCCGTCTATCTTGACCCTGCCGCCTTTCAAACCGTTCGCAACGATCTTCAGTGGCGGATAGCCTTCATTTTCAAGATAGCTGATATCGGCACCGGCTTCCCTCAACGCATCGACCAGATGCCCGATAGGCCGCTCTTTCATACGAGGTTCACCTGTCAACACATACTCTCCCCTGCCCAAACAAAGTGCAGCACATAAAGGACGCATGGCAGTACCGGCGTTGCCTAAAAAGAGTTCAACAGGCTCACTGTTCTCAAAGGGACCGCCGTTACCGTGCATGGTACAGGTCGTTTTATCCTCGGAAAGTTCATAAGCGATGCCAAGCTGCTTGAGTGCATTGAGCATATGGCGCGTATCGTCACTCTCCAACAGATTGGTGATGGTCGTTGTCCCCTCAGCCAGTGCCGCAATGAGCAGCGCCCGATTGGAAAGACTTTTTGAACCGGGAAGGTTTACTTCACCTTCGACTTTTTTAATCGGTTCGAGTGTGATACTGTTCAACGCTCCGCTACCTCTGTCTCTTTTACCAATGCCTGTATCCTGTCAATGACATTTTGCACGATCCAGTCCGGTGTTGAGGCACCTGCCGAGATCCCGCACAGCTCTTTACCTTCAAACCATGATGCTTCAAGCTCTTTCTCGTTTTCTATCAGATAGCTGTCATCACAGTAAGTCTTACAGATAGAATGTAACTGTTTTGTATTAGAGGAGTGTTTCCCTCCGATCACGATCATCACATCGGCATCTTTGGCAAGTTCCGCTGCCGCATCCTGGTTCTCGAAGGTCGCATTACAGATGGTGTTAAATACACGTACCTCTTTATGTTCGAGGATCAATTTGTTGACTACTTTGAGATAATCCTCGGGCTTGCGTGTCGTCTGGGCGACAACCGCCACTTTTGAGAGTATGGGAAGCCCGTCAAGTTCATCTTCATCAATCACCACAAACGCATTGCGCGGATCTTTCGCGTAGGAGATGACGCCTTTGATCTCGGGATGGTTCCTATCGCCAAACACCACGATACTATACCCTTTTTCACTCATTTCCGCCACAATATTCTGCGGGGTGGTCACATAAGGGCAGGTCGCATCGATAATCTGGTTGTGCTGTTCATTCAACTGTGCCAGTTCATCTTTAGGGATGCCATGTGTACGGATCACCACCGAATCCTCCGGTGTGATCTCGTCAAGCCGTTCGGCTAAACCTATCTGAAAGCCCTCCTTGAGACGGTTGATCTCATCTTTATTATGAATAAGCGGGCCGTAGGTCTTGCTACCCTGATGCTCTTCGGCGATCTTGATGGCACGTTTGACACCGAAACAAAAACCGTAGCTGGATGCAAGCTGTATCTTCATCACGACCTCAATTCCGCACCACAATGTTTTTGCAGTGCTTCCATGATCTGATTCATCACATTTTCGATATCACTCTCTTCGAGTGTCTTCTCCATCGACTGAATGAAAAAGCGGATCGTCAGTGATTTTTTATCACCAAGCTTTTCATCGGTATAGACATCGACAGGATAGCTCTCTTTGAGCATGGGCAGATCGAGACTCTGAAGTACCTTGGCGACTTCATAATAGTTCAACGATTTGTCAATCACAATACTGAGATCTTTGTAGACTCCCTGAAATTTAGAGATCGGCCTGGCATTGATATGTTTAGGCATCAACGCTTCAAAATCCACTTCAGCAATGAAGGTCAC
>JAJRRK010000023.1 GCA_024279555.1 Campylobacterales bacterium
AAAGTGCCTCCCATTGAAACAGAGTTGGAATATGTTGGGAAGACCAAAGAGGAGCGGAAGCTTATCTCTGACGGGAAAGCACATCTCTTTGAAGGGCAGGTGACCGTACGCCGTTTGCGACAGGTTTATCACCGAGATATTGTTTTTAGGCAATGGATGGAGGATGAGGCGATACGTCCCATACTCCGGCAGATACTCGCAGAGGATCCCACGATCACCATCGCTCACCACAACTCCATCATGACCAAGATGCCCCATACCTCTACCGAAACACGGTGGCATCAGGATTTCCGTTACTGGAGTTTTGAAAATGACAACCTGGTTTCTGTCTGGCTCGCACTGGATGAGGAGTATGACGAGAACGGGGTACTTGAGTTCATTCCCGGCAGTCACAAGATGCACTTTTCTCCCGAACAGTTCGATGAGAAAGAGTACTTCAGGGAAGATATAGCGCAGAACATACCGCTTGTCGCTTCCAAAACCTCACATCCCCTGAAAAAGGGTGATGTGGTGCTCTTTCACTGCAAGCTCCTGCACCGTGCCAACAAAAATACGACGGACAAGCCCAAAATATCGTTTGTCTATACGGTTAAAGGGTGCAGCAACAAAGCACTGCCCGGAACCCGGTCGAGTTCCTACGAGGAGGTTCCTTTACACACCGATACAGCTTTGGGTGTGTAGCATTGGGTAACCGGTAGGGAATGTTGACAAAATAATAAATATAAGCTATAACCCATTAATGAATTTTAGCTATAATCTTCAGATCAAAACATAAACAAAAGGATTAAACATGGCAAAATATGTAGAACTTACTTCCGCAAACTTCGAAGATACAGTCAAAGAGGGTGTCACAATGGTAGACTTCTGGGCTCCATGGTGTGGACCTTGTAGAATGATCGCACCGGTCATTGAAGAGCTGGCAGAGGATTTCGACGGTAAAGCGACGATCGCGAAAGTGAACACAGATGAAGAGCAGGAGCTCGCAGTTAAGTACGGTATCCGCTCAATCCCTGCAATCCTCTTCTTCAAAGACGGAGAAGTGGTTGACCAGATGGTCGGTGCTGCTTCCAAAGATGCATTTGCAGAAAAACTTAACGCACTGGTATAAGTGCACTCTTGCGGAGGTATCTCCTCCGCATCACCTCTTTTACCCATTGAATCCACAGAACTCACGATAAAATTATTAACCAAGTATTTAAAGTGTATAATTTGCTTTGAATGTTTGTTTCATTATTTTAAGGATGTAACATGTTGGATTGTGCAATTATCGGTGGAGGACCTGCCGGGTTGACAGCGGGTCTTTACGCGACACGCGGCGGATTGAAAGAGGTCGTACTCTTTGAGATGGGACTGCCAGGCGGGCAGATTACCCAAAGCTCGGAGATAGAGAACTATCCGGGCTTCTTCGACCATACCAAGACCGGTATGGATTTCATGAACACATGGCAGGAGCAGTGTTTTCATTTTGGGCTCAAACATGAGATGCAGAAGGTCGAGCGTGTTGCAAAGCGTGGCGAGCACTTTACCATTACGCTTGAAAATGGAGATACCATCGAGGCAAAAACGGCGATCGTCTGTACGGGAAGCACGCCGAAACGTGCCGGCTTCAAGGGTGAAGATGAATTTTTCGGTCGCGGGGTGAGTACCTGTGCAACCTGTGACGGTTTCTTTTACAAAGGTAAACCCGTAACGGTACTTGGCGGCGGTGATACGGCACTTGAAGAGGCGATCTACCTTTCAGGGATCGTCTCCGATGTCTATTTGGTACACAGACGCGATACCTTCCGCGCAGCCCCTTCGACCATCGAGCGTGCCAAAAGCAAGGAGAATATCCACTTTGTGCTTGATTCTGTGGTTGAAGAGGTCATGGGAGATGCAATGGGGGTACACTCCGTAAGGGTCAGAAACCTTAAAACAGGAGAAGAGCAGGTGCTTGAAACACCGGGACTCTTCGTCTTTGTCGGACATAACGTCAACAACAGTGTCCTTAAAGACGAGAACGGCAATTTCATCTGTGAGGTGAATGACTGGGGACAGGTCGTTGTTGACCTGAGTATGCGCACTTCCGTAGAGGGGCTCTATGCTGCGGGTGATCTGCGCATCGAAGCACCCAAGCAGGTGGTGGTTGCAGCGGGTGACGGTGCAACGGCAGCGTTGCAGGTAATTTCATACATTCAGGAGCAGTCATAATGACAAAAGTAGGGATTGTAGGCAGTACAGGCAGAATGGGGGAGCATCTCATTAAGAACATAATCGAAGATGACGCATTGACATTGGCAGGGCTGCATGTGTTTGATGAACTCAAAACAGATGTGCCGGATAATGTGCTGATTACCAACAGTATGGATGCACTACTTGAAGCGGTAGATGTGGTCATCGACTTCTCCGCCCCTGCGGCAACCGAAGCGCTTTGTGAAGCGGCACTGAAAAATCCTACGCCGTTGGTTGTAGCGACTACCGGGTTTACAGAGCATCAGCAAAACCTGTTGACAGAAGCTTCCAAAGAGATGCCTGTGCTTTACTCTTCGAATATGTCTGCGGGTATCGCACTACTTAAGCAGCTTGTCGAGCAGGTGTCGGCGACACTTAAGGATTTTGATATCGAGATCATCGAGCAGCACCATCGCCACAAGGTCGATGCGCCAAGCGGTACGGCATTGACACTGGCGGAGTTCGCTGCCAAAGGGCGCGGACTTGACCTCAACGAGGTGCGTGTAAGCGGTCGTGACGGACA
>JAJRRK010000024.1 GCA_024279555.1 Campylobacterales bacterium
CATCTTGATACCAACCGTGAAGTGATCCAGTTCCACTTTGGCGGGGGGACACCTACTTTCTACAAAGCCTTCGAGCTTGACGAGATCGTCTCCTACATCAAATCAAAATTCCCCAACTGGAGTGATGATGCCGAGGTCAGTGTCGAGATAGATCCCCGATTTTTCAATGAAGCGCAGATGAAGGTCTTTCAAAAGCACGGCTTTAACCGTATCAGTTTCGGGGTACAGGATTTTGATCCGAAGGTACAGCAGGAGATCCACCGTATTCAACCTTACGAGCTAACCAAGGCGGCGGTCGATCTGGCTCGCACATACGGCATCGACTCTATCAATGTCGATCTGATCTACGGGCTGCCCTATCAAACCTTTGAGAGCTTCAAAGCGACGCTTGGAAAAGCCTTTTCGCTTGATCCGGACAGACTGGCGGTCTTCAACTATGCCCATGTACCGTGGCTGAAAAAGACCATGCGAAAATTTGACGAAACCACCCTGCCAAGTCCTGATGTCAAATTACAAATTTTCCAGTACACCATTGACTTTTTCGAAAAGAACGGCTATAAGATGGTAGGTATGGACCATTTCGCCAAACCCGAAGATGAGCTCTTCGGCGCCATTGAAAAGGGTGAACTCCACCGGAACTTCCAGGGCTACACCACCAAAGGCGGCGCGAACCTCATCGGCATAGGGCTTACCAGCATCGGTGAAGGCAGCCGCTACTATGCGCAAAATACCAAAGATATGAAGGCATACGAAGCAGCCATCGACGCAGGGAAACTGCCGTTTGAGCGTGGTGTAGAACTCAGTGACGATGACTACCTTCGAAAGGCGGTCATCATGGAGTTGATGGCGAATTTTGCCATCGACATCAAACGGGTTGAAAAAGAGCATGACATCGACTTCAAAGCCTACTTCGGTGATGCACTCAATGAGCTGCAGGAGTTTGTCGATGCCGATCTGGTGACCATTAATGATGAGAAAATCAGTGTCTCCCCGACAGGAACACTGCTTATCCGTAACATTGCCATGCCGTTTGATGCCTACATGCATCAGTATGCAGGAAGTAAAAAAAGCTTCAGCAAGACGGTGTAACCATCCTATGAATGAAGAGTGAAGAATTAAGAATTAAGAATGAATGTATGTGTTGCGATGCAACACTTCCGTAAAACGAGGAGTTTAATGTATGTATTTATATCAAATCAATCAAAGCTTTCCAAAGGAAAGCATTCCATCACTCATCACTAAAAACTCCCACGGAGTTTTTCAATGAAAACACCCGAAGACATGTTTAACTTCTCTGAAACGAGTGATGCATGTATCAAATGCGGAAAGTGTATCCCTGTCTGTACGATCCACCAGATCAACCCCGATGAGACCACCTCTCCGCGCGGTTTTATTGACCTGTTGGGGGCGTATCAGCGAGGGCAGCTGCCACTGGACAAGAATGCCAAGGATATCTTCGAGAGCTGCTTTCTATGTACCAACTGTGTCGATGTCTGTCCCAATTCACTGGCAACCGATATGGTTATTGAAGAGGTTCGTGCGGATATTGCGGATAAATACGGTATTGCCTGGTTCAAAAGAGGGTTTTTCTTTCTCTTAAGACACCGTAAAATCATGGATTTTGTGATGAA
Source organism: Campylobacterales bacterium (assembly GCA_024279555.1). Lineage (GTDB taxonomy): Bacteria > Campylobacterota > Campylobacteria > Campylobacterales > Sulfurovaceae > Sulfurovum. Next base: position 1,632 of record JAJRRK010000024.1, read on the forward strand.
GTTCGGTTTCATGTTCAAAACCTGTGCACTCGCTGAAGATGACAAAGGACAGGGACTCAAGGCACGCTTTTCTCTGCCGATGATGCGAAAAGGCAGACTCATCCCATCTATGATGAAGAAAAGCTTTCTCAACAAATACCCCGAGCATATTCCCGCACCCAACCCCCAGGAGAGAAAGCAAAGAGTAGCCATCTTCATTGGTTGTTTAGGAAATTACAATTACGAAGGAATCGGTGACGGGCTCGTTGAGATACTCGAAACGCTCAATATCGAAGTGTTCATCCCCAAAAAACAGCTCTGCTGTGGGGCGCCGGCATACTTTACCGGAGATGTCAATTCTGTGGAATATATGACTAAAAAAAATATCGAGTACTTCGAGAGCTTCATGGAGGAGTATGACGCCATGCTCATCCCCGAAGCGACCTGTTCGGCAATGGTCAAACACGACTGGCAAGTCTTTTTCAAAAACCACAAAATGCCCGAGTGGGAAGCCCGTGCCAAAAAAGTGGGTGAAAAGATCCACATGGCAACAGCATGGCTCCATGACAATACAAATCTCAAGGAAATATTGGCACAAAAAGGCAAAAAGTTCGACGAGATCGTTACCTATCATGACCCCTGTCATGCCAGAAAGGTACAAGGGATTTATGAAGAGCCCAGAAACCTGCTCTCGTCCAACTACCCGATGGTAGAGATGTCAGACCCCAACCGATGCTGCGGTTTTGGCGGGGTAACGATGCAGACAGAGAAGTTCCACTTCGCCGAAGCAGCAGGCAAGCCCAAGGCAGCGATGATCGAAGAGACCAAAGCACACTATGTCAGCGCGGAGTGTTCAGCGTGCCGTGTACAGATCAGTGAGTCACTTAACCGTGCAGAATCCGAAGTGATCTTCAAAAACCCGTTGGAGTTGATTGCAGCAGCACTGAAGGGCTAATGCTTTTATTGCTTATCCCTGTTTATCCGGTACCAACATGAAGATATTTTCTCCCTCTTCATGGCGGTAGCCAAGCCGATACCCTATCTTCTTCAATATCGTATCGACAATGTAGAGCCCCAACCCAAACCCTGCACTCCGTTTTTCTGCCTGCGAGAACGGCTCTGTATAGTAAGAGAGTGGATGCTCCAGCGGTTCTCCTTTGGAGACGATCTCGATCATACCATGCTTTGTACGGAGTGTGACACACTTGTCCTTTCCGTACTTCATACCGTTGTCAAGCAGGTTTTTGAGCACCAGTGCCATCAGTTTCTTGTCTGTGGTCAATGCTATCTCTTCGATCTCTATGGAGACACAGCTGTCATCTGACATCAACAGGTCTTTACTCTGCTCGACCAGTTCCGAGAGCATGACATATTCAAAGTTCGGCTCAAAACTTTGGGTAGTTACCCGTTCGATCTCCGCCAACTCGGAAATGAGTTCGTTCATACGCTCAAAGGCACGGATAAGTACCTTTTTAGTAGCTTCATCATCGAGCATCTCCACCACGATACGCCCTTTGGTGATCGGTGTTTTCAATTCATGCATCAAATTTCGCATAAACAAGTTCTTTGACGTACTGAGATGGTTAATGTGTTTGATCGCTTCATCAAAACTTTTGGCAATACGTCCTATCTCGTCATCATGCTCGTAAGTGATCTCTACATTCATATCTCCCTGTGCAAAACGCTGTATCTGCCGGTGCAGCTTCTTGAGAGGGTATAGTTTTCTCAGAACCATAATATAAAGCAGCAGCAGCAGAACAGTTAACACAATACCGAGTGAAACCGCGATCTCAAAAAAGAAGTTCTCCGGTTCATCATCTTTGAGCATCAGGTTGTAGGACATACGCTGCACATAGATATAACGCTCCCCCTCCACATCGAAAACGCGCACCTGTCCCAACTGCTGGGATCCTCCACGAAAGATCGTCTCTCCCTCCTCGATGATCTTCTTTTTCAGTTGTGCTTCCTGTTGGGGTGGAAGCGGTTTGACATGCAACTCCTCATAAAGCTTTGCAAGCTCCTCTTCGGAAGGGTAGAGCTGCAACTTGGAAAGAAAGGTGATCGAGATTAGCTGGTAGCGTTTGAACTCGTTGATCTTCTGACGGTCTTTGTCCCAGTAATGAAAAAGTGTGAAGGTCGCGACCAAAATAATGATCGCAACCGAGAAGAGAATGTGAATGAAGGTGGTGACAGACAGGTTTTTCATAATCGATCTGTCAACATGTATCCAATGCCTCTGATAGGCTTGATATAAATGTGGTCAGGGTCTATCTTTGCGATCTTCTGCCGGATACGGGAGATAATCACATCGATGTTCTTGATGGAGCTGTCATCGTCGATATGTTCACTCTCATAAAGCAGCTGTTCACGCGATACCGAACCGTTCTTGTGCTGCAACAGCATCGAGAGGATGTCATACTCCGCGGCGGTCAGATCGAGGAAATGTCCTTTGAAAAGGATCGTTCTTGCCTTTGGGTCGGCAACGAATGTCTCCTCTTTCTTCTCTTTCTTCTCTTCGGCATGGTGGGTTCGGCGCAGGATCGTCTTAATGCGGCTGACCAGCTCTCGCGGGTCATAGGGCTTTGGCATGTAATCATCCGCCCCTCTCTCCATGCCGATCACCTTGTCGGTAATATCATCCCGTGCTGAGGAAATAATGATAGGAATATCGGTGATCTCCCGGATCTTCGGAATCACCTCCAGCCCATCCATCCCTGGCAGTGTCAAATCAAGAATGATCAGATCAAAATCATGCTGTGTCAGAAGTGAAAGACCGATATAGGGATCCTCCGCTCCGATCACCTCCATATCGTATTTGGTAAGGTAGTTGGTAAGAATAAGTGCCAACTCCGGGTCATCCTCGATAATGAGTACTTTAATAATGACAGATCCTTTTTTTGTATATTATGTAATTGTAAACCATCAAGCTTAACAGACCGGTTAATTGGCCTCCGAATAGTCCAAGTAGACCTTCGTGATGGCGATCAGGAAAGAGGTGATCGCCGGTCCGAGGATCATTCCCCAGAATCCATAAGTACTCATCCCTGCAAGGATAGAAAAGAAGATCAAGATAGAGTTGATCTGAAGAGTACTTTTGAGGAAATCACGCTTGATCACCTCGATGATCATAGGCTTGATAAAGGTATCGGCAATGATGGAGATGACCACAATGGAGTATGAAGCGATCATCAGGGCAGTCTGCGCATCTATTTTGGTCCAGACATACAGTGAGACCGGAGCCCAGACAATCACACCGCCAATGATCGGGATTAAGGAAGCAAAACCATAGATGACCCCGAAAAAGACACCGTTGAAACCAAAATAACTCATCATGATGCCAAAGAGGAAGCCCTCGAAGATTGCCGTAACGATAATGGAGTAGAAAACGATCTCCATCGTTGCAGAAACCTCTTTCATCATCTTCTCCCCTTTTTGGGGAGTCACAGGCAGCAGTTCCAGAATCGTATCAAAGAAACGGTTCCCGTAGTAGTTGATAAAAAAGTAGAAGAGCACAACGAAGAGCATATTCTTCATGAACCCAAGCCCTGTACTCCCCGCAACTGTCAGATAAGCAGTCGACTCACGAATATACTCGGCAATACGTTCATCACTCATATACTGATGTGTTAACTCTTTGAGAAAGGGGATATCTTCTACAACCGCTCTCAAAGCTGCCAGCGTGTCCTTTACCCCCTGCTTGTCTATCTCTGAGATATACCCCACCCCGACAGTCGCGAGATAGATGATAGGGGCAAAGAGAAGCAGTGTCATCAACAACGTGGAGATACCCGCCGAGATCTTCGCCGAGCCGGTAAAGTCAACCAGTTTTTTCGTCAGGTTGAACGTTGCCATTGAAAGCAGAATCGCCACTGTCAATGAAAGCAAAAAAGGCTGATAGACACTGTAAGCGCCTATCAGCCCCAATACAAAAAGGGCGGTGATCATCAACTGGGTCTTATTCATCAAAGAGCCCCTGATTCAATCCGCCGAGCTTGAAATGTTCGTAACTCTTCTGTGTCGCAATGCGCCCTCTTGCCGTACGCTCGATGTAACCGTTGGCGATCAGATAGGGTTCGAGCACATCTTCGATGGTCCCTTCATCTTCACTGATGGCAGCAGCAATGGTACTCAAGCCCATCGGCTTATTCTTGGCACTTACCAAAAGCTCAAGCAGTTGAATATCCTGCTCATCAAAACCGAGATTGTTCACCCCAAGCTCATCTAGCGCATATCTGGCACGTTGAAGGGTGATCGCTTCTTCATTGGCAACTTCTGCAAAATCACGCACCCTTTTCAGCAGACGCAGAGCAATACGCGGTGTTCCCCGACTTCGCTTGGCAATCTCGACTGCCGCATCCTCATGGGTGGGCTTCTCCAGCTTCTTGGCTGCCTGTGCCACGATCTTCGCCAACTCTTCAGGCGTGTAGAACTGCATACGAAAATGCATCCCGAAACGTTCTCGCAACGGATTGGAGAGCATCCCCGCCCGTGTCGTTGCCCCAATCAGCGTAAAGCGGGGCAGGTCGATCTTGACCGTCTGTGCCGCAGGACCGCTCCCGATGATGATGTCGAGTCTAAAGTCTTCCATTGCAGGGTAGAGGATCTCCTCGATCGCCGGAGACATACGGTGGATCTCATCGATGAAGAGGATGTCCCCCTCCTCGATATTGGTCAGCAGTGCGGCAAGATCTCCTGCCTTTTCGATCATCGGGGCGGCTGTGGTCTTGATGTTGGCATCCATCTCCGAAGAGATGATATTTGCCAATGTCGTCTTTCCCAAACCGGGAGGGCCGAAAAAGAGGATGTGATCAAGCGCTTCCTCGCGCCGTCTGCTCGCTTCAATGAAGACCCTCAGATTTTTCTTGATCTTCTCCTGCCCAATATACTCGTCCCACGAACTCGGACGCAGACTTGTTTCATAACTTGCCTCACTGTCAAAGCGCTCTATCTCAACCATTCTCTCCATCAAAAGTTCCTTGTATTGGAAGAGAAGAGAGAAGAGTGCGCCCGAACGAAGTGACAAGTGCCCTTGGGGTGAAGAGTGAAGAATATCGGGTTGCACAGTTGCGCAGTGCTTTTATTATTTTGACGACTCATTCCTCAATTCCTCATTCAATAGGTGTGCTCTTCGCCCGGAAAGGTTCTTGACTTGACCTCGTCGATATACTGCTCCAGTCCCTCTCTGACCTCTTTGGCACCGTTGCAGTATTTTTTGACAAATTTGGGGGTAAAAGCTTCGAAGAAGCCGAACATATCGCTCCAGACCAGCACCTGTCCGTCCGTCGCCTTCCCCGCACCGATCCCGATGGTAGGGACATCAAGGGCTTCGGTGATACGCCGTGCCGCTTCAGCTTTGACACCCTCTACCAGCACCATTGCCGCACCGGCAGCCTGCAATTCAAGCGCATCTTCAATGAGTGCCTTGATATCCTCTTCATCCTTGCCGCGGACTTTGTAGCCGCCTTCGCTTCTGACATGCTGCGGCATCAGACCAATATGCGCAATGACCGCAATGCCGTTGTCCGAGAGGATACGCACCACATCGGCCTTCTCTTTGCCACCCTCCACCTTGACCATTTGCGCACAGGTCTCACGGTAGACTCGTGTAGCATTCTCCAGTGCCACCTCAGGGGTTGTGTAAGAGCCAAAAGGCATATCGAACACCACACACGCAAGCTTTGCACCGTTGCAGACCGCCTGCGTATGGTAGATCATCTGATCCATGGTTGCAGAGAGTGTATCTTCTTTTCCAAAAAAGCTCATGTTCAGACTGTCCCCAACAAGGATCATCTCTACCTCGCCGTCAAAAAGCTGTGCGAAGAGTGCATCATACGCCGTCACCATCGTAATAGGCTCTTTGCCCTTCATCTTCGCAAGTGTGGAAAGTGTGACTTTTTTGACTATTTTTTGGGTCTGAATACTCATCTGTTTTTACTGTCCCGTCTATATTTTTACTCATTTTATCATATAATATTGAAAATTATACAAAAAGAGTCTTATTTGAAGCATTTAGTCGCCTATATCACTACCGGATTTCCCTCTACTGACTTTACGGTTGATGCCGCGCTGGCACTGGCAGAAGCGGGGGTTGACACCCTTGAGCTCGGTATGCCCTTCTCCGATCCTGTTGCAGACGGCCCCGTGATCGAAGCAGCCAACCTCAAGGCGCTGCAAAACAGTTTTAGGCTGCAACATCTTTTTGATGCCTCTGCCAAGATTGCACCGCATATCGATACCCTCTGGATGGGGTACTTCAACCCCTTCTACCATAAAGGGATGGATACCTTCATAGCCGAAGCGAACAAGGCGGGTGTCAACGGCTTTATCATTCCCGATCTTCCCTTCGAGGAGGCACAACCCTACAAACCGATAGTCGAGGAGTCCGGACTCAACCTCATCGACTTCATCGCACCTACCGACTCCAGAGAACGCATTGGGCAGATCGTTACCCATGCGAAGAAATTCATCTATCTCGTTGCCTATGCCGGCATCACCGGAGCAGGCAAAAGCGAAGACCTTCAGGAGATCGTCGCCAACATTAAGGGCTTTACCGATACGCCGGTCTACGTCGGTTTCGGGGTTGACCAGAACACAGCAAAAGAGAAGGCCAAAGGGGTTGACGGTGTCATCGTCGGTTCGGCGTTTGTCAAAGTACTGCTTGATGAAACCCTGAATAACTCTCAAAAGATCACTAGGATTGCACAAATCGCTAAAGAGATCAAAGAGAAGATCAACGATTAAAGCTTTTCAAGTATAATACTTCCAAATTAGAGAGGATGGTATTGCACTTGGAACACTTTGTCTGGAATGTAGACCCGATATTACTTCATTTGGGGCCGCTTCAACTGCGCTGGTACGGGTTACTCTTTGTCGGCTCTTTCTTTCTGGGACTTTATATTCTTCAGTGGATCTTCAAGCGTGAGGGCAAAGACCCTGCACTGTTGGACAGCTTTCTCATCTATATTATGGTCGGTGCGGTGATCGGGGCGAGATTGATGCACTGTTTTGCCTATGAGCCGGAATTTTACCTCTCCCACCCGCTGGAGATACTCAAGGTATGGAAAGGTGGACTTGCCAGCCACGGTGGTATGCTTGGTGCCATCATTGCTACCTGGCTCTTTGCTAAAAAATACCACATCGACTTCATGTGGCTACTTGCCCGTGTTACCATCCCCGGTGCACTGACGGCCGCATTTGTGCGTTTGGGCAATCTCTTCAACTCTGAGATACTCGGCAAACCCTCCGACCTACCCTGGGCAATTGTCTTCGAACGTATCGACATGATCCCCCGCCACCCGGTTCAGCTCTACGAGGCATTCAGCTACCTGCTGCTGCTTGCACTCCTGCTCAGCATCTATAAAAAAGTCTCCGCCATCACCGCCACCAAGATCCTGCCGCCGATCTTTTTAACCGTCATGTTCACCATCCGTTTCCTGCTTGAGTACACCAAGACCAAGCAGGCAGATTACACATGGGATCTCCCCCTGACCACTGGACAGGCATTGAGTCTGCCGTTTATCATGATTGGACTTCTTTGGTTGATTTATGCTATAAAAGAAATACAAAAATTGAAAAAAAGCACTTAATCCCATGATGTTTTTGAGAGGAAAATAACAAACAATCATATGCTGACTATACAATATGAATAAAAAAATGTACTATTCCCTCGGTATTGACATAGGTTCAACCACTGTCAAATATGTCCTGTGCGATCCCGACTTCACCATCATTGCCAAAGCCTACACTCCTCACGACACTAAACAGGCTCCCACCCTGCTGAAACTCTTGGAAGCACTTTCCAGAACACACAAAAAAGCCTATGAGAAAATAGAGAGAGTGTACATTACCGGTTCAGGCGCCAGTCGTATCGCTCCGGCACTCAATGCCCGCTTCGTGCAGGAGGTCAACGCCGTCGTACTGGCAGTTGAACACCTGCACCCTGATGTACGCGCTGTTGTCGAACTGGGCGGACAGGATGCGAAGATCATTCACTTTAAAGAAGCAGAGGACGGCTCCAAAACGGTACTCACCTCCATGAACGACAAATGCGCTTCGGGTACGGGTGCGACCATAGAAAAGTGCACCATGAAGGTAGGTATGGAGAAGGAGGAGGCTTCCAAACTTGTATTTAGCGCCGACAAGCTCCACCATGTCGCCGCCAAGTGCGGGGTCTTTGCCGAAACAGACATTGTCAACCTTGTCAAAACCTCCGTACCTGCCGACGAGATCATGAACTCTCTTGCCGATGCCATCGTCATGCAGAATCTCACCGTACTCACACGCGGCAATACACTCATGCCCAAAGTATTGCTTCTGGGTGGTCCCAACACCTATCTGCCATTTTTGCAGCAGTGTTGGCGTATGCGTATCAGTGAACTGTGGAATGAACGCGGTATCGTTTACAATAAAGAGAGACTCGACGACCTTATCATTGTTCCTGACAATGCCCAGTACTATGCGGCACTGGGGGCGGTGATCTTCGGTGAGGGTGAAGCCAAGCATACCCAATCGTTTACAGGGCTTATTGCACTGCAAACACTGGTCAATACCGGCAGTATCCATAGTGATGAGACTATTGACACGCCTTTGGTAAAAAGCAAAGAAGAGCTTGAAACCTTTAAACGATACTATGCCATTAAACCCTTCGTTCCCCCAAAGTTGACACAAAAAACCACCTGTTATCTCGGTATCGACGGCGGATCCACCTCTTCCAAAGCGGTACTGGTCGATGAGAATGGTACACTGCTACTCAAGGTCTATCAACTCTCCAAGGGTAATCCTATTGCTGACACAGTGGAGCTTTTGGCACAGATCAAAGCACACGACAGTGACAATCTCTATGACATCAAAGGGCTTGGGGTAACAGGATATGCCGCCGATGTCCTTGAAGGTGCGCTCAAAGCCGATGCCAATATCATCGAGACCATCGCCCACATGAAGTCCGCACAGCAGGCGTTTGGAGAGAGCATCAATGTTATTTGCGACATTGGAGGGCAGGATATCAAAGTCCTCTTTATGGAGAACGGTATGATGAAGAACTTCCGCCTCTCCAACCAGTGTTCTGCCGGAAACGGTACGCTGTTGCAGAGTATGGCAAAACAGTTCAATGTACCCATAGAACAATTTGCCGATGTCGCCTTCAGTGCCAAGGAAGCGCCCCGTTTTAACTACGGTTGTGCCGTCTTTTTGGATACCGACCGTGTCAACTTCCAAAAAGAGGGCTTCTCCAAAGAAGCGCTCTTTGCCGGCATCGCCAAGGTGCTTCCCAAAAATGTCTGGCAGTATGTCGTCCAAGCCCCCAATCTGGCAATGTTCGGCAGACACTTTGTGCTTCAAGGCGGCACACAATACAATCAGGCAGCGCTCAAAGCACAGGTGGACTACATCAAATCACAGGTGCCTGATGCCAGAGTCGATGTCCATCCCCATCCGGGAGAGGCCGGCGCCATCGGTGCAGCATTGGAAGCACTCCATGCCGTACAATCCCGCGGCTATGCCACCTTTGTAGGACTTGAAGAAGCGCTGCAAATGACCTATACCTCCCGTACCGACGAGAGCACCCGCTGCCACTTCTGCTCCATCAACTGCTCGCGTACCTTCATCGATACCCAAACCCCCTCCGGAAATACCGCCCGCTATATCGCAGGATTCGCCTGTGAGGACGGTACGGTCGAGTCCGTGGAAGCACTGCGTAAGATGAGAGAAGCGCGAAGCAGTCTTCAACAGAGTGTACCCAATCTTGTCAAAAAGGAGGCAGAAAAACTCTTCGCCCCTCTCTACACCCCTGCCCCCAAACCAACTGATAATACGCTCATTACCGAACAGCAGGTCAAGGTAACACTCGGCGGCTGGGGACCGACCCTACGCAAAAAGGTGACACGCCCTTTCAAACTCAGTAGTGAAGCAGATGCCGCCTATCGAAAAACACTCAAAATCGCCATTCCCAAAGTGCTCAATGTCTATTCGCTTGCTCCCTTCATGCGTACCTACCTTGAAGCGCTGGGTATCGAAAAGCAGAACATTCTCTTCTCCACATTCTCCAATGAAGACATGTACCTCGAAGGAGCAAAATATGGCTCTGTGGACAGCTGTTATCCGGCAAAGGTCGCACAGTCGCATGTCTATCAGCTTCTCTTTGCCAAAAAGTACGCCAAAAAGGGCATTGACTATCTCTGGTTCCCTGCTGTGACCCACCTACCCGGTTATGTCACCCACTCTATGGGGCAGACCTCCTGCCCTATTGTCTCCGGTACCCCCAAAGTGGTCTACTCTGCCTTTACCAAAGAGCGAAATCTCTTTAAAGAGAAGCAGATTACCTATGTTGATGAAGCGCTCGATTTTGACAACCGTTTGTTACTCAAAGAGCAGCTCTTTGCTATCTGGGGCGAACGGCTGCGTATGACCAAAGATGAGAGCGACTGGGCATGCGATGAGGGATGGAAAGCGCTCAAGGCACAGGATGATGCCATCATGACAGAGGGGCGTACCATCCTCGATGCGGCAGAGCAAAACGGAGAGGTGGTCATCTTGATGCTCGGTCGTCCCTACCACTCCGACCCCGGGTTGAATCATGAGGTGCTTGACGAATTCCAGTCATTGGGATTTAAGACCCTCTCGATGCGTGCCATCCCCAAAGATACTTCCTATCAGATGCGCTTTTTCAGAGAGGATATCAAAGCGGGTATCATTGCCGACCCATTTGATATCCGCGATGTCTGGAAAGAGAACTTCTCGACCAACTCCGCCCAGAAGGTCTGGGCAGCCAAGTTCGCCGCACGCCATCCCAATGTCGCCGTACTCGACCTGAGCTCTTTTAAGTGCGGACACGACGCTCCAACCTATGCCATCATCGACAAGATCCTCGGCGCGTCCCGAACCCCACACCTTACCCTGCATGATATCGATGCCAACAAACCCGGCGGATCTATCAAAATACGGGTAAAAACCTTTGCCTACACGCTGGAGCAGTACAAAAAGCAGTTAGCCGTGCGCCAAGAGCAAAGCGCAGACGCCAAAGAGGAGATATGAAGATGAGTATAAAGTGCACAACAGTAAAAATGACCGATAACAATGGGGATCTGACCTTCCTCAACCAAGCACCAAGCCAATGGAGAGAAGCACCTGACACTCCTATTGCTTACGCCTCCAAAGAGGAGACCATCTTCCTCTCCGGCGGTCTGACACTGCTTCAGGACCAACTCATTGAAGCGGCGCTCAACTCGCTAGGCATCCGCTTCATCGCCCTGCCCAACCCCGATTTTGCTTCTTTCCGGACCGGTAAAGCCTTTGGCAACCGCGGACAGTGTAATCCCACCTACTTTACCGTAGGCAATTTGGTCAAATATCTTCAACATCTGCGTGATGACAAAGGACTCACAACCGAAGAGATCGTCAGTAAATATGTCTATATCACGGCGGGAGGGTGCGGACCGTGCCGTTTTGGTATGTATATCACCGAATATAAAAAAGCTTTAAGAGATGCAGGGTTCGAGGGCTTCAGACTCACTGCGTTCGATCATGAAAAAGGGATCTTCCAGGGAGAGGAGATCGAAGAACAGCTCCTTGACTACACCCCGACATTTTTCATTACCCTCGTCAAGGCGGTCATCATTGGCGATATTATCAACCTGCTTGGCTACAAAATGCGCCCCTATGAAGTCGAAGCGGGCAGTACCGATGCTGCGCTAACAAAGTGCAGAGATATCGTCTCCAAAGCCTTTTTGAACCATACTTCGCTCATCAAAGCCCTCTGGCAGTGCCGCCGTGAACTCTCACAAGTTACTCTCGACCGCCTTCAGCCCAAACCCAAAGTGATGGTCATGGGAGAGTTCTGGGCAGCCATGACCGAAGGGGACGGCAACTACAATCTCTACCGTTTTCTCGAAGCCGAAGGTGCAGAGTGTATTCCCCAGCCTATCATCAACCGCCTGATGCTGAGTCTCTGGGAGGCGGAGCAGGCACACCTCAAAACGGCAGCACTGGCAGTTGAAAACGGGAAAAAAGTGGACTTCTCACATATGAAAACCCGTCTGCTCATCATGGCAGGCAAAACGGCAGTCAAAACACATTTCACTCTCTACGCCAAAGCGATCGGTCTGTATGACTACGATGTGCCCGACATGGAAAAGCTTGCCGACCTTGCCAAAGACTATTATACCCTTGAGTGCAGCGGCGGAGAGGGTCACTTGGAGGTCGCACACCTCATTGAAGCGGTCAAACACAACCTCGCTCATCTTGTTATCTCGGTCAAACCCTTTGGGTGTATGCCAAGTTCGGCAGTGAGTGACGGGGTACAATCACTGGTAACCGCCCGCTACCCGCAGGCGAACTTTCTCAGCATCGAAACATCGGGAGAGGGGGCGGCAAACTTCTACAGTCGTGTACAGATGGCACTCTTCAAAGCTAAACAGTCTGCCAAAGAGGAGTGGGAAAAAATGGAAAAACCGGCATATATACCCCAAAAGGTGCACAACTATCTCTATCAGCCCAAAAACAGACAGATCGGTACAGCCGCAAGGCTCATAGAGAGCCTTAAGTAAAGTCCCCTTTCAGCGTTACCAGCCCTTTTTGCAGCAGTCTCGCCATGAGTGATTTGCTGTGTTTTTCTTCATTGGGTGCTATTTTGTTCAATAGCGCATACTGCTCAACACGCTCATCGAGGAAGGAGGTGTCAAAGACCCCTTTTTGGAACGATTCATCTTCGACGATCTCCTTATGCAGGGCGATATTGGTCGTAATACCCCCTATATAGTACTCATCAAGTGCTCTTCGCGCCTTTTTGACCACACCGTCCCAGTCAAGTGCCCATACGATCAGTTTGCCTATCATCGAATCGTAGTTTGGCGGGATAGTATAACCGCTATAGACCGAGGTATCGAGTCTGACCCCCGGACCTCCCGGTGCCAAGTACTCATCGATGGTACCAAAAGATGGCATAAAATTGTTATCGGGATCTTCGGCATTGATACGGAACTCAATAGCATACCCCCTAAAGATGATCTCTTCTTGTAAAAAGTGAAGCTTATCCCCTTCAGCGATCTGAATCATTCGCTGGATAATATCTACACCCGTAATGATCTCTGTCACCGGATGCTCTACCTGCACACGGGTATTCATCTCGATGAAGTAGATATTGTCCTGATCATCAACAAGGAATTCGATGGTTCCCACACTCTCATACCCCAGTTTGTAGATGGATTTCTGCGCAATACGGTAGAGCTCTTTGCGTACATCGGGATTGAGACTGGGTGAGGGTGCGATCTCGATGACCTTCTGGTGGCGTCGCTGAATGGAGCAGTCACGCTCTCCAAGATGTACGACATTGCCGTATTTGTCTGCGATGATCTGTATCTCGATATGGCGTGGGTTCTTGACATACTTCTCAATAAATACATCTCCGTTACCAAAAAACTTAACCGCCTCCTGTGTTGCCGCTTCAAAAAGTGACTTGAACTGTTTCTCCTCCTCAACAATACGCATCCCACGTCCACCACCGCCAAAGGCTGCCTTAATGATGACTGGAAAACCGATCTCTTTGGCGATCTTCTGCGCCTCTTCAATATCGGTGATTGGCTCTACCGTCCCCTCTATGACCGGTACCCCTATCTCCTTCATTGCCCGCTTAGATGCAATCTTGTCACCAAAGAGTTCAATATGTTCCGCTTTTGGCCCAACAAAGATCAAACCAACTTTTTCACAAGCTCTGGCAAAGTCCGCATTCTCCGACAAAAATCCATACCCAGGATGTACAGCATGACACCGCTCCTGCTTAGCAATCTTAACAATATGTTCGTAATCCAGATAGACCTCGACAGGGTGCCCCTCCATCAATATTGCTTTGTCTGCCTTTTTGACCCAGACACCCTCTTCATCTACTTTGGAGTGTACCACAACACTGTAGATACCAAGCTCTTTACACGCTCTAATAATACGCAGCGCAATCTCTCCACGGTTTGCAATGAGCAATTTTGTAATCTTCTTTGCCATCTCATTTCCTTTTTTTTCTGCCATTATAGAAGCTTTTTCAAGATACTTCTACACTATTATTGGTATAATTATTATCTATTTATTGCAAAAAAATTATCTATTATTGGTTTTTTATGAAACGCGAAACCCTTGAGAAACACATCACGCTTGCCAATGACCTGATGTACTACATCTACACTCACATTGATACCGACATCAACCTCGATGAACTTTCACAGATGTTCTCTGTCAACAAATACCACTTGCACAAGATCTTCAAAAGTGTTTTTGGACGCAATATTTACGAAAGCATCAAATCCATCCGTCTGCAAAAAGCATCCAATCTACTGCTGACAAACCGCCACTCCACTATCTCAACCATTGCCAATGCCTGCGGCTACAGCTCCCAAACCTCTTTTATCCGTGCCTTTAAAGAGCGATTTTCTATGACACCCAAACGATGGAAAAATGGAGGATACGCCACATACTCAAACAGACTGATGCACAATATTCCACCTGCTTCAGGTATCACCACATCCTATGAAACGATTGAGCCAATTATCGTCAAACAGCCATCAATACAGGCATATTACATCCGTGACAGGGGTTATAGTAAACAGATCAAGCACTCCTGGCAAAAAATCCAGACGCTCATATATACACACGATCTGTCAGACTATACCCTTATCTCCCTCTTTCATGACAATCCTGCCATCACACCGCTGCATGAGTGCCACCATGTAGCCGCCATTGCGACCTCGACCGAAAAGAGCATGTCGCTTCCCAGCTTTCATATTGCCAAAGGGGTTTATGTTCGTTTTGCGCTTCAGGGGAACAAGGGGGATCTACTGCGCTTCATTCAGTGGGTCTATCATACATGGCTGCCCCAAAGCGGCTATGAGACCACAACTAAACCGCCCTATGCTATTTATCGTAAAAACCATCATCTCAGTGATGACGGCTTGTTCGATATGGACTTCTACATCTCGGTTACGCTGTAGTACGCCGTGCCAAAATGTGAATGTAGCGGCCCATATTCCTAAAGGTCGGTTGTCGGCAATAGCGGTACTCCATCTCCAAAAGCTTTTCTGTCTCTGTCTCTTCAAGGGCTTCTTCACCCATATAATCATGAAATACCCGTATGGCTGTCTGTACCTCTGTTTCAAAACCGTGTGTTTTCAGCCACTGCTGTATGGTTTCAGGGCTCTGTGGATGCGGCGGAGTGAGCTTGCTGCCTCTGCCATACCACTTGTCATCAAGAATGGTCTGAAGCCGCCAGCCTCCCCTGAGAGTATTGCGAAACACCAGTGAGTGTTGGTTGAAAAAAAGTAGCGAAAGATACCCATCGGGCTTGACACGGTCAGCAACGATTTCCAGTGTCTCAAGCGGTTTGGCAAGCCATTCGATGACCGCGTGAAAAAGCACCAGATCCTGCTGAGGCAGTGTGGCAGCGATCTGCTGTGCCGGCGCTTTGTGAAACACTGCTTCACACTCCGCCTTGGCAAAATAAGTTTGGGCACGCTCCAGCATCTTGTAGGAAATATCATTGCAGGTAAGCGAGTGTCCCGCTTTGGCAAACCACAACGCCATCTGCCCCAGCCCGCATCCGGCATCCCATACCTGCATCGGTGCAGCGGCATGCAGGTGCGCCATATCTTC
Source organism: Campylobacterales bacterium (assembly GCA_024279555.1). Lineage (GTDB taxonomy): Bacteria > Campylobacterota > Campylobacteria > Campylobacterales > Sulfurovaceae > Sulfurovum. The sequence goes on from JAJRRK010000024.1 coordinate 17,235, forward strand.
CTTGAGTAGCTTCAGCCGCCACTCTCCTTTGAGGGTACCGTAGATAGACTTTTCAAACTTCTCTGCCATAGCATCGAAGTTGTAGTCATACTTCCCCCGCTCTTTAATCTTTGCCATCAGCCGTACTCCAGAGACTCCAGATAATCAAGCGGGTACTCCGTCACTTCCGCATTTTCAACAAACCAGAGCCGTGTCGCCAGCCTTTTGGCTTCCGCTACATCATGACTGACCATCAGCGTGGTCATACCAAAACGCTCGTGAAGCTCTTTGATCTTCTCTGAGAGTTTGTGCCGCATACGCGGATCAAGACTGCTTAAAGGCTCATCCATCAACAACAGTTTGGGACGGCGCATCAGCGCACGCGCCAACGCCACCCGCTGCTTCTGTCCGCCGCTGAGTAGCAGCACACTACGATCTCTCAGCTTCTCTATCTCCATAATCTCCAGCAGTTCCTCGGCAAGAGGATTGTCAGGGCTGACAAAAGTCAGATTCTCTTTGACGCTCATGTTGTCAAACAGTGCGAAATCCTGAAACACGAATCCGACACTACGCTGCTGTATAGGCAGCCGGTTCTTCTCATCCTGCCATACCTCTCCATCGACTTCAACAAAGCCTTTTGCAGCTTCCAGCCCTGCGAGCATACGCAGCAGCGTACTCTTGCCGGCTCCGCTCTCACCCATAATGACAATAAAATCACCTCGGTTGACACTCTGTTTCACAGAAAGTGTCATCAAGCCCTCGCTACCGTGCAGATCCTTTTGCAGTGCCATCTTAATCATACGACCATCCCCAAACGGTTCTTGCGGCGATGGTTGTAGACATAAACCGTCAACAGCACCAGAAAGCTCAAGCCAAGCAACATCGCCGCATAAATATGTGCTGTGCCATACTCCATCACCTCGACCAGTTCATAGATCGCCACCGATGCCACCTTGGTCTCACCGGGAATGGACCCACCCACCATCAGCACCACCCCGAACTCTCCAACCGTATGGGCAAAGGTGATGATGAGTGCTGTCATCAAAGAGGGTTTGATGTTTGGAAGCGCCACATAACGCAGTGTCTGCCATGGGCTCTTCCCTGCTAAATAACTCGCTTCAATCATATGTCTGTTAAGTGACTCGAACCCATTTTGAAGCGGCTGTACCATAAACGGAAGCGAATAGAAGCAGCTTGCCACCACCAGCCCCGTGAAGGTAAAGACCAGCTTCATCCCAAAGAGCGATTCGATGAAGTGCCCCACCGGCGAATTGGGTGCAAACACGACCAGCAGATAAAACCCCAGTACCGAAGGCGGCAGTACAATAGGCAATGCCGTCAACGCCTCAAGCAGCGGCTTGTACTTTCCCTGACTCTGCGAAAGCCACCATGCATACGGCAAGGCAACGACAAAAAGAATAAGTGTCGTCAGAAACGCCAGTTTGAATGAGAGCACAAAAGGAGTAAAGTCTATCATGGCAGACGGTATCCGTATTGGGCGAGTATCTTTTTGGCTTCCGCACTCTGCATGTAGGAAAAGAACGAACCGGCATCCCTATTGTCTTCCGCACGCTTGAGCAGTACCATACCCTGTGCAATAGGCGTATAGCTCTCTTTGGGCACATCGACCCAGTTGATCCCCTCTTTAAACGGTTGCATCCCGGGTGAAAAAAGTGCCGATTTCGCCACAATGCCAATGTCTGCCGCACGCAGCGTATAGGTCAGGGTCTGTGAAATGGACTCACCATAGACAAACTTTGGCAACAATGCATCATAGAGCCCGGCATGCTTCAGTGCCTCGACTGCCGCTGCACCATATGGGGCGGTTTTTGGGTTGGCTATGGCAATACGGTCGATCTTCTCCGAACGCAGTATTTTCAAGCCCTCTTGCATATCACGCGGTGTCACCGAAAGCAGCACCAACGCTCCCTGCGCATAGACCACCGGTTCAGTGACGGTATGTCCCTCTTGATAAAGCCGTTGGGGATACGCCATATTGGCAGCAAGAAAAAGATCGAACGGTGCCCCGTTGGCGATCTGTGCCGCCAATTTGCCACTGCCTCCTATGGTATACTCAACACGGCTTTGGGGATGCTGCTGTTCAAACCGAGCGACCAACGGTTTGATTGCTTCGCTCATATTCGCGGCAAGTGCAATATGGACTGTCCCTGCATGTAATGAGGAGAAAATCAGCCACAACATCACTACTGTTTTGCGCATCTGTAACCTTTTCAAAAGAGATAATCCATTTC
>JAJRRK010000025.1 GCA_024279555.1 Campylobacterales bacterium
CCTGCTGATGCTGTTCTTCGCAACAGAGGTCATGCTCAATGCGGTCAATATCGCATTTGCGGCGATCTCACACTACTATAATGATCTGACCGGTCAGATGTTCGCATTCTTTATTATCGCGATTGCAGCGAGTGAAGTGGCGGTCGGACTGGGTATTCTGATCGTACTGTACAAAAAACACGGCAGCCTCGATCTTGATGATCTTGCAACAATGAGGGGGTAAGTATGGAAACATTGGTATATATTGCACTATTTGCTCCGTTTGCAGGATCGCTCTTTGCGGCACTGTTCGGAATGAGTGAGAGAAAGACTTTCGTCGGGATCGTAGGTTCCGCGTTGATCGGTCTCTCTTTTGTCGCTTCTGCGACTTTGGCACTGCACATTTGGCAGACAGGTGAAGCGATCCATGTAACGATGATGGATTGGATCAGTGCGGGAGATCTGCATATTCCGTTTGGTTTTGTCGTCGATCAGGTATCTGTGACGATGATGACAGTGGTGACACTGGTATCGACGATCGTTCACATCTACTCTATCGGGTATATGGATCATGACAAGAGTTTCAACCGCTTCTTCTCTTATTTGTCAGCGTTCGTATTCTCCATGATGATCCTTGTGATGAGTGATAACTTCGCAGGACTCTTCATTGGGTGGGAAGGGGTCGGTGTCTGTTCATGGCTGCTGGTCGGTTTCTGGTATCACAAGCCTGATCAGAGCAGGGAAGAAAACCCTTCCATCTCCCCGTCATGGGCAGCGAACGAAGCGTTCATTATGAACCGTATCGCTGACCTTGGGATGTTGATCGGTATCTTTATTCTTTACTGGAATGTCGGAAGCCTTCAGTACGATGTGGTCTTTGCAGCCGTACCGCAGCTGAGCGGTACGGTGCTGAATGCCGCGGCACTGGCACTCTTTATCGGTGCCATGGGTAAATCCGCGCAGTTCCCGCTGCACACATGGCTGACTGACGCCATGGAGGGTCCTACACCTGTATCGGCACTGATCCACGCAGCGACGATGGTTACTGCCGGGGTATTCCTGGTCATTCGTGCCAACCCGATCTTCAGCATGACACCTGAGGTGAGCTACTTCATCGCGGCACTGGGTACATTCGTAGCCTTCTTTGCAGCTTCGATGGCACTGGTCAACAGAGACCTCAAGCGTATCATTGCCTTCTCGACACTCTCTCAGTTGGGTTATATGTTCGCTGCAGCCGGTCTGGGTGCCTACTGGATCGCACTCTTCCACCTGGCAGCACACGCCTTCTTCAAAGCGTTGCTCTTCCTGGGTGCGGGTAATGTTATGCATGCGATGCATGATGAGCTCGACATCTTCAAGATGGGGGGACTCAAGCGTGTCATGAAATGGTCATACATCTATATGGGTGTGGCATCTTTGGCATTGGCGGGTATCCCGTTCTTCGCAGGATTCTTCTCCAAAGATGCGATCATCGAAACAGCTTGGAACGAAGGTACCATCGTACTCTGGGCGATCCTTGTGGTCACAGCGGGTATGACTGCGTTCTACAGCTTCAGACAGGTATTCCTGACCTTTGAAGGTGATGCGCGCTACACCGAAGAGATCGATTACTTCAAGGATGGCAAGCATCAGCCGCATGAAATGTACGGCTATGTCCTTATTGCGATGTCACCACTGGCGATCCTTGCGGTAGTAGCAGGGTTCGGTATGAATGCCTTCGAGCACTTCGTTACACAACTGCTGCCAGACTACCACATGAGCGAACACACACATCATATCGCGTGGATCCTCGGATTGGTTGTACTGGTATTCGCTGTCGGCGGTATTGCTCTCGCATATAAAAAATACTATAAAGGACTCAAGAGGGATGAAGCACTGGAGAGCAGTTGGTACTACAAACTTCTGGCTAACCAGTACTATATTCCGAATATCTATGAAGAGTTCATCTCCAAACCTTATGCGATGATCTCCGATATGATGTGGAATAAAGTCGATCTCAAGATCGTGGATGCAACAGTTGACGGTATCGCCAAGTTCCTCTACAAGACGGGTGACGGTTCAAGAAAAATGCAGACAGGTAACCTTTCGAACTACCTGAACTGGATGGCTGTGGGTGCAGTGATACTTTTGGTCGTCGCGGCAATTTCTGCCGTGGCGTTAGGTTAAGGAGAGTTAGATGGATAATATTTTAAGTGTATTGGTATTCTTCCCTGCGATCGCCGGATTGCTCGGATTTGTCGTAGATAAAAAGAGTGCAAGAGCCTACGGTATCACTGTAGCGGCGATCGAGTTCCTGCTCTCACTATGGCTTTGGTTCAGTTTCGATACGGCGAATGCGGGAATGCAGTTTGTAGAGATGATCCCCTTGATCCCCGATTTCGGTGTCAACTACTACCTTGGTGTGGATGGGATATCGCTCTTCATTATCATCATGGCGACATTGATGACACTGATCGGTATGATGAGTATGAGCATTGAGACCGATGTGAAGAACATGATCATCACTCTGCTCTTCCTTGAGATGACCATGGTCGGTGTTTTTGTAGCGCTCGATGCGATCATTTTCTATCTTTTCTGGGAACTCTCTCTGGTGCCGATGCTCTATATCATCGGTGCATGGGGAGGTCCTTTACGTGTGTATGCTTCTATCAAGTTCTTTCTCTATACCTTCATGGGATCGCTTATCATGCTGGTAGGGATGCTGTTTGTTGCCTATGTCTATCACAACCTGACAGGTGTTTGGAGCTTTGCCATTACAGATTGGTACGCACTGGTACTGCCGGTTGATTATCAGCTTTGGCTCTTTATGGCATTTTTCCTTGGTTTTGCCATCAAGGTTCCGATGTTCCCGTTCCATACCTGGCTTCCGTATGCGCACGGACAGGCTCCGACGATCGGTTCAGTCATCTTGGCTGCGGTTCTGCTGAAGATGGGTACCTACGGATTTGTCAGATTCTCTCTGCCAATGTTCCCTGATGCATCTGTGATGATGATCACACCGATCGCAGTTCTCTCCATTATTATGGTCATCTATACGGCGATGGTCGCCTATGCGCAGAAAGATATGAAGCAGGTCATTGCCTATTCATCTGTTTCGCATATGGGTATCATTATGATCGGTATCTTTGCGATGAATGCCGAAGGTATCGGCGGTTCTGTTTTCCAGATGCTCTCACACGGTATCGTTTCGGGTGCGCTCTTTATGCTTGTGGGTATCATCTACGACAGAAGACATACCAAACTGATGAGCGAATTTGGCGGATTGGCCGCAGTCATGCCAAAATATGCCGTGATCTTCGGGATCATGCTGATGGCATCGGTAGGGTTGCCTCTAACCATCGGATTTGTCGGGGAGTTCTTGGTACTGCTCGGATTCTATGAAGTCTCTCCGATCATGACGATCCTTGCGGGAACTTCTATTATTATCGGTGCAGTCTATATGCTTTCAGTATTTAAAAAGAGTTTCTTCGGTCCTGTGACCAATGAAGAGAATAAAAAGCTTAAGGACCTTACACCAAGAGAGACATGGTCTCTTGTACCGCTTGTTGCAATTGTAATCTGGCTGGGGGTCTATCCCAAGCCTGTACTTGATCCGATCAACAAGTCGGTCAATGCTATGTTGGTCTTCATGGAAGAAAAAGCGATCACGGCTGAGGCAAAGGAAATAATCAAAGTGCCGCAGTCAGTGACTAAAGCAGGGGAGGTGAAATAATGTTGGAACCGATTAAAGTAAGTTTGGAGAGTTTGAACCTCATTACCCTGGCACCGATGCTGATCGCAATCGCAGGCGGGCTTGTGATACTGGTTCTTGACCTTATCAACGAGAAGCTTGATAAATCTCTGTATGTCATGTTGACGATTCTTATTCTCATCGTTGACTTTGGTGCGACGATCGGCTTGAATGTCAATGAACGCGGTTTCTTCGATGTGATGCTGATAGATGGAATATCGATCATTTCACAGTTGTTGATCATTGTCGCATCGATCCTGTTCACACCGTTGGCTCTGACATCGAAGCGATTCCATGAGTACTCCTATCCGGAGTTCTTTGCGCTCTTCCTGTTTATGGTGGCGGGCTTCCAGTTCATGGTGGCAAGTGATAACCTGATCCTGATCTTTGTAGGACTTGAAACAGCGTCCCTGTCACTCTATACACTGATCGCACTGCACAACAGAAGCAACTCTTATGAGGCGGCGGTCAAGTACTTTACCATGGGTGCGCTGGCAGCCGGGTTCTTCGCGATGGGTTCGGCTGTAGTCTACGCGCTGACCGGTTCGATTGAACTCTATCAGGTGGCACAGGTGCTATCGACGCGTCTTGGTGAGCCGGGTATCATGGCAGCGATCTTCGGGTCTTCTGTACTGCTGATGGTTACGTTGGCATTCAAGTTGTCGCTCTTCCCGTTCCATACATGGGCACCGGATGTCTACGAGGGTGCTTCCGCGCCACTGGCAGGATATATGTCGATTGTACCGAAGATCGCGTCATTCGTTGTAGCGATTAGAATCTTCGGTATGTACCTTGATCTCGGTATCGAGTGGGTACGTGTGATGATTCTGATACTCGCGGTAATCACGATGACAGTCGCGAACCTGATGGCGCTTGTACAGGAAGATGTGAAGCGTATGCTGGCATACTCTTCCATCTCGCATGCCGGTTTCATTATGGCGGCAATGGCACTCGATACGACAGAGGGGACGACCAGTATCTTCTTCTATTACGGTCTCTTTATGTTTACCAATCTGGGAGCATTTGCCATGCTTTGGATTTCTCGCCACAAGGTCAGAAGATTTAACGCACGTTTTGACCATCCATATGAGAAGTTTGCAGGATTGATCCAGATTATGCCTATGGGTGCAGTCATCATGGCACTCTTCATGCTCTCTCTGGCAGGGGTGCCGCCATTCTCTGTTTTCTGGGGTAAGATCTATGTGATGCAGGCAGCGGTCAATGCCGGATATGTCTGGCTTGCGATCGTGATGGGACTCAACTCGGCAATTGCGGCATACTACTATTTGAAGCTGATTGTCTATATGTTCCTGAAAGATCCTGTCAAGGATGTCGATGTCGTATACTATAACCTGTCACGTCCGCTGATGGCAGTGATCGGTCTTGCGGCTGTGGCGACCATAGCAGCCATTTTCTATGCGCAGCCTCTGGTCTCCTATCTCTACTATATGATCTCCGCTTCAGGGTATTGATATAGAAGTGCTGAGCGCTGAGCGCTGAGCACTGAGAGTTTAGTTCCCAAACGAATACTTTTTATTTTCTAACAGCAATTTCTCCAAATCTTTCAAGCTGCCTCTTGTGACATTGGCAAACTGTGAACGATTGAAGGTTTCCTGCCTTTTTGCCAATCTACCGGTGTTGACCGAGATCTTCTCTATCATGGTCTGTTTGTCATAAACGCCGTCAAGGTATGCCAGAGTCTCTTTGATCCCTATGGCTTTCATGCAGTTGGGTGCACGTGTATACCTCTTCTCAAGTATGATGATCTCATCAATGAGTCCTGCACGAACCATCTGTTCGGTTCTCTGGCGAATACGTTCTCTAAGCTGTGAACGATCCCACTGTATCTCATAGAGAGGCAGTGGTTCTTCGATGACTGTTTTGGGAGGATGAGCAGCGAAATAGATGCTCGGTTTCTCTCCCGTCACAGTGTAGATCTCAAGTGCTTTTTGTATACGGTAGGTATCGCTTGATGATATGCTTTGCATATAGGCAGGATCGACTTTTGAAAGCATACGGTGAACACGGGAGGGATGACGCATATGTGTTCGGATCTCGGTCTGTTGTGCTTCTGACAAAGGAGGTCTTTGCGACACACCCTCAAGAAGCATCTTCAAATAGAAGCTCGTACCGCCTACAATAACAAGGTTTTTTTGATCTTCCCGGCATTTTTTGTGTACCTTTTGATAGAGTTGTATGAAAGTGGTAACATCAAAGGGTTCGTTCGGATAGAGGTGGTCTATGCCAAAATGCATCACCTCTGCTCTTTCTGCTTTGGTAGGTTTTGCCGAGACAATATTGATCTCTTTGTAGATAGAGAGAGAATCAAGTGAAAGGATATAGGCGTCTATATACTGTGCTGTTTTGATCGCGAGATCACTTTTGCCTGACGCTGTCGGTCCGATGATAGCGAGTTGTTTGAATCTTGACATGTGTTATCATAGCAAGTTGATACTAAGTGTCAAGAGTTAAGTACGAAAAGTGTAAAATAAGCGCATGAATCTATTTGACAAACACAATCGTTTCAACCTTGCCAACCTGATTACTTTTGGCAATATCGCCTGTGGTGTGGCAGCGATGTATCTGATCCAGCAGAACAATTTCTTGGTAGCGATCATATTGGCATGGATTGCCGGAGCGCTCGATATTGCAGACGGCAAAGTGGCGAGAAAGTACAACCTTTCGACCGAGTTCGGTATTCAGCTTGACAGTTTTGCCGATTTCCTCTCTTTTGTGGTGATGCCTGCATTCTTGCTTTTTTATGCGGTGAAACACTATATGGTACTTGATACTGTGGAGGAGATTGTTCTGGGTGTGGTTTTTGTTTGGTACATTATTTCCGGTCTGCGCCGGCTGGTAGAGTTCAATTTGAAGGTCGATGCCGGAGAGGTATCGAAATATTTCGAGGGGGTACCGACACCGCTGGGTGCGATACTGCTCTGGCTGGTTTACCTCTTGACTGCTTACGGTATGTTGACAAGTGGTTATGTTATCGCAGGGCTGGTGCTACTTGTTGCATGGTCGCTCAATAGCACATTGCGTATCCCGCATCCGTGAATTGTGTAAAGCTTGAGCGTTTTGGTATGTTTTTTAGCTGTAGGGTCGGTTTACCGACCATGATATGGTGAGAGTGGGGAGCAAAGCATGAAAAGTAAAGAGTTAAAGAAACACGGTTTCCTCAAAACAGTACATGATTTTTCCGAACTGGTCATGTTCAAACACTCTGTGTTCTCTCTGCCTTTTATATTCATCGCGATGCTGGTTGCCTCTTATCTGGATACAGGTTCGGGATGGTTTGGATGGCGGCTGCTAGTGCTTGGTACGCTTGCAGCAGTGACAGCACGTAACTTTGCCATGGGTGTCAACCGCTATCTTGACAGGGACATTGACATACTCAATCCGCGCACAAAGAACAGACCCTCTGTGGATGGGCGGGTGACGCCAATACAGATGATTGCCTTCATTATTGTCAACGCAGTTGCGTTCATTGTGGTTGCCTATTTTGTCAACGATCTTGCATTCAAACTCTCCATACCGATCCTTGCCGTACTGGGGGCATATACACTGTTCAAACGCTTTTCGGCACTGGCGCACCTGATACTCGGTGTCAGTCTTGGTCTTGCACCCATAGCCGGTGTTGTGGCAGTGAGCGGAGAGATTACAACATGGTCGATTCTTCTGGCAGCAGGTGTAATGTTTTGGGTGGCAGGATTTGATTTGCTCTACTCACTTCAGGATATGGCATTTGACAAACAACACAATCTGCACTCCATCCCTTCCCGTCTTGGCGCTGTCAACACGATGTGGATCGCACGGTTTTTCCATCTGTTGACCGTACTGTTTTGGTGGGGATTTGTCGGCAGTGCCGGACTTGGCGTGTGGGAAGAGGCGGCTGTGGTCTTTGCCGCAGGCATGTTGGCATATGAACACTACATTGTCAGCAAAGACTTTACAAAAATAGACAAAGCATTTTTTACCGTAAACGGATATCTCGGGTTTGTCTTTCTTATATTTACCATATTGGAGGTAGCATAGTGGAACTCATAGATATGATCGTTCTTGGTCTGTTGATGGTGCTGGGGATCATCTTGTCCGTTCTCGCAGAAAAAAATCGTGAGCTCTCAAAAGAGAATGCACTGCTCAGAGAGATTATGGAAAAAAGTGCACAACATGCGAATACGTCTGAAGCGGAAGTTCACAGCCAAGCAGATCATCCGGATCATCATGGTACCGAATTGTCCGAAAAAGAACGCATCATAGCCCTTGTTGCAGAGGGAAGAAGTACCGAAGATGTCGCCAGAGTTCTCAATGTGCCGCTTGACAAGGTGGAGATGATCATCAAATTCGAGAGGATCAAACAAGCGCATGACTCATCATAGCTGGCAGGAGATAATCCAACGTGCCTATGAACGCTTGGATGCTGATTACCGGCATTTTCTTGAGTCGGACAAAGGGTATTTTCCTGCCAGATCACAGTATCTTAATGCCTTCAAAACGCTTCCACGACATAAAGTGAAGTACATCCTTTTCGGACAGGATCCCTACCCCAGAGTCGAGAGTGCGGGCGGATACGCGTTCATCGATGAAAAGGTTGAAAAAATTTTCGGCGACAAGGGCTTGAGCAAAGAGGTCAACCGTGCTACCTCCCTGCGCAATTTCATCAAAATGGTATTCGTAGCAAGAGGCGATCTGCATCCTGAGGACACCTCTCAGGAGGCTATCGCAGCAGTGGACAAAAGCAGGCTCATAGATTCTATCTCCGAACTTCGGGAGAATTTTGAACACAATGGTGTCCTGCTGCTCAATACTGCACTCATATTCACGGATAAAAAGAGCTCTCCCCGGCATATCAGGGCATGGCAGCCGTTCATGCATTCACTGCTGACAGATCTTCAGGAAGAGAAGCCCAAGCTCATTCTCTTTGGCAATCATGCCAAGGCGCTGAAAAAAGCCCTGCCCTTGGAATCGTTTGAGACGATCGAGATGGAACACCCCTACAACCATACCTTCATAGCCAACCAAAATGCCCAAAACCTTTTTGGCCCGATGAAGCTACTTGAAAAGTAAAGCTTTTTTCGCTACAATTCGCTCACCAAATATCGCAGTACTACTTTGTGTGCACTCTTAGCTTAGCTGGATAGAGCATCGGTTTGCGGTACCGAAGGTCACAGGTTCGAATCCTGTAGAGTGTACCACTTCTCTTTATTTTCGCACACTTTTCACTTGTCTTCATTCGACATACTTCATGTATGACTCATTCAGAGCAAGCAAAAATTGCACGAAACTAAAGAGAAGTCCATGCTATATTTTTGTTTGGTGCACTTTTCACATGTTTTTGTTCGATGTACCTGATGTACACCTCACAAAAAGCATGCAAAATCTGAATACAACTAAGAAAAAGCAAGTTCTCCCCTTGTGTATTTCTACGCCCATTCAACCCAATCCGATCCAAACCAATACTAACCACATTTATCTTATAATAGTAGTTAATTATTTTTGGAGCATTGCTATGAATATCCTGTTGATCAATACCAACCCCGTGGTCTCGCGTCTTGTTTCGCTCTGCATGCGTGATGAGTCCATTGTGTTTGAAGAAGCGGAACATATGTCTGATGTCAAGAAGAGTGCATATGACATTGTGTTCGTAGATGATGCCTCCTACAATGACAGTGTGGTGGCATTTTCCACCTGGGTAGCGGATATCGGTACCTTCGTTCTTCTTTCCAGCCGTGACGGAGGTGATGAAACAGAGGATAAATTCGATGTCGTGATCAAGAAACCTTTTCTCCCTTCCCAGATACAGGCAGTCATCGACCGGGTCAAAACGCAGATGCCTCTTGCCAAAGCGGCAGAAGAAAGTGCTTCTGTGGAAACGGATGGGCAAGCACAGGATATGCCGGAGAGTGAAGATGAAGCCGATATCACAGAAGAGGTGTCTGTGGAGGAGGAGCATTTTATCTTTCCTCTCTCAAGTGACAATGATGTGGATGATGCCGGGAAAGAAGAAGTTTTTGAGCCGGAAGAGACCCCTGAGATTCCTAAAGTACTCGACAGTAACGAGATAGAGCAGATCAAGGTACTTTTGGACGAGAACGAGGAAGAGGATCTACCGTCGATCGATCTGGAAGATGAAGAGGAGCTTGAAGCGCGCAAAGTGGAAGTGATCACTCAGAAGCTTGAAGAGGATGGGCTGGAGATCGTTGAAGAAGATGAGATCATCGAGGCGATCAGCACGGCTCCCAAAGCCAAAAAGAAGAAAAGAAAAGCCAAAAAAATGAAAAAAAAGAGAGAAGAGGTCTATACCTTTGAAGAGGCACTGCTTGCAGCGGTCGAGAACATGAAGCCCAAAAAGATCAAGAAGCTACTCAAAGGTGCGGAAGTGACTATCAAGATCCGTTTCAAGGATGAGGCATAATGGTAAACAAAAGCACAGGAGCGATCCTTGTACTCTCAGGACCAAGCGGGGCGGGCAAGAGTACGATCATCAATGCGGCATCTGATCAGATAGGGGAGTACTACTTCTCCATTTCCACTACGACGCGTGCACCCCGCCCGGGAGAAAAGCATGGTCGGGAGTATTTTTTTGTCAGCCGTGAAGCGTTTGAAGAGGACATCAAGGCGGGCAATTTTCTGGAGTATGCCCAGGTACACGGGAATTATTACGGTACCTCGCTCAAACCGGTGCGTGAAGCACTCGATGCGGGCAAACTGGTGATTTTCGACATCGATGTGCAGGGGCACAGATTGGTACGTGCCAAGATGGATGATATCACTACCTCTGCCTTTATCACACCACCGACACTCAAGGAACTTGAAAAACGCCTACGAGACCGTAGTACCGACAGTGAAACGGTGATCAAAAAGCGTATCGAGAATGCCAAGGAGGAGATTTTGGCAGTAGGGGAGTATGATTTTACAATCATCAACGATACCGTGGAAGAGGCGGCACGGGAATTTATCATTGTTGCGAAGGCGGCACGGCTTAAGCAGAGCAAAGAAGAGGAAGCCGCTTTCATCAAAGCATGGCTGGGATAAGGTTAAAGTATTTTAAGTATAATTATTCAAATTTAAACACACCCGTATAATCGGGGACAAAAGGATGAACCATGGGTATGCCAAGTATGCCGGAACTGTTGATCGTATTGGCGATCGTCGTACTGCTTTTTGGAGCGAAGAAGATACCAGAACTCGCAAAGGGTATGGGTAAAGGGATCAAAGAGTTTAAAGGTGCGATGAAAGAGGGTGAAGAGGACGAGGTCAAAGAGATCGCGAAAAAAGAAGAGACCAAAGTTGAAGAGAAGGTCGAAGAGAAAAAGAGCGAGAACGCTTAGTTGAAGCGCTGAGCGTCGAGCGCTGAGCGTTGAGAAATTGATTACCTCTGCATTGATAAACCGTGTACCACACGGACATTTATTACCCCTACTTTAATTACGGAACCATCATATGAAACTCAAAGAAGAAGTTAACAACGTTATACAGCAGGCATTTAGTAAAGCCGGTATTGAGGCGGCGCCGATCCCCGTTTCAGAAGCGACCAAGCCGGAGTTCGGGGATTTCCAGTTCAACGGTGCCATGGCGCTTGCCAAAGCCCTCAAGCAGAACCCG